>JAFURM010000047.1 GCA_017471925.1 Bacteroides sp.
CAGTTCGGCAGTTTTGACATCAATGCCCTCGTATTGGGTGTTACCTATAAGGGAGTTGCATTCCCGCTTCTGTTCCGTCTGCTCCCTAAGCGTGGTAATTCCAACACATTGGAGCGGAAGCAGATAATGGAAAGGTTCATCAGACTTTTCGGCAAGTCATCCATCCAATGCCTGGTTACCGACCGTGAGTTTGTCGGAGAGGAATGGTTGGCCTATCTCAACCGGGAACAGATACCCTACCACATCCGTATCAGAGAGAACTTCCGGGTCAAGGATCCCAGAACAGGAAAGGAGTTCAAGGCATGGTGGATGTTCAACCACTTGAAATACGGACATGCGGAGTATAGGAGGCGCATCTATTATGTGAACAACCAGCTGTGCTATCTCTCGGGGGCAAGGCTGAAGAATCAGGATGGCGTAATGGAACTCCAGATTCTCGTATCGTATAGCAAACCAGAAGAAGCAGCATCCTCATACAAGGAACGTTGGCAGATAGAGAGTGCTTTCAGAGCCATGAAGACAAGCGGATTCAACATAGAAGACACTCATCTAGCAGATATTGAAAGGATTGAAAGATTTTTCGCCGTAATGACCATCGCATTCCTCTGGGCATATTTAGTGGGGATATACAAGGATGCTTATATCAAACCTATCAGAATATTGAACAACGGGAGGAGGGCCAAAAGTATCTTCAAATATGGACTGGAGAAAATTGCTGAGGTGTTACAGAATCCGCTCAGAATACAGAAATTCTCAATATTTCAAATTTTGTCATGTACTTAAGTGCCGCTTAGTTTCTTTCCGGAGATTAAGAACCTTTCTTTGAAGCAGCGTTCTGAATGGATGATATTGGACGACCAGTATTTTACCTTTGCCGATTTGAGCAAGGTTTATTCAGTGTGTGGATTATTGAAACAGACATATTGATATTTAATGGTGACCATAGTAGCAAGGAAACACCTCTAACCATTCCGAACAGAGAAGTTAAGCTTGTTTGCGCCAATGGTACTGCAAAGTTGTGGGAGAGTAGGTAATATCGCTGACCCGCAATATCCGAGAATAGCACAGGCATAAATAAAAAAGGAGCTACGGGGAAATCGTAACTCCTTTTGGGACTTTGTAGTGGATACGAGAATCGAACTCGTGTTCCATGCGTGAGAGGCATGTGTCCTAGCCGCTAGACGAATCCACCATTCAAACTGGTACACCCTCAGGGATTCGAACCCTGGACCCACTGATTAAGAGTCAGTTGCTCTACCAACTGAGCTAAGAGTGCATTGCTTAAGGGAAGCGGAAGCTGGGGGATTCGAACCCCCGGTACGGAAAACCCGTACGTCAGTTTAGCAAACTGGTGGTTTCAGCCACTCACCCAAACTTCCTTAACCCGCATTATCTCTCAAATGCGGTGCAAAGGTAGGCGAAACTTTTGAACTGTGCAAGCCTTTGCACTACATTTTTTTGTAACCGTTTCCCGCTATTCTCGATAACACGCTATCAATCAAATCTTAACCGCTCTAAAATATATTCGGTAAAAGACGTTCCCAGGCAATAAAATCCAGACATACCCCCTGAAATTGGCGCAGACTTCTTATCTTTGCACAGCAAACCAAACGACACTACTGATTATGGACACACTGCTGAAAGAGACCGTGAACGCCTCCGTCAATTCCCGTTATCCGGAGATGTCGCTTCACGCCCGCAAGCGACTTGAGGAGATTCTTATCCGCCGCGACATGACCAAGGGCGAACTGTTGCTCAAGGAGGGCGAAGTGAGCCGCCACATCGTATTTGTAGGAAAAGGCATGGTCAGGCAGTTCTACTACAAGAACGGCAAGGACGTGACCGAGCACTTCTCCTATGAAGGCTGCATTGCCATGTGTTTAGAGAGTCTCCTGAAGCATGTCCCCACCCGGCTGATGGTGGAGGCACTGGAAGACGGCACGCTCTACTACCTGCCCTATGACAAGCTGATGCTGGAGACCGAAGTCTATTGGGAACTCAACGTGCTCTATCGCAAGATTCTGGAGTTCTCGCTCATTGTTTCCCAGGACAAGGCCGATGCCTATCGTTTCGAGACCGCCCATGAGCGTTACGTCCGCTTGCTGCACGACCATCCGGAGATTGTGAAGCGTGCCCCGCTTTCCCACATCGCTTCCTATCTGCTGATGACCCCCGAGACGCTAAGCCGCGTAAGGGCAGGTGCCTTCAATGGTTAATCGTAAGGGAGTGTCAACTATCGCCCTGGAATTGGAACACCCACTGGATGGCTTCAAACCCTCCGCAGGCCGTGATGAATGCGATGATAAAAACAGACTCTAAGGTGCAGATTCGATATTGGGTACATTCACTTATTGAAAGAATAATCTAATGAGTTGTATATAATGGTTACTTTTTGTGACGGCTTCTCTACGGCTCTGTGTGTCACTTTGGTGACACATGTTATATAAAGTTTATATTCAGTAAGTTATAGTTTGTTTTTTGGCAAGGTGTGTCACTTTGTGTGTCATTAGCCGCAAAATATTTAAAATGTCGGATTATTTATTCTTATATGTAAGGAATCGTTAATGCGTCGGTGCGTTGATGTGCTTCGCACGCTTGGAGTGTTGATTCGTTGATATGTTGACGGATTATATTCGTACCAAGTTTTGCTTGGCTGTGTGGAGATACCTCAGTCACTTCGTGACAGCTCCCTTTCAGGTGGAGCAGTTAGATAGCACCGGCGTCAAATTGTCAAACGAATTTTTCATGTGTTGTGATATGTTTGGGATATTTACCCAAAATAACCCTGCTTGAACCTGTTTTTGCGGCTATAGGCAAAAAAGTGACACACCTTACCCCTAAAATATGCTCTAAATATTTGTTATAGATGTTGTTACGGATGTGTCGTGTCAGTGACACATTTCTGCCTCATTCTCTCTGCTCTTATAAGGATTTATCGGTAAATATTTATAAATGCAGAACGGACTCTTCTTCCGAAAGGAGCATCCCCCTCCCGCTTTCTCTCTTGCTTCTTTCCCCCTTGCCCGTATAGACGATGGGTGTAGCGTGTATAATGCGACGCCCGATGCATGTATGGGCGTCCATCTGTATATGTAGGTTTGTTGTGGAGCGTCATTTGTCGCTTGTTTCCTTGTTACCTAAGTTCCCATCGCTTCACCTGCCTGTACCCTCCGCACCACCTCTCCGGCCGAGAGTCCCCAGACGCGATTGGTGAAGTCATTGAGGCGTTGCGGGCTCATTTCAAGTTTGCGGGCTATATGTCCCGGTGTGGCAAGATGTTCCTGTGCCATGTCGAGGATGGCAGTCTTGGTCTGTTCGTCGAGCCACCTCTTGGGCTTCATCCCATAGATGGCGATGAACTTGCTGTTGAATGTTGCCACCGACAGCCCCGACAAGGTGATGAGCCGCGACACATTGCCTCCTGCTTCGATATAGTTGTTCTCGATGAACGACTCAAAGTCTGCTCCGCCCGAAAGGATGGGGTGCATAAAGGCCGTGATTTCATCTTTGCTATAATAGGCCACCATCATGTGGAAGAAGTAGCTGTTCCACACGTGGCATATACCGCTAAGCTTCAGCTTGCGGTCGTGTATTTGTGTATGGATGAGGGCCAGCAGGTCGTCCATAGCCTTGCAGATAGGTAGCGTGTTGAACGTATAGTCTTTCTTGCCGGCATGGATGCAGAAGTAGTGGAGCATCTCCTTGTCAGTGCGGATGATGGTGGTGGTGAAGGCAAACAGGATGATGTGGCTGTCCTCCAAAGCACGGAATACAAATCGTCCTCCTTTGGATACGAACGCCATAGTTCCCTCCCCGAATTGGCTACCGATGCGATGGTGCAGAAGGCTATAAGCAATTTAAATGCCGACATCACCACTGTCATCATTTACGGTTCACTTACCGAGAGCCAGCAAAACGCCATTGCCACCGCATTGGCCGCTAAAACCATATTCATTTATTTGCCTGACATGGAAACCTCTGAACTCAGTGAGTCATTGGCCAATGAAGAAGATAATATCTCCGTGTACTGCGGATACATTGTGGAGAACGGCACTTACCTCGTTTACAATGCCGATGGCTTGCAGGCATGGCACAAGGCAGCGGAAGCCATTATTTCCACAGGTACTGATGACACGAATGACGACTGGTATGCCGAATATACCACAGACATAGACATGCCTGGCCTTACTCTGGCAGCCGACATCACATTAACGGGAGAAAACAACTGGGCTCCTTTGGGATATTGTGTTGAGGGTGAAAGTAAAGATGTTTACTATCCATACATAGGTACCATTGATGGCAACGGGCATACCATCACCGGGCTGAATATTAACAGCGCAGAAAAAATAACATTGCTTTTGTGGTCAGCCTTGGCCTAAATAGCGAGGTGAAGAACCTCACATTCAAGGATGCCACCATTGTCGGCGGAGAATATGTGGCAACCGTGGCAGCCGATTGCAACGGAAAAGTGACGGATTGCCATGTAACGGGCAACTCCTCTGTTTCAGGAATGAATTTGGTAGCCGGTGTGATAGCCTACAATTCTGGCATCATATCGGATTGTACTAATGCAGCGGCTGTTACTGTTAATGTTGGTGATAACAACTGGGGATCAGGTGGTGTCGTAGGATCCAATTATGATGGAATTGTGATGGGATGTTTCAATAGTGGCGATATTACCGGTTCAGGTTCAGATCGTTCACAAATTTGTGGTGGTGTCGTGGGAGGCAATTGGGGTTCTATTATAATAGCCTGCGGCAACACGGGCAACGTGGTGTCATCAGTAGGTTCAGCTGGCGGCATTTTAGGTAGCGACGCCTATAGACTTCCGGTATATGCGTGCTGGACGAAAGAAACCACCGAGCTTAGAAGTGGAACACAGATATCCAGTAAGGATGGAGTGGGAGCAGATAACAACGAGACAGATGTGCTATATGCGTGCTACTCCTTTGCCGATGCCTCGGCAGTAACAGAAGCCATCACAGAAATGAATACCGCCATTGGAAATTATAACGCCTCGGCAGCCGAGGGCAAGAAATGTCCTTATCAATGGGAGGCAGGTACCGATGGGTATCCTACGCTGGTGAAGACGGAGTAAGTGATTTAGGGCAGGCGAGGGTGATGCCTCTCCTGCTCACAAAACCTCCCAAGCCGGGTGGGAGATGTAAGTGCTTGGCAAGGGGGGACTGTGCATAAGTCAGTTCATTGAGATTTTAGGCACGGATAAGCACGAAGTTATGCCTGAGAATAAGATATTAATAAATGTATACACGGTTATCCTCGTTATGCTGCAAAAGCTACTTTAGAGGTGTGCTTTTTTCTTTAAAAACAAAGGTTTCGTAATAATTTAACAATCAACGTGTTGTAAAACGATAAAGTAATCGGAGTGTTTCTCACTGGCAATCGGGTCGATTGCCAGTGAGAAACACTCCGATTGCCAGTGAGAAACACTCCGATTGCCAGTGAGAAACACTCCGATTGCCAGTGAGAAACACTCCGATTGCCAGTGAGAATCAAGTCGATTGCCTATGGTATTTCGGGCGGTGTAAATAAAGCGGAATCTGAACTGTTTTGATGAGTCTTGCTTAAGTAAGTATAATTATTGACAATGTATATTCGTTCTCCCAAGTGGGAATATATATCGTATTTATGACACGACCCACAACTGACGAACGAAGCAAGAGCAGTGGATGCTTTCATGCTATACTCTTGCAGGGAGGAAGAAGACCGAAGGTCAAATAACACCAGCCTCACGTTGCAGTGATGCAGCGTGAGGTATAAACAGCCCGCCATCTTTGGAACGGCCTACTTTGTGGGTTCAACAAATACTTGTATGCAAAAATGCCACTGCAAGAAGGGGATTCTGCAATGGCATCTTTGAAATAGGTAGAAGGAACTGTCGCGTTTCCTATTCTGATTAACTTGTCTGCTCGTTGTGTTAACTCGTCAGCTGATTACTCAATGATGCCCAGCTGTCTGAAGCATTTGGTGAGCTTTTCTACGGCGAAGTCTACCTGCTCCTTGGTGTGGGTGGCCATCAGGGCTACGCGTACCAGGGTGTCCTGGGGAGCACAGGCGGGCGGGATGACGGGGTTGATGAAGATGCCTTCATCGAAAGCCAGCTTGGTGACGATGAAGGTCTTCTCGGCATCGCGCACGTAGAGGGGGATGATGGGCGACTCCGTCTCGCCGATTTCAAAACCGGCATTGCGGAACTTCTCCAAGGCATAGTTGGTGATGTCCCACAGGGCCTGGATGCGCTCAGGCTCGTTCTGGATAATCTGTAGGGCCATGCGGGTGGCGGCTGTAGCTGCGGGGGTGGCACTGGCCTGGAAGATGTAGGAGCGTGCCGTGTGGCGCAGCCAGTTGATGACCTCCTTGTCGCCGGCGATGAAACCGCCGATGGAAGCCAGTGACTTGCTGAAGGTGCCCATGATGAGGTCTACGTCGTCGGTCACACCGAAGTGGTCGCAGACACCGCGTCCCTGCTTGCCGAACACACCCAGACCGTGGGCTTCGTCCACGTAGATGCTGGCGTTGTATTTCTTCTTCAGACGGACAATCTCGGGCAGGTTGGCCAGGTCGCCCTCCATGGAGAACACGCCGTCCACTACAATCAGCTTCACGGCTTCGGGTTCGCACTTCTGGAGTTTCTTCTCCAGGTCTTCCATGTCGTTGTGCTTGTATTTCAGCTGGGTGGCTGTGGAAAGGCGGCGGCCGTCCACGATGGAGGCGTGGTCGCGGTCGTCACAGATGATGTAGTCGCCACGTCCCACAAGGGCGGGGATGATGCCTTCGTTCACGGTGAAGCCCGTGGAGAAGCAGAGGGCCTCGTCCTTGCCCACGAAGGCAGCCAGTTCTTTCTCCAGTTCCACGTGGATGTCCAGCGTGCCGTTCAGGAAGCGCGAGCCGGCGCATCCCGTGCCGTATTTCTCGGTAGCTGCGATGGCGGCGTCAATGATTCGTTTGTCGTAGGTCAGCCCCATGTAGGCGTTGGAGCCGAACATTAATACTTTTTTGCCATCCATCATTACTTCTGTATCCTGATGGCTGTCGATTTCGCGAAAATAGGGATATACACCTTGCGCCATGTATTGTTGCGGCAAGTCATATTTCGCATATCTTTCCTTTAATAAACTCATAAATCAGTTTTTATTATATTTTTATTCGCTTGAATGCAAACTGTCCAAAACAGGGGGCAAAGATAACAAAATAACTTCGGATGTACCTCTTTTGCTCCAAAAAAATGCACTCTTCAACGCGAAATGTGCAATTTAAGAGAAGATTTCTCTTTTTGGATGTAGATTTCAGTTTTTTGTATTACCTTTGTATGAAATTAGAGCGTTGTAGTAAGTATATATGAAGTTATAGCCTTGCATGAGTGAAGAAAAGAAGAAAATAACGTTTGTCATCAATCCCATATCCGGCACGCAAGGGAAAGAGCAGATTCTGAAATGGATTGACGAGAGGCTGGATAGGGAGAAATATAGCTGTGAGATCGTGTACACCGAGAGGGCCGGTCATGCGGTGGAGATTGCCGCAGGAAAGGCGGCCGAGGGGGTGCATGCCGTGGTGGCCATAGGCGGCGACGGCACCATCAACGAGATTGCCCGCTCGCTGGTGCACACCGATACGGCCCTGGGCATCATACCCTGCGGCTCGGGCAACGGACTGGCCCGCCACCTGCAGATTCCGATGGATGCCAAGAAGGCCATTGACATCATCAACGACGGACTGGTGGACACGATAGACTATGGCAAAATCAATGACCTCCCTTTCTTCTGCACCTGCGGAGTGGGTTTTGACGCCTTTGTCAGCCTGAAGTTCTCGCAGGCCGGCAAACGCGGACCTCTCACCTATTTAGAGAAGACCCTCTTTGAAAGCCTGAAGTACCGCCCGGAAACCTATGAGGTGGAGGTGGATGGCAGCACCACCCGCTACAAGGCTTTCCTCATTGCCTGCGGCAACGCTTCACAGTATGGCAACAACGCCTACATCACCCCACAGGCCACCCTGAACGACGGCCTGCTGGACGTGACCATCCTGGAACCCTTCACGATGCTGGACGTGCCGTCGCTCTCTTTCCAGCTCTTCAACAAGACCATCGACCAGAACAGCCGCATCAAGACCTTCCGTTGTCAGGCCCTGCGCATACACCGCTCCCATGCCGGAGTGGCCCACTTTGACGGAGACCCCGTCATGATGGGGAAGAGCATCGACGTCAGAATCATGCAGAGGGCCCTGCACGTGCTCGTGCCGCGCGAGGTGAGGAAGGAGAACGGCAGCATGAACGTGCTGCAACGGGCGCAGGACTACATAAACGGACTAAAGCAAATAACCAAATAATATATATAATAATGTATAGATCACACACGTGTGGAGAACTCCGTATCTCCGATGTTAATAGACAGGTGACGCTGGCCGGATGGGTGCAGCGCAGCCGCAAGATGGGCGGAATGACCTTTGTAGACCTCCGCGACCGCTATGGCATTACCCAATTGGTGTTCAATGAAGAGGTGGATGCTACCCTGTGCGAGCAGGCCAACCGATTGGGACGTGAATACGTCATTCAGGTGACGGGCACCGTGAGCGAGCGTTTCAGCAAGAACGCACACATTCCCACGGGCGACATTGAAATCATCGTCTCCGGACTGACCGTGCTGAATGCCGCACTTACCCCTCCCTTCACCATCGAGGAGAATACCGACGGCGGCGACGACATCCGCATGAAGTACCGCTACCTGGACCTGCGTCGGGCCAACGTGCGCTATAACCTGGAACTGCGCCACAAGATGACGATTGCCGTGCGCAAGTATTTGGACGAGCAGGGCTTCATTGAGGTGGAAACCCCCATCCTCGTAGGCTCTACGCCCGAAGGTGCCCGCGACTTCGTGGTGCCCTCGCGCATGAATCCCGGACAGTTCTATGCCCTGCCTCAAAGCCCGCAGACGCTGAAGCAGTTGCTCATGGTCAGCGGATTCGACCGCTACTTCCAGATAGCCAAGTGTTTCCGCGACGAAGACCTGCGTGCCGACCGTCAGCCTGAGTTCACGCAGATAGACTGTGAAATGTCTTTCGTGGAGCAGGATGACGTCATCACCCTCTTCGAAGGCATGGCCAAGTACCTCTTCAAGGAGTTGCGTGGCGTGGAACTTACCGAACCCTTCCAACGCATGCCCTGGGCCGATGCCATGAAGTATTACGGCAGCGACAAACCCGACCTCCGCTTCGGCATGAAGTTCGTGGAACTGATGGACATCATGAAGGGACACGGCTTCGGCGTATTTGACAATGCGGCCTACATCGGCGGCATCTGTGCCGAAGGCGCGGCCACCTATACCCGCAAGCAGCTGGATGCCCTGACCGACTTCGTGAAGCGTCCGCAAATCGGAGCCAAGGGTATGGCCTATGCCCGTGTGGAAGCCGACGGCAACGTGAAGTCCAGCGTGGACAAGTTCTACAGCCAGGAGGTGCTGCAGCAGATGAAGGAGGCCTTCGGAGCCAAGCCAGGCGACCTGATTCTCATCCTCAGCGGTGACGATGCCATGAAGACCCGCAAGCAGCTTTGCGAACTCCGCTTAGAGATGGGCAACCAACTGGGCCTGAGAGACAAGAACAAGTTTGCCCTGCTGTGGGTGGTGGACTTCCCCATGTTCGAATGGAGCGACGAGGGGGGCCGCTTGATGGCCATGCACCATCCCTTCACGCACCCCAAGGACGAAGACATCCCCTTGCTGGACAGCGACCCCGCAGCCGTGCGTGCCGATGCCTACGACATGGTGTGCAACGGCGTAGAACTGGGTGGAGGCTCCATCCGTATCCACGACGCACAACTGCAGGCCAAGATGTTCGAAATCCTGGGCTTTACGCCCGAGAAGGCACAGGAGCAGTTCGGCTTCCTGATGAACGCCTTCAAGTATGGCGCACCCCCTCATGGTGGACTGGCCTATGGACTGGACCGTTGGGTCAGCATCTTTGCCGGCCTCGACAGCATCCGCGACTGCATCGCCTTCCCCAAGAACAACAGCGGACGCGACGTGATGCTCGATGCTCCCGGATTCCTGGATCAGAAGCAGTTGGACGAACTCTCCCTGAAACTTGATGTCAAAGCATAAAGAGATAGCACACCATGTATAAAGACGGACAGCTCTATGTAGCCCACTGTGCAGAGGGCCCCATACATATCATCGGAAAGATGGCCAACCGTCACGGACTGATAGCCGGTGCCACGGGTACGGGAAAGACTGTGACTCTGCAGGTTTTAGCCGAAACCTTCTCTCAGGCCGGCGTACCCTGCTTCATGGCCGACATGAAGGGAGACCTGTCGGGCATCTCACAGCGGGGAGGAGTGAGCAAGTTCATCGAAAAGCGGTGTGCAGAGTGGGGGGTGGACAGTATCGCACTGACGTTTGAAGGATGCCCCGTGCGCTTCTTCGACGTCTATGGCGAGCAGGGACATCCCATGCGTACCACCGTGGAGAAGATGGGGGCCATGTTGCTGGCACGCCTGCTTGACCTGAACGACACGCAGACGAGCATCCTGACCCTCACCTTCCGTATCGCCAAGGACGAACAACTGCCCTTGGTGGACATGAAAGACCTGCGCCTGATGCTGGACTATGTGGCCAAGAACGCTTCGCGCTATGCTACCTCCTACGGCAACATCTCGGCAGCTTCCGTCGGAGCCATACAGCGTGCCCTGCTGGCACTGGCCGAGCAGGGCGGCGAACGGTTCTTCGGTGAGCCGGCCTTCGATGTCTATGACCTGTTGCAGACAGAGGGCGGACGTGGCGTGATGAACATCCTGGCGGCAGACAAACTGATGCTGCAGCCCAAGCTATACTCCACCTTCCTCATGTGGCTGCTGACGGAAATCTATGACAAGATGCCCGAAATCGGCGACATGGAACTGCCCAAGATGGTCTTCTTCTTCGACGAAGCCCACATGCTCTTCAAGGACACCTCCAAAGCCCTGACCGACAAGATAGAGCAGATTGTCCGCCTGATACGCTCCAAGGGTATCGGCATCTATTTCATCTCACAGTCGCCCTCCGACCTTCCCGAGAACATCCTTGGCCAGTGTGGCAACAGGGTGCAGCATGCCCTGCGTGCCTTTACGCCCAAGGACCAGGCAGCGGTGAAGTCGGCAGCACAGACCTTCCGTCCCAATCCCGCCTTTGAGACGGAGCGTGAAATCCTGGAGTTGGGTACCGGTGAGGCATTGGTCTCCTTCCTGGACGAGAAGGGGGCTCCCTCCGTGGTGCAAAAGGCCAAGATACTCTTCCCGCTCAGCCAGATAGGAACCATCACCTCCGAGCAGCGCAGTGCCATCAACGCCTCTTCCCGCATCAGCGGCAAGTATGACACTCCCGTGAATCGCGAATCGGCCTTTGAACTCATCATGAAGCAGCGTCAGGAGGCCGAGAAGCAGGCAGCCGAAGCTGCAGAAAGGGCTGCGGCCGAGAAGGAGAAGGCCCGTCGACAGAAGGAAGAGGAACGCCAGAACAAACGCTCTTCCGGCAAAAAACGGTCCGGCAGTGGCAAGGGACTTCTGGCCACCGTGCTCGGCACGGCCGTGACCTATTTTGCCAAGACCATCGCCACCCAGCTGGCCCGCAGCCTGACAAAGAAAAACAAACGGAAGTAGGACTTGCACTTCTGCCTGATGTGTTCTGAAACAACGCCTATATTCTTTTGTCCTTAGGTGAGGAGGGAACAAAACTGTCTCATCCAGTCGGCCAGATAGATGGTGCAAAGTTACGCGAAGACACGGAATTACAATAAAAACGATGCTAAAACTTTGCTTGATTAAGACATTTTAGTGATTATCGCAGGTGGAGCACGCTTTCGCCTACCCCACTTGAACAAATCGGCGGCAGGCATCGTTATAGGCTCATGTAACCAAACCCTGATAACGAATGAAGAAAAGCCTGTGTCTTTTGTCGGTGATGTTTTTCCTGGGAGGAGGAGACCTCCTGGCACAAACGGAAGACAGCCTGAAGCATGTATTGTTGGACGAAGTGGTGGTGAGCAACCGGGTGAACCACCTGAACGCACTGGTCAGAATGGACCTGAAGGTGAATCCCGTCAACTCCTCGCAAGAGATGCTGCGTATGGTGCCGGGACTGTTTATAGCCCAACATGCCGGTGGCGGAAAGGCCGAACAGATGTTCCTGCGCGGCTTTGATCTGGATCATGGCACAGACATTCACATCACTGTGGACGGTATGCCGGTCAACATGACTTCTCATGCCCACGGACAGGGCTATGCCGACCTGCACTTCCTGCAGCCCGAAACCATTGAACACATTGACTTCGACAAGGGGCCTTACCATGCGGAAAAAGGCAATCTGGCCACGGCAGGCTATGTGGCTTTCAAGACCAAGGACCGCATGGAGAACGAGGTTGCGCTGGAGGTGGGACAGTTTGACACCCAACGCCTGCGCTTGGTCTACTCCCTGCTGGATGATGAGCGGCGGAGCCTCTACGTCAGCACCGCCTTCCTGCAGACCAGCGGCTACTTCGATGCACCGCAGGACTTCAATCGTCTGAACCTCTTGGCCAAGTATACCGCCTGGGGAGAAACGTCACGCTTCAGCCTGATGCTTTCCCACTTCCAGAGTGACTGGGATGCCTCCGGACAGATTCCCCTGCGTGCCGTTCGTCGTGGCCTTATCAGCCGCTTCGGTGCATTGGACGACACGGAAGGCGGTGACACCCGCCGCACCAACCTGAACGTCACCTGGCTGCAGACCCTGGATAACGGTGCGGATGTCACTGCCCGGGCCTGGCTCTCACTCTATGGCTTCGACCTCTATTCCAACTTTACCTTTTTCCTGAACGACTCCGTGAACGGCGACCAGATTAATCAGCGGGAGAACCGTCTGCTTGCAGGTGGGGATGTGCGCTACAGCCGTCCCATGACGTGGGGAGAGAGCCGCTGGAAGTGGCGTGGTGGTGTGGGATTCCGTTATGACCGGGTGGATGACCTGGCCCTGTATCACACCGTGAACCGCCGGCGTATCGGTACCTACTCCCTGGGGTGTGTGGACGAAAGCAACCTCTATGGCTATGCCGATGCGGAGATAACATGGGGCAAGTGGCTGCTGAATCCTGCCTTGCGGCTGGATTATTTCCGCTTCGGTTATGCCGACCGGCTGCAAGAGGAGTATGCTCATCGCGAAACCTCGAAAGCCCGCCTGTCGCCCAAGCTGAATGTGGCCTGGCATCCCTCTCCCCATTGGCAGTGGGTGCTGAAGATGGGGATGGGCTTCCACAGCAACGATGCCCGCGTGGTGGTGGAACGTCAGGGCAGGGAGGTGCTTCCGGCCGCTTATGGGGTCGATCTGGGTGTCGTGTGGAAGCCCCGTTCCTCGCTGGTGCTGAATGCCTCGCTGTGGTATCTGAAGATGCAACAGGAGTTTGTCTATGTGGGCGATGAGGCGGTGGTGGAAGCCGGAGGAAGGACACGACGTTACGGCGTGGACTTGGGCGTGCGGTGGGAGCTCCTGCGCGACTTCTATCTGCAAGCCGACTATACCTACAGCCATGCCCGAAGCATTGACGAGCCGAAGGGAGCCGACCGGATTCCGCTCGCTCCCGTTCATACCTTCGTCGGTGGACTGAACTGGCGGTACAAGGGTTGGACGGCCAACCTACGTACCCGCTTCCTTGCTGACCGTCCGGCCAATGAGGATGCTTCCCTCACCGCCAAGGGCTATTGCGTGACCGACTTGAATGCCTCCTATACATGGAGAAACCTTACCGCCGGACTCATCGTAGAGAATCTGTTTGATACGGCTTGGCGGGAGGCCCAGTTTGCCACCGAGACGCGCCTGCCCGACGAGGCGGAGCCTGTCACCGAGATACATTTCACGCCGGGTACGCCGTTTAATGCGAGATGTTTTGTAACTTTGCGTTTCTAAAGTCACCAAGCGATGTTTAATTTAACAACATGTCCATATGATTAAATCCATTCTCATCGCCGGTGCGGGTGGATTCCTCGGCACCTGCGGACGATTCCTGGTAGGCAAGCTCATGCACTGGATGTTTGCCTCCCCCTTTCCCTACGGCACCTTTGTCGTAAATGTCATCGGTTGCTTCGTCATCGGTCTGTTGTGCGGACTGGCGGAGAAGACCCACCTCATCTCTCCACAGATGAACGTGTTCCTCATCACCGGCTTCTGTGGCGGTTTCACCACCTTTTCGTCGTTTTCCAACGACATGTACCTGCTGATGCAAAACAAGCAGTGGCTCTACTTCGGGCTTTACTTAGGGTTGAGCATCGCGCTCGGTATCGTGATGGTGATTGTGGGGCGGAACTTGGTGAAATAAAAACAACGAAACAGCGAAGCAAGGTCTGTTAATCCGGTCTTAATGAAATGAAACGGTCGGAACTTTTCCGATGCGAGGGCGTTATAGTCCTCGTCAGACAGAGAGGTTCTGACCGTTTTATTATTCACCAAAAACTGAACATATATGCATTTGACTCCTAAAGAAGTAGACAAGCTATTGCTGCTGACACTCGGCGACATAGCCGGACGACGACTCAAGAAAGGTTTGAAACTGAACCATCCCGAAGCGGTGGCCTACATCAGCTCGGCGGCCCTGGAGGGAGCACGCGAAGGTAAGACCTTGGAAGAGGTGATGACCGAAGCGTCCAACGTGTTGAAGAAAGACGATGTGATGGAAGGTGTAGCCGACATGGTAAAGCTGATTCAGGTAGAGGCCGTCTTTACCGACGGCTCGCGCTTAGTGAGCATACATAACCCCATCAGGTAGTATAAATAACAGACCTAAACTGTAATGATTATGAGCAATCCCATCAATAAGGGCTATCAGCCCGATGCACCGGTGCCCGTAGGAGGTGTGGTGCTTTCCGGTGAACCTGTTGCCTACAATGTGGGCAGAAAGAGCGTGAAACTGACGGTGCGCAACACCGGTGACCGTCCCATCCAGGTAGGCTCCCATTTCCATTTCTTTGAGGTGAACCGTTACCTCGATTTCGACCGCGAATCGGCCTTTGGCTGCCACCTGAACATTCCCGCCACCACGGCCATACGCTTTGAGCCGGGCGAGGAGAAGGAGGTGGAACTGGCAGCCTATGGCGGCAAGCAGCGCATCATCGGCTTCAACGGCCTCACCATGGGCTATGCCGGTGAAGAGAGTCATCCCGACTATCAGCCGGCGCGTATCAAGGCCTTCAGGAGAATGGCCAAGTATGGATTTAAAAACTGAGAAGATATGGCAACGATTTCAAGACAAGAATACAACAATCTGTTCGGTCCCACGGTGGGCGACAAGATTCGCCTGGGCAACACCGACCTGTATGTAGAGATAGAGAAAGACCTCAGAACCTATGGCGACGAGGTGGTGTATGGCGGCGGCAAGACCATCCGCGACGGCATGGGCCTGGCCAACACCATGACCCTGGACGAAGGAGCCCTGGACCTGGTGATTACCAATGTCACCATCATCGATGCCAAACTGGGAGTCGTGAAGGCCGATGTGGGTATCAAGGACGGACGCATTGCCGGTATCGGTAAAGCCGGTAATCCCAACGTGATGGACGGGGTACATCCCGATCTGGTCACCGGTGCGGCTACAGATGCCATCAGCGGCGAGCACCTCATCCTGACGGCGGCCGGTATAGACGGTCACGTACACTTCATCGCTCCCCAGCAGGCTTATGCCGCTTTGAGCAACGGCATCACCACCCTGATGGGCGGCGGACTCGGGCCTACGGACGGAACCAACGGTACCACCATTACCGGTGGCGGATGGAACATGGCCAGGATGTTACAGGCAGCCGAAGGACTGCCCGTCAACGTGGGCTTCATGGGCAAGGGCAACTGTTCGGTGGCACAACCCATTGAGGAGCAGATAGAGAGCGGTGCCTGTGCCCTGAAGATTCATGAAGACTGGGGCTCCACACCGGCAGCCATACGCACAGCGATGGCTGTGGCCGACAAGTATGACGTGCAGGTGGCCATCCATACCGACACTCTGAACGAAGGCGGTTATGTGGAGGATACCATTGCCGCCATAGACGGACGCACCATCCACACCTATCACACGGAAGGGGCCGGCGGCGGACATGCTCCCGACCTGCTGAAGGTAGCGGCGATGGCCAATGTGCTCCCTTCTTCCACCAATCCCACGCTTCCCTTCGGCATCAACTCACAGGCCGAACTGTTCGACATGATTATGGTGTGCCACAACCTCAACCCGAAGATACCCAGCGACGTGGCTTTCGCTGAGAGTCGGGTGCGTCCCGAGACACAGGCGGCCGAGAATGTCCTTCACGACCTGGGCGTGCTCTCCATGGTCTCCTCCGACTCGCAGGCCATGGGCCGTGTGGGCGAGTCCTTCATGCGCACCTTCCAGATGGCCTCCTATATGAAGAAGGTCAGGGGATGCCTGGCCGAGGATGCCGAAGGCAATGACAACTTCCGTGTCCTGCGCTACATAGCCAAGATAACCCTGAATCCCGCTATCTGCTACGGCATCAGTGATGTGCTCGGTTCGGTGGAGAAGGGCAAGATGGCCGACCTTGTGCTGTGGGAGCCGGAGTTCTTTGCCGCCAAGCCCAAGATGGTCATCAAGGGTGGTGTCATCAGCTGGGCCAATGTGGGAGACCCCAACGCCTCGCTGCCCACTCCTCAGCCTTGCCTCTATCGACCCATGTTCGGTGGTTTCGGTCAGGCCATGCCACGGACGAACATCTCCTTTGTCTCCCGTGCGGCCAGTGAACTGGGCATCAAGGAACGCCTGGGCCTGCAGCGTCAGGTGCTACCCGTGAGACGCACCCGTCAGCTCACCAAGCAGGACATGCTGCGCAACGAAGCCACTCCCCGCATAGAGGTGAATCCCGAAACCTTTGAAGTGCGGATAGACGGAGAGCGTGCCTACGTGCCGCCTGCAGAGAGTTTCGCCTTGGGACAGTTGTATTGGTTCAGTTGAATGACAAAAACGAAAGCCTTATGGTAGTCATTGAAGAAATCATCGGAAACAGCCGTTCGCCCGAATGGAAGAAACGGTTAGAGAACATGGAGGTGGACGTGGTACGTTTGGATCAGTGGACAGCCCAGAAGAGCCGTTTCCTGGCCAGGAGCGAGCATGGAGAGGAGTATCCCGTGGCCCTGAAGCGACATGTGCAGGTGGCCGACGGCGACATCCTGCTCTATCGTCCCGATGAGGGAAAAGCCCTGGTGGTGAGCCTGTCGCTCAGTCCCGTACTGGTCATGAACCTCTCGGCACTGAAGAAGAAAGGGGTGGAGGAGGTCATCCGTGTGGCGGCAGAGCTGGGCCATGCCATTGGCAACCAGCACTGGCCAGCCGTGGTGAAGGGCATGAACATCTACGTTCCGCTCACGGTGGACAAGAAGGTGATGCTCAGTGTGATGCAGACCCATCATCTGGAAGGGGTAGAGTATGATTTCCATCAGGGAAGTGAAATCATCCCCTATCTGGCCCCTCATGAAGTGCGTCGTCTCTTTGGCGGTGCAGGGCGGGAGAGTCATTCCCATGCCCCGTCTGCTCCTGAGCCTAAACGTCAGCCGGTGCGGGTGCGCTATCCGCATCATCATCTTTAGCAGGAGGCGAGGCTCATGGAGAAGAAACAGCGGATGGAGGTGCTGATGAGGCTGTTGCAGTTCACGGACTCGGCCTTGCCTGTAGGCACCTTCTCCTTTTCCAATGGTTTGGAGACGGCTGTGCATGAGGGTATTGTGCACGATGCCGACACCTTGCAACGCTATGTGGGCACAATGGTGCGTCAGGCTGCTCTCAGTGATGGTGTGGCCGCTCTTCATGCCCATAGGGCAGCCTGCAGGCGCGACATGGAAGCATTGGTGCTGACCGATGCCGCCCTGTTACGCAGCAAGATGAACGAAGAGTCACGTCTGATGCTCCGACGTATGGGACGGAAACTGGCTGAGTTGGCCTTGGCCGTCCTGCCCCATGAGTGGCTGGCCGATTGGATCGAGGCAGTGAAGCTGGGAGACTCTCCCGGTTGCTATCCGGTGGCCCAGGGGGTGGTGTTTGCCTTGGCCGGTATGGACGAGGAGCAACTGTTCGCCTCCCATCAGTATGGTGTGGCCGGCATGATGCTGGGGGCAGCCCTGCGCTGTATCAAGGTCTCCCATTATGACACCCAGGCCATCCTCTACCGTCAGGCCGCCGCTACCCGGGACCTTTATGAAGAGGTGCGCCACTATGCCCTGGACGAGATGCAGGCCTTTATGCCCCAGGCCGACATTCTGGCTTCCCTGCACGAGAAGGGGCGTATGCGTATGTTTATGAATTGAACGGAAAATTATGAGTACATGTAGAATAGGAGTGGGCGGACCGGTAGGTTCCGGCAAGACCGCCCTCATTGAAGCCATCACGCCCCGCCTGCTCAATCTGGGGTTGAAGGTATTGATTGTGACCAACGACATCGTGACGACCGAGGATGCCAAGCACGTGCGCAAGATGTTGAAGGGAATATTGATGGAAGAGCGTATCATCGGAGTGGAAACAGGAGCCTGTCCCCACACGGCAGTGCGTGAAGACCCCTCCATGAATCTGGCTGCCGTGGAGGAGATGGAGCGTAAGTTTCCCGATGCAGACATTGTATTGATAGAGTCGGGGGGAGACAACCTGACCCTTACCTTCAGTCCGGCCTTGGTGGATTTCTTCATCTACGTCATAGACGTGGCGGCAGGTGACAAGATTCCGCGCAAGGACGGCCCTGGTATCTCCCAGTCGGACATACTGGTCATCAACAAGACCGACCTGGCTCCTTACGTGAACGCTTCGCTGGAGGTGATGCGCCACGACTCCGAAATCATGCGTCCGGGCAAGCCCTTCCTCTTCACTAACTGCATGACCGGGGAGGGAATAGAAGAACTGGTGACACTGATCAGACGTATGGCCCTTTTCATCCCATAGCCTATGCTTCGCGAAATCATTCCCTACTGCCAAGAGCCACCGGCCATGCCGGCTGGTGCTCCCGGCAAGCACGGCCGCCTCCGCCTGCGCTTTGAACAGGACGGCAACGGACGTTCCATCCTTCGTCATCTGGAACGCAGGGCACCCCTCATTGTGCAGCAGGCCCTCTACTTTGACGAAGAGTGGCCACAGCTGCCCTGTGTCTACATCCTCTCCTCGGGAGGCCCCAACGTGGATGGTGACCGCTACGAGCAGGAGATATGCCTGGAACGGGGAGCCTGTGCCCACGTTGCTACCGGTGCTGCCACCAAGCTGGCCGAGATGCGCTACAACCACTCGGCCCTGACCCAACATTTGGAACTCGATGCAGAGGCTTACTTAGAGTATCTGCCCGAACCGGTCATTCCCTGTCTGCATGCCCGCTTTGTCAGCGACACCCGCCTGACCGTACACCCTACGGCTACCCTGCTCTATGCCGAAATCTTCACTGGTGGCCGCAAGCATTATGTCAGGAAGGAACAGTTTGCCTATGATGTGTTGTCGATAACCACGCATGGCGAGCGTCCCGATGGCGAACAACTCTTCCGGGAAAAGCTGGTCATTGCACCCGCCGACCATTCGCCCCGTGCCTTGGGAGTCATGGCCGATTATGATGTCTTTGCCAACGTGCTGCTACTGACCCCTCCCGAACAGGCGGAGGCCGTCTATCAGCAGACCGAGGCTTTCATAGACCATCGGCGACTGTTGGCTGCCGGAGTGACCCGCCTGCCTTCTGCCTGCGGATTGCTCTACAAGGTCTTGGGCATGGAGTCGGAACCGGTGAAGCGGCAGGTCAGAACCTTTGCCTCCCTCGTCAGGCAGCAAGTGAAGGGAAGACCCCTGCCTCGGGAATTCCCGTGGAGGGGAAGACTCTAAGTACACACGACCTATAGAAAGTGAATTTATACCAAACTAACAGTAAGATGAAAACGAAATTGGAATTAACTCTCCGCACCCTGTTGAAAGGGGCGGGACAAGTGATGTTTCAGGGCAGCGAGTGGACGGGCCTGCTGTTCCTTTGCGGTATCTTCTGGGGAGCTATGGAGAGCGGCCGGGACATCGTGGCCTGGGGTGCATTGGTGGGCCTGTCGGTCTCCACCTGGGCCGGATATTTGTTGCATGAGCCTCATGCCGAGGGACGTGCAGGGCTGTGGGGCTTCAACGGCATTCTGGTGGGCTGTGCCTTCCCCACCTTCTTGGGCAACTCGCCGCTCATGTGGCTGGCTCTGGTATTGGCTGCAGCGGCCACGACGTGGGTACGCACAGGCTTCAATCATGTCATGGCCCCATGGAAGGTCAATTCGCTGACCTTTCCCTTCGTCTTCTTGTCGTGGCTTTTCCTCTTGGCCACCCGCATGTTGGATGGCCTGCCTGCCGAATATCTTTCGGCACCGGAACTGACCATGCACTTTTCCACAGCTGTGGGCACCTCTCTTCTTGACCTGCTGGTCTATTGGCTGCGGGGCATTTCGCAGGTGTTCCTGGTGAACTCCTGGGTGACCGGCCTCTTCTTCCTGCTGGCTCTGTTGGTGAGCAACAGGTGGGCGGCATTGTGGGCGGCTATCGGTTCGGCCGTAGGAGTGCTGGTGGCCCTGCTCTATCAGGCTCCGGGTAGCGACATTGCCAACGGTCTCTATGGCTTCAGTCCCGTGCTGACGGGCATCGCCTTGGGTTGTACTTTCTATCGGCCCGGACTGCGTTCGGCCTTATGGGCCTTGGCCGGGGTGGTGATGACCTGCTTCGTACAGGCTGCTATGGATACCTGGTTTCTGCCTTGGGGACTACCCACCTTTACGGTTCCCTTCTGCCTGACGACCTGGCTTTTCCTGCTGCCGCTCTACAAGTTTGATGCCTTTAAGGCCGACCATTCCCACTGGCATAAAAAGGACGGGCCATGCACATGACGGATGCACTGGTCTCCCCGGTAGTAGCGGGGAGCATGGGAGTGGTGTCGGGGGTGTTGCTTGTGGTGGCAGCCCGACGGGTGAAACAGGCAGATGATGAAGCTGTCGTCCCCCTGATGGGAGTCATGGGCGCTTTTGTCTTTGCCGTCCAGATGCTGAACTTTGCCATTCCCGGTACGGGAGCGAGCGGTCACCTTGTGGGAGGGGTGTTGCTGGCCTCGCTCTTGGGACCGTGGGGCGGTTTTCTGGTACTGACTTCGGTCATTGTGATTCAGTGTCTGCTGTTTGCCGATGGCGGACTGATGGCCTTGGGATGCAACATCTTCAACATGGCAGCCTGCAGCACTCTGTTGGCCTATCCGTTGCTCTTCCGTCCGTTGGCAGGTAACGGTGCTTCCAGACGCCGCCTGTTTGCCGCTTCCTTGGTCACTTGTGTGGCTACTTTGGAACTGGGAGCCGTATGTGTGGCTGTCGAGACCTCTTTGTCGGGCATCACCGCCTTGCCCTTTTTCCGCTTCCTGCTCTTCATGCTGGCCATTCATCTGCCCATCGGTCTCTGTGAGGGAGTGGCTACAGCTACGCTCCTGGGCTTCGTGAGACAACAGCGAAGCGGTATGCTTTGGCCTGTACCGTTCTCCGCTTCCACGGATTCCCGCAGGGTGACGGTTGCTTCTCCTCGTTGGCACCTTTGGGCAGGTCTCTTCCTGGCAGCCTTGCTGTTGGCAGGTTTTGCCTGGTGGATAGCCTCTGCCTTGCCCGATGGGTTGGAGTGGTCGGTGGAGCAGGTGGCCGGTGAGGCATTGCAATGATGGGAGGAACGTAATGAAACGGTTGGAACAGGCCATAGAGGGATTGAGACGGATGGAGCAAACGGCCGATGGCTCCTCATGGCTCCAACGGACCGATGCACGAGCCAAGCTGGCGGTTACGGTGGCCTATCTCTTCTGTCTGCTCTCCATCCCGCTGACTAAGCCGGACGGTGTGCTCCTCATGCTGACCTATCCGTTGGCCTGCAGCACGTTGGCGGGCATCTCCTATGGTCGCCTGCTGAGGCGTTCTCTCGTGGTGCTTCCCCTGTTGCTCGGCGTAGCTCTCTTCAATCCTTTGACGGACAGGCAGGTGGTCTTCCGTGTGATGGAGGTGGAGGTGAACCGGGGATGGATTACGTTGTCGGCACTGCTCTTGCGTGGTCTGCTCTCCATGCAGGCCCTGCTGCTGTTGGTGGAGAGCACCGGATTCTATGCCTTGTGTCACGCCTTCCGACGCTTGGGGATGCCCTCAGTGTTCAGTACCCAGCTCTTCTTCCTCTATCGCTATCTGGGTCTGCTGCTACAGGAGGCACTTGCCATGAGTCGGGCTTGGGCCTCGCGCGGCTATGGACGCAAGAACTATCCCCTCGGCATGTGGGGTGTGTTTGTAGGTCGACTGTTACTGCGTGCCGTGGAGCGTGCAGGACGTATACACCGGGCCATGCTGGCACGCGGCTTTACGGGCGAACTTCCACTGTTGCTTCCTCATGCCCGTTGGCAGTGGCGCGACACCCTTTTCCTTCTCTTTTGGACAGTGCTCAACTGGCATTTGTCACGACTGACCGTATAGACTTTACAAAACCTGTTTCCCATGAGCCATCACTATCTGCGTTTTGAGAAGGTGCACTATCGTTATCCCGATGGTCACGAAGCCCTGCGAGGGGTCTCCTTCTGCCTGCATCATGGCGAGAAGGTGGCCTTGGTGGGTGATAATGGTGCGGGGAAGTCTACCCTGTTGCTCCATACCAACGGACTGCTCCTGCCCGAGAGCGGCAGGGTGGTGGTAGGTGACATTCCGGTGGAGCGACACACGCTTCCGCTGGTCAGACAGCGGGTAGGACTACTCTTCCAATCGCCTGATGACCAACTCTTCATGCCTACGGTGGCCGATGATGTGGCTTTCGGGCCGTTGAACATGCGCTTGCCACGCGAGGAGGTGGAACGCAGGGTGGAGCAGGCCTTGCGCAGCGTAGGAGCCTGGGAACTGCGTCATCGCACGGGGATGCAACTCTCGGGAGGTGAGAAACGTCGGGTAGCCATTGCCTCCGTACTCTCCATGGAGCCGGATATCCTGGTCATGGACGAGCCTACCTCGGGGCTTGACCGGCGGGCACGACAGCAACTGATGGAACTGATTGGCGGCTTCCGCCACACCTGCTTCATTGCTACACACGACATGGAGATGGTTCATGAACTGGGGCTATCCATGCTCTATATGGAAGAGGGGAGAATACTTAGAACGTCGGCGGACAGCTCAGCGTGAGCCATGCACCGGTGATGGGGTGGGGAAGTACCAGCCTGTCGGCATGCAGGTAGAGACGGGCGGCCTTGGTGCCATAGAGTTCGTCACCCTTGATGGGACAGTTCAGTCCGTCGGGATGGGCGGCATGCAGACGCAGCTGGTGGGTGCGTCCTGTCAACGGATAGAAGGCGATGCGGGTGCATCCGTTCTCCTGTTTCAGCACCCGATAGCGGGTGAGTGCAGGCTTGCCGTGTACGGTGTCTACTACTTGGCGCGGACGGTCCAGATGGTCGGGACGGAGCGGCAGGCTGACTTCACCCTCCGTGGTATCGATGCATCCCTCTAACACGGCAATGTAGCGTTTCTGCACCTTGCGCTTCTCGAAGAGGGCCTGCAGGCGTTGGTGCGTCTCCTTGTCCTTGGCGATGACCAACAGTCCCGATGTACCCATGTCTAAACGGTGGACAATCAGGGGACCTGTGGCTTCGGGGTAACGGCGGGCCATCAGGGAGGCTACCGAGGCTACCTCCTCCTTGCCGGGAACGGAAAGCAGGCCCGGTGGTTTGTTGACGACAGCCATCCATTCGTCTTCATAGATGATTTCCAATGTCTCCTCACTGTGACGGGCCTCTTCGACCAGCGGGTTTCCCTCCACCTGCAATCCTTGCAGCATGTGGGCCAGTATGGGACCGCACTTGCCCTTGCAGGCCGGGTAGTAGTGGCCGTGACGGCGCACCTCGCTTCGTGGCGGGTTGCCCCACCAGAACTCGGCCATAGCCTTGGGCTGCCATCCTTGCAGGTAGGCGTATTGCAGCAGCTTGGGCGCGGCACATTCACCCGCACCGGCAGGGGGAGTCTTGTGTACGGTATCGGCAAAGATGTCACACAGGTTCTTGCGCTCTCCCCTGGCATTCAGCAGCTCAAAGCGGGCAAAGAGCCGTTGCTGCAGGGCTGCGGAGCGTCTCTTGCGCTCTTCCTTCAGGCGGCTGATGGCTTCCCTGTCCTCTATGCAGGCTGCTTTGGCCTGTTCGATTCTCTCCCTCCAGGCCTGCTCCATGCGCTTGTATTCGGCTTTTTGGAATTGGCTTTCGCGAATCAGGGCGGCTGCTTCGTCAGGCGAAAGATTCCCCTCCTGTCGGCGGGCATCACGCCGGGCCTTGGCTGCCTTCATCGCTTGTCGGGCCTGTTGAAGCTCCTGCTCGCGACACAGCTGCAGACGTTCCAGTCCGGTCTCGGCACTCTTGAAGCTGTCGCTCTGCTGCATGTCGCTGATGCGGCGGTTAATGGCCGAAATCTGTTCCTCTTCCTGCTTGAAGAACCCATCGGGCTGCAGCAGGTCATAGACCGGCGGTACGAAGAAGTCGTGATGGTTGCTGCCGGCCAGGATGCCTGAAAAGGCGGCGACATATCCCGTCTCTCCACGGGGTGTCTCTACCACCAGCACGCCGAACATCTTGCCTTGTGCCAGCTCCTCCTGCCACTCTTCACGGGTGGAGAGATAGTCCATGACCTCATGGGCGGCACGCACACAGAGCGGATGGGGCGTGTAGCAGAAGGGATAGGTGAAGCGTGCAGGCAGGCATGCCGTAGCCCCTTGGGGGAAGAGGTGAAGCGTTGTGGCAGGAGAGGCGTTCATGGGTGTGGGGTGAAGGGTGAGAGTGTGTCAGCGTTGGGTAGGCAGGGTAAACTCTTGCCAGTCATACTCCCGGCCATACTCGTCGGTCACGGCAATGCGGATAATCATCTCGCCCGTCTTGATGCGCTTGCCGGCTCTCAGAGTGGCGGTGTACTTCACTCCGCCGTGAGGCAGAATCTCCTCTACCATGACGGAAGGCGAGATGCCGATGCGCTTCATGCCGCTTACTTCGCTCACCACAGGCACCACGTTGCGGACTGTCCGGTCGCCTTCGTTCATGATGTCGAAGATAATCTTGCTGCTCTCTTCCGACTCCACCACATGGTTGCGATTGTCATCAATGAAGCGCATACGTTGTATCTTCAGGGCGTTGAGGGGAGAGCCTATCTCCTCCACTTCGGCCGGCTCGGTGTAGTTCTCCTCACGGTTGTCATAATAGGTATCGTCCCGAACCGTCTTCTGACGCGACTCTTTAGGCGTGGTCATGGCATTGCCTATGGCTGCTCCGGCCAGGGTGCCCACAATGGTTCCTATGGCCGAGCCGTTATAGCTGCCTCGCCATCCGCCGGTGCTACCACCTATCAGGCCACCCAGCGCACTGCCCACATTGCCGCCGATGGATGCTCCGGCAAATACGGCACCGGGGTCGCCCGATACCATCTGGTTGCTGCCACAGGCACTGCACAACAGGGCGGCAGAGAGTATAAGGGGGTATAGTTTCGTATGCATAAGTGATTGGGTTTAGCTTCTACTGTCTCATTTGCTTTCACTGTGCGCCATACTTGGCCTTTATCTCTGGCAGGGCCTTCTGTATGTCGCTGATGCGGCGTTCGTCATTGGGGTGCGTGCTCATGAACTCGGGCACACTGCTGCTGCCGCTGGCCGACATCTTCTGCCAGAAGTTCACGGCCACGTCGGGGTCATATCCGGCCATGCGCATGAAGATAAGGCCCATGTAGTCGGCCTCCGTCTCATGCTGGCGCGAGAAGGGGAGCATCACGCCATACTGTGCACCGATGCCGTAGACCGAGTTGGCCAGTGTCTGCACGGCCGCACTCTTCTTGGAGAGCGACTGGCTCAATATCTGTGCGCCATATTGTGTCAGCATCTGCTGGCTCATGCGCTCGTTGCTGTGCTTGGCTACGGCATGGGCCACTTCATGCCCGATGACCACTGCCAGTTCGTCGTCCGACGCAACGATGTTCATCAGTCCTTCATAGACCACAATCTTACCGCCGGGCATACAGAAGGCATTGATTTGACTGTCCTTCACCAGATTGAACTCCCACGAGAAGTTCTCTACTTCGGAAGCCAGTCCGTTTTCGCGCAGATACTGTTCGGTAGCGGCGGCTATCCGCTTGCCTACACGAGTCACCTGGGCCGACTGGGTGGTCTTGGCCGAGCGTGGTGCACTCTGCATGTAGGCATTGTATTGTGTCAGGCTGGAGGCCAGCACCTCCTGGTCGGACACCAGCAACACCTGCTTCCTGCCGGTTACAGGCACGGAGCCACATCCCATCAGGAGCATGGAGAGCGTGGCTAAGGAAATGAATAGTTTCTTCATCACGTATTATGTTATCGGTTCATTCACGGAGCAAAGGTAGAAAAAATGACGCAGCTTTCAAGTAATAGTGCGAAAATACTACTATCCGCTTCCTGTTCGTGTGTTTTTTCTATTGTGAAAGGCGTCGCGCTATACACCCTCCCGCCATTGCCTTACTATGCATCCCGCCTATCTTCTATAACGCATTGCCCTTTGCGCCTATAAGGCGTTTCCCTCTGCGTCTATAGGGCATGTTGCCATTCATATATATTAAAGGCACGGATGGCACGGATAAAACGGTTTATATACTATATAATTCCGTGAAGTTCCGTGTAATCCGTGCCTGGGCTTGCAAATTGGCACGATTTCATTCAGTTACCGTCGTGCGCCCGTAGGCGTCGGACGGGATTTGCCGCTAATCGTTAATCCACGATGACCCAGCTGAACGTGTCATCTATGGTACATTTGCTCGTCAATGCCTCCTGTGTGGCTTGTGTGGCGGTGATGGTGCAGTGGACGGGAGAACCGTTTCTGTCGAACATGCTGTCGCATTCAACGTTCTCATACAGGCTCCATCCTGATATGTTCAGTGCACTTAGCGAGTTGCAGTGGCGGAACATGCTGCCCATGTCTGTCGTTCTGGATACATTCCATGCCGAAAGGTCCAATGAGGTCAGATTCCCGCAACCTTGGAACATCTCTGTCATGCCTGTTACCCTGGAGACGTTCCATGTAGAGATATCCAGTGACTGCATGGAGCAGTTCTTGAACATCCGCCCCATCTCTTTCACCTTGGAGACATCCCATGTGGAAACATCCAAAGATTGCAGGTTGCTGCAACCGTTGAACAGGCCATACATGTCCGTTACGTTGGAAACATCCCATGTGGAAAGGTCCAACGAAGTCAGGTTCTCGCAACCTTGGAACATCTCTGTCAGGCTTGTCGCATTGGATATATTCCAATTGGAGACATTCAGGGATTGTATATGGGTATTGCCATTGAATATCTTGCCCGGATTCTCTACCTTGGAAACGTCCCATCCGGACAGATCCAAAGCCCCCAGACCCTCTTCGGAATAGCCATTGAACATGGCGGACATGTCCGTTACCCTTGATACGTTCCAACCGGACAGGTCTAAAGAGGTGTAACCGCAATTGTGGAACATATATCTCATGTTTGTCACCTTGGACACATCCCATGCGGAGAGTTCCGGTGAGGTCATGGATTGGCAGCCGCTGAACATGTAGCTCATGTCCGTTACGCTGGAAGTCTCCCATCGGGCAACATCCGCTTGCTTCAGATGGGTACAGTTGTAGAACATATCGCTCATATCCGTTACCTTGGATACATCCCAGTCGGCAAGTGGCAGAGAGAGCATAAAGCTGCAGCCGCTGAACATGCCGCTCATGTCCGTTACGTTAGCGGTGTTCCATTGGGAAACATCGGGGGTATCCAATTCCGCGCAACCACTGAACATGCCGCTCATATTGGTCACCTTGGAGACATCCCAGGAGGCGAGTTCCAAAGCATAGATGTTGCTGCAGCCGTCGAACATGTAGCTCATGTCCGTTACGTTGGAGGTGTTCCAGTCAGAAACGTCTGGATTGCTCAATAGGCTGCAACCGCTGAACATGCCGCGCGTATTCGTTGTGCTTTCACTGACTTTGACGCTGCCCCAGTCAATGCTTTTCAGTGCGGCCAGATTATAGAACAGCTTGCTTGCATCCGCTATCTCTATTGCTTTGGCCGAGGTGTATATGGTCAATACGCCGTCCGACTCGTTGAGCGAAGCGTGGATTTCTCCTTCGGACTTGTCGGTGGAGACTTCTACGCTCTTTCCCGTCATCGTTTCGTTGACTTCGGTCTTGAATACGATTTGGGTGATATTGTTGTCCTTGTCGCTCAGATTGTCATTTCCCGATAGGCTCTTGATTCGAGTGTTGAATGTAGGGCCATCTACCAGGTAGGCTACCTCTACCGTTTCTTGCGTGCCCAACGTCAGCTCGTGGACATGGCCGGCAAGGAAACCGGTGCTTGGAAGAAGCTTCTTCATGGTGTAGAGGGTAGTGTGGGTGTCACCGCTTACTTGCTGCAGTTTGATGCTCATCGTGGGGCCGGCTTCCATGGGGAGGACAGGGATGAATACTTCCAGGTCGCCTTCACTGAAGTTGTGTGTGCGATAGACGCTTATGCCCGAGTTTATGCCGTTATGGGTAAGCACCTGGTCATGCAGGTTGAAGGAGGCATGATAGGTACTCAAAGGACGATTGTCCGTCACGTCGAGCTGAATGGCCTGGATGCGTTTGCTCGCCTTGTTTTTCAAGACTTCGGCTTTGATGTTCAGCTTCAGGTAGGCAAACAGGTGGTTGAATTCCAGTTTCACCACACCGTTCTTGATGACTCCCTTGGCGTAGAGGAAGGGGCAATGTTTTCCTTTGTTGGGTACATTCGGCTCTTCTTTGTCGGAATTGGAGTTGCCATAAAACGAACAATAGGTCTCCGGCAGATTGATGTGGAAATAGTCCGCATCCTCCATCGCCGGATAGCAGGCATAGACGGTAGTGCCCTCTATATTGGTCAGCTTTTCATCGGTGGGGACGAAGACGGTATCGTTTTCATAGGTCGAGGCCACATAGTACAGCCTGCCCTGTTCCTCGGTGTAGAGGGTGATGGTGTCTTCATGTTCCCATCCGGCATGGACGACGTTCACGTCCGGGGTAAAGGCTACGCGGGTGTTGCCGCCCTGGCTGATGGTAGCGGCAATCTGCACCTCTCCGTTGGCGGGACGGATGGCCGATACTTCCTCAAGTGCTTCGTTGGAACAGCCTGCAGCCATGAGGGCAAGCAGTCCGAGTGTCATATATCTCATTTTCATATCTTCTGTTAGTTAATTGTCAACTGTCATTAAATCAATATCGCTCGTTTCCCTGTGGGGAAGGGTAGAAGGTTATTCCCAACCCAGAATCGGCATGTCGTTGATGGTAGGTGTCTCATCTTCAGGATTGGTGGGAGTATAGACGTAAGTGTCGCTGTAGCTTGTGCCGTTATCGTTCTTGGCATAGGCACGGATGTAGTAGGTGTCGCCGGTCGTCAGTCCGTCAATGAGCGCGGAGAAGGAACCGTTTGGCGCGCCGAGAGAAATGGTGTTGTCACTTATGTCCGGTTCTGTCCAGCTGCTGTAGCAGAAACCTGCATCGGTCACGGCTGTAGATCCGGTATAGGTAATACTTGCAGCCACCGTGATGCTGTTGAACGTGGAATCCTGGCATGTTATGTTGCTGACTACGGGGAGAGCCCTCGCATCGAGTAAGGCGTCCAGCATCCTGCTGTAGCCCACTCCGTATTCGGAAGCGGCATATCCGCGTATCTGATAGTACGTTCCGGGAGTCAGTCCGGTGATAGTGACGCTAAAATGGTTATTGTTGGGGTCGGAAGTGTTCTTTGTCATGTCTGCCAGAGTTGGCACCTTGCCATATCCCTCTGCATAGCAGAAACCACTCATGATGATTTCGCTGCCGCCGTTATCATTGATGGTAGCGGAGAGCGTAATGCTTGTTTCGGTGACTTCTTCGATAAATATTTCGCCAAGAATCGGTACACTGCTTTCTGAGGTGGAGAAGCTGCGTATCTCGCCACGCACAGTGCTGTGACCGCTGTAGGCATAGGCGCAGAAGTAGTAGACCTTGTTTGGCTCCAGGTTCTCTACTCGTTCTTCGAAGTCACCTCCGTCCCCGTACATAGTTGAGTTCAGTTCCTTACTTTCTGCCATGCTTGGAAATTCAGAAAGAAGAATGCCGAAACGTTCTATCGGGGTGGCATCAGTCTTGACAATCTTGCCCGACAGCGTGGCACTCATACGGTAAACATCTGTGGCCGTGCCTGTGGTCACTTGGGGCGCGAAGGTTGTGGCTTCGGTGTCCTTTTCGCAGGCTGCTGCCAACAGGAGGAGCAGGCCGCCTAATAATATATAAGGTATATGTTTCATGATGAATGTTGTTTGGATGATTGGATTGGATGGTTGGTTAGAAGAAGAATCCCACGCCCACGCTCAGCTCCATGTACTTGAAGTTGATGGTCTGCACGCCTAAGGAGAGGGCGCAACTCTTGTAGCGTCCGATGGCACCGATTTCGGCGGCGATGCCCGAAGCGGAGTGGTCGGTGTTCTTCACCCACTCGCCCTCTTCGGTCTCCCAGGCCAGGGTGCGTGTGCCATAACCGGCACCTACATAGGCATAGACAGGC
>JAFURM010000048.1 GCA_017471925.1 Bacteroides sp.
TAATGTAGTTTCTCTATTTGAAAAAGGATTGTTGGAAGGGGATATAACAGATTACCGCATTTCTATTGATGTGGCTAAAAAGACTCGCCAATTACCGGAATACACTCGAAACAAGGGACTTGATAAGGCAAAGATTCAGCACATGATTATACAATATTTGCAGAATGCAGGTCCTATAGGAGCAAAGCGTGATGCCATTCTCGAATATCTGAAAGAAGTATTGCCTCAGAATAAGACACATGAGCAACAAGAACGTATGTTGGGTCATATTCTTTCTGATATGAGGGAAAATAAGATAATATCAATAGAAGGCAGAACTTGGTATATAAATTATGACCAATTATGACCAATTATGACCATAAAATGGAATTATAACTACAAAAGTAGCCAAACTCTTTGCTCAATCAAGGAATTTGGCTACTTTTGTATCAGAGCTATTTGACAAAGACAGTGCAAACCAAGAGCAGAATAAAACTTGTTTTAATTATGCCGAGGTGTAGCCTGTTTATTTAAAGCATAACGCAGAAACTTGGTACAATCTTGAAATCGCCCAATCGTTACCAACAACTTTCTACCATAGCATTCGCTATTTGTGTATCAAGCAGATACGAAATAATTGATTATCAGTAATAAAGATACAATAAAAAGTTGTAATAATGAGCATTTACAGGCTATTTATTCCTATTTCCGTTGATTATTCCGGCGTTTTCTGTACCTTTGGCCTCGGAGAATGCAGCTTAATCGCTAAAGCTACAGTTTGATTACACCTTATTATATATATAGACATATCATCATGAAAAAGAAAATCCGCATCGGCCTGCTGCCGCGCATCATCATCGCCATCCTGCTGGGTGTCCTGCTGGGCAACATCATGCCTGCACCGCTGGTACGCCTGTTCATTACCTTCAACGGCATCTTCAGTGAGTTCCTGAATTTCTCCATCCCGCTGATTATCGTGGGACTCGTGACAGTGGCCATTGCCGACATCGGACGCGGAGCCGGACGGATGCTGGTTGTCACCACACTGATAGCCTATGCCGCCACACTGATTTCGGGCTTCCTCTCCTACTTCACGGGAACTCTCTGCTTCCCGTCGCTGATAGAGACGGGGGTACCGCTGGAAGAGGTGAGCCAGGCACAAGGTCTCCTGCCCTACTTCTCTGTGGAGATTCCGCCGCTGATGGGAGTCATGACCGCCCTGATATTGGCCTTCACCCTGGGACTGGGTCTTTCCCGCCTGAAGAGCGAGACGTTGAAACAGGCAGCACGTGACTTTCAGGAGATTATCGTGGGAATGATTTCGGCTGTCATCCTGCCGCTACTCCCCTTCTACATCTTCGGCATCTTCCTGAACATGACCCACTCGGGACAAGTCTTCGCCATTCTGCTGGTCTTCATCAAGATTATCGGAATCATCTTCCTGCTGCACATCGCCGTGCTGCTCCTGCAATATGGCATAGCGGCCCTCTTCGTCAAGCGGAATCCTTTCCGCCTGCTGGGGCGGATGATGCCGGCCTACTTCACGGCACTGGGCACACAGTCCTCGGCTGCCACCATACCGGTGACCCTGGAGCAGACCAAGCGCAACGGTGTGTCCGACGAAGTGGCCGGATTCGTCATCCACTCTGTGCCACCATCCACCTCAGCGGCAGCACGCTGAAGATTGTGGCCTGTGCCCTAGCCCTGATGATGATGCAGGGCATGCCCTATGACTTTCCCCTCTTCTGCGGGTTCATCTTCATGCTGGGCATCACGATGGTAGCCGCTCCCGGTGTGCCGGGCGGTGCCATCATGGCCTCCATAGGTATTCTCCAGTCCATCCTGGGCTTCGACGAGTCGGCTCAGGCCCTGATGATTGCCCTCTACATCGCCATGGACAGTTTCGGCACCGCCTGCAACGTGACGGGCGACGGAGCCATCGCCTTGATTATAGACAAGGTAATGGGCAAGAAAAATTTGGCTATTTCATAGGAAATAGCGACTTTTGCAGCCGAATAAACCAATACGACTTATGGAAAAGAATGCCAAAATCTATGTAGCCGGTCATCGCGGCTTGGTGGGTTCGGCCATCTGGAAGAACCTGCAAGAGAAAGGATATACCAACCTGGTTGGCAAAACCCACAAAGAACTTGACTTGTTAGACGCCGTTGCCGTGCGTCGTTTCTTTGACGAAGAGCAGCCCGAATATGTGTTCCTGGCCGCCGCCTTCGTGGGAGGCATCATGGCCAACAGCATCTATCGTGCCGACTTCATCTACAAGAACCTGCAAATACAACAGAATGTCATCGGCGAAAGCTATCGCCACGGCGTGAAGAAACTGCTCTTCCTGGGAAGCACCTGCATCTATCCGCGTGATGCCGAGCAACCAATGAAAGAGGAGGTGCTGCTCACCTCCCCCCTCGAGTACACCAACGAACCTTATGCCATTGCCAAGATTGCGGGCCTGAAGATGTGCGAAAGCTTCAACCTGCAGTATGGCACCAACTATATTGCCGTGATGCCTACCAACCTCTACGGTCCCAACGACAACTTCGACCTGGAGCGCAGCCATGTGCTTCCCGCCATGATTCGCAAGATTCATCTGGCCCACTGTCTGAAGGAAGGAAACTGGGAGGCCGTATGCAACGACCTGAACAAACGTCCGGTGGAAGGCATCAGCGGTGCCAACAGCCGCGAAGAGATTTTGGCCATCCTGAAGAAGTATGGCATCGACGGTGAAGAGGTACGCCTGTGGGGTACGGGTACACCGCTGCGCGAATTTCTGTGGAGCGAGGAGATGGCCGATGCAAGCGTCTTCGTCATGGAGCATGTGGACTTCAAGGACACCTACAAGGCCGGCGACAAGGACATCCGCAACTGTCACATCAACATCGGCACCGGCAAGGAAATCACTATCCGTGGCGTGGCCGAACTCATCGTGAAGGCCGTGGGCTATCAGGGCCGGCTGACCTTTGACAGCACCAAGCCCGATGGCACCATGCGCAAGCTGACCGACCCGAGCAAGCTGCACGCCCTGGGCTGGCACCACAAGATAGACATCGAAGAAGGCGTAGAGCGCATGTACCGCTGGTACCTGAGCGAATAGCCTCCAAACGATAGCAACGGAACATCAAAAGTCCGGAAAGGCTCCTCATTAAAAGGCTGAAAGTTTCAAAACAGATGCTTAGAAAACGTTTTTCTCACGAAAAGTTTGCATTCTCTATAGAAAGCGTTATATTTGCACAGAATCTAACTAAATGTGCAACACTATGGAACAAAGTTTCATTGCCTATATCGAGAAGAGCATCAAGGAAAATTGGGATTTGGATGCCCTGACCGACTATAAAGGAGCCACCCTGCAATACAAGGACGTGGCCCGCAAGATAGAAAAACTACACCTCATCTTTGAAGCCGGAGGAATCCGGGAGGGAGACAAGATAGCCGTGTGCGGCCGTAACTGTTCCCATTGGGGTGTAACTTTTCTCGCTACACTGACCTATGGGGCAGTCATCGTACCCATTCTCCATGAGTTCAAGGCCGACAACGTACACAACATCGTGAACCACTCCGAAGCCAAACTGCTCTTTGTGGGTGATCAGGTGTGGGAGAACCTGAACGAAACGGCCATGCCCAATCTGGAAGGTATCATCCTGATGAACGACTTCTCCCTGCTGGTGTCGCGCAGCGAGAAACTGGACTATGCCCGCGAACACCTCAACGAACTTTTCGGCAAGAAGTTTCCCAAGAACTTCCGGAAGGAACATATTGACTATCACAAGGACCAGCCCGAGGAACTAGCCGTACTGAACTACACATCGGGTACCACCAGCTACTCCAAGGGAGTCATGTTGCCCTACCGTGCCCTGTGGTCCAACACAAAGTTTGCCTTCGAAGTGCTCCACATGAATCCGGGCGACAAGATTGTCTCCATGCTCCCCATGGCCCACATGTATGGCTTGGCCTTTGAATTCCTCTACGAGTTCTCTGTGGGATGCCACATCTTCTTCCTCACGCGCATGCCCAGCCCCAAAATCATCCTTCAGGCCTTCGCCGAGGTGAAGCCCAATCTGGTGATTGCCGTGCCGCTCATCATCGAGAAAATCATCAAGAAGAACGTCCTGCCCAAGCTGGAGACCCCCACCATGAAGCTGTTGCTGAAGGTACCCTATATCAACGACAAGATCAAAGCCACCGTGCGCGAGAAGATGATGCAAGCCTTTGGCGGCAACTTCTACGAAATCATTGTGGGCGGAGCGGCCTTCAATCAGGAAGTGGAGCAAGTGCTCCGCATGATAGAGTTCCCCTACACCGTGGGCTACGGCATGACCGAGTGTGCTCCCATCATCAGCTATGAAGACTGGAAGCGCTTCAAGCAAGGCTCTTGCGGCAAGGCAGCCCCGCGTATGGAGGTGAAGGTGCTCTCCGATGACCCCGAACACATACCGGGCGAGATTGTCTGCCGCGGTCCCAACGTCATGCTTGGCTACTTCAAGAACGAAGAGGCCACCCAACAGGTGATAGACGCCGACGGCTGGCTCCACACCGGTGACCTGGGCCTCATCGATGCCGAGGGCAACATCACCATCAAGGGACGCAGCAAGAACATGCTTCTGGGCCCCAGCGGACAGAACATCTATCCCGAGGAGATAGAAGACAAGCTGAACAACCTGCCCTACGTATCGGAAAGCATCATCGTGCAGCAAAACAACAAGCTCGTGGGACTCGTCTACCCCGACTTCGACGATGCCTTTGCCCACGGTCTGAAGAACGAAGACATTGAGCGCGTAATGGAAGAGAACCGTGTGGCACTGAACGCCATGCTGCCCGCCTACAGCCAGATACAGAAGATGAAGATTTATCCCGAAGAGTTCGAGAAGACTCCCAAGAAGAGCATCAAGCGTTTCCTGTATCAGGAGGCCAAAGGCTAAGACCACTCTCCCCGCAACCTCATCCCGAACATCATGAAGCATAGAATACTATCTACTCTCTTGTCCCTGCTCCTCGTCGGTGCAGGGACTGTTTTTTCCCAAGACAGGAAATCGGGAGGTGTCAACCTCTCCATCTGGAAGAACATCGCCACGCAACGCACCGACACCACCGGAAGCACATGTCTCAACATCGGAATCTTCTCCATGCAGAACCGCCTGAACGGTATCGGCATAAACCTCATGGGTGCCACAACCCATCAGGAGGTGAAGGGCATACAGCTGGCAGGCATCTACAACGTGAACGGCAGCAGCATGAACGGCATACAGATGGCCGGCATCACCAACGTGAATGGAGGAGAGACGAACGGTCTGTCGTTCAGCGGATTGGTGAACATCACCGGAGGAAGCAGCCGGGGCATGCTCTTCAGCGGACTGACCAACATTGTAGGCGGTGAAGCAAAAGGTGTGGTGATGGGTGGACTGATGAACATCACCACAGGTAATTCTTCGGGCCTGCACATGGCCGGCTTGGCCCATATCGCCGGCGATAGCTTCAGCGGTCTGCAGTTCTCCGGTCTTCTGAACATCACGGGCGGTGACCTTAACGGCCTGCAACTGTCAGGCATCGGCAACATCACGGCCGGCACGGCACGCGGCGTGCAGCTTGCACCCTTCAACGTTGCGGTTCGGGGCAAGGGATTGCAAATAGGTCTGGTCAACTATTATCGGGAGAAGCTGGACGGATTCCAGTTGGGACTGGTGAACGCCAACCCCGACACACGCGTACAACTGATGCTCTTCGGGGGCAACACAACGAGAGCCAACATCGCCGCCCGCTTCAAGAACCGCCTCTTCTACACCATCCTCGGCACAGGTGCCTGGCAACAGGGCGTTGACGAGAAGTTCTCGACCGCCTTCTTCTATCGTGCCGGATTGGAACTTCCCTTGAACAAACGGTTCTTCATCAGTGGTGACCTGGGCTACCAGCACATTGAAACTTTCAAGAACAAGGACCTCGGCCTGCCTGCCCGCCTCTATGCCCTGCAGGCACGTGCCAACCTGGAATACCGCCTGACGGAAACCTTCGGACTCTTCGTCAGCGGTGGCTATGGCACCAGTCGCCACTATAACCGTGACGCCACTTTCGACAAAGGTATTATCGTGGAAGGAGGCATCGTGCTGTTCAAGTACTAAAAGACAAAAGCCTCGGGCACAAAAAAAACAAGAACATATGTTCAGCAGCACTTGAACATATGTTCTTGTTTCAGGTCTCTCATTACTTGTTCTGACGTTCCTTCTCCTGCTCGGCAGCCACGATGGCATTCTCCTGCAAGCGTTGCTGCTCCTCCATGAGGTGCATGTTCTCTTTGGCACGGGACAGGAACTCCTTCACGAAAGGATGTTCCTTGAAGGTAGTGGGAGCCGTGAGCATCAGTTCCTTCACTAAGGGAGTCATCACGGGATAGGGCATGGAGCTGCACACCATCATGAATACGCCTGCGCCTAAGGGATTCTCGTAGTTGCCGCTGATGAAGGTCTTCACGTAGTCGTTCATCTCCTTCACCAAGACCTCGGCCTCCTTGGTGAGTTCGGCACGCACCTCGTCGATGTTGGCTCCTTCCAGCACCATTCTTGCCTCCTTGCGCTCCAGTTCGGCCAGGCGTGCCTCCTGCTCGTTGCGTTTGTCAATAAACTCATAGAGAGCATCATTCAGGGGAGTTCCCTCGGCCCTTAATTGAGTATTGGAGATGGTGAGCTTTATCTTTCCGTGTTCCAGCACCAGAGGCATCAGTCCCTCATCGTTCATGAAGAGAGTCACCAGGCAGGCCGTGTCGGCCTTTCCTTCCATGGCAAACAGGCCATGAAGCACCTCGGCCGAGTCTACCGCTATCCATTCTTCTCCCTGAAGAGTCTTCAGATAGAGCATTCTTCCGTCTATGCTGGGCACTGAACTGTTGCCCTCCACCTTGTATTTCCGGCTGCAGGAAGTAAGCAGCAGAAGCAGGACCAAGAGGGAAAACAGGGCATTTACATTCATTTTGTTCATAAACAAACCGTTTTTATCGGGGGCAAAGGTATTAATAATCCTTATAATGAACCTAAGAAGAAAGGTATTTTCATTTGCTTTACGTATTTTTGCACATAAATTAAGCATTGAAACACGTATGAAAATCAAAAAGTATTTAGTAGCGGCCTTTGCCGCATGTTTCGCCTTCAACACCGCCCAAGCGGACGAGGGCATGTGGTTGCTGCAGCTGATGAAGCAACAGAATTCCATCGACATGATGAAGAAAGCCGGTCTGAAACTGGAGGCCGACGAGATTTACAACCCCGAGGGAGTCTCCCTGAAGGATGCCGTGGGCATCTTCGGTGGCGGATGCACCGGCGAAATCATCTCGCCCGAAGGCTTGATTCTGACCAATCACCACTGTGGCTACAGTGCCATCCAGCAACACTCCAGCGTGGAGCATGACTACCTGAAGGACGGCTTTTGGGCCATGACACGCGAGCAGGAGATACCCACTCCGGGCCTGCAGTTCCGCTTCGTACATCGCATCGTGGACATCACCGACCTGGTGAACGCCAAGATACAGTCCGGTGAGACCGACGAAGTGAAAGCCATGACCAACCGTTTCCTGAACCAGCTGGCCAAGGCCGAACTGGCCAAGAGCGACCTGAACGGCAAGCCGGGCATCGAGGTGCGTGCACTTCCCTTCTATGCCGGCAACAAGTTCTACCTTTTTTATTATAAGGTGTACAGCGACGTGCGCATGGTGGCCGCACCTCCCTCATCAGTAGGCAAGTTTGGCGGTGAGACCGACAACTGGATGTGGCCGCGCCACACGGGTGACTTCTCCATGTTCCGCATCTATGCCGACAAGAACGGCGAGCCTGCCAAGTACAGTGCCGACAATGTGCCCCTGAAGACTCCCAAGTATCTCTCCATATCCATCAAGGGACTGACCGACGGTGACTATGCCATGATTATGGGCTTCCCCGGCAGCACCAGCCGCTACCTGACGGTGAGCGAAGTGAAGTCACGCATGGAGGCCGAGAACGAGCCGCGCATCAACATCCGTGGTGCCCGACTGGCCGTGCTGCGCGAAGTGATGGAAGCCAGCGACAAGGTGCGCATCCAGTATGCCAGCAAGTTCGCACAGAGCAGCAACTACTGGAAAAACTCCATCGGCATGAACAAGGCCATCCTGGACAATGACGTGCTGGGCACCAAGGCCGAGATAGAGAAACAGTTCATTGAATTTGCCAAGGGCAAGCCCGAATACGAAGGTGTAGTGGAGAAAATCAACGCTGCTGCCGAGGCTGAACAGCCCGTGCTGCGCCAGCTCATGTACTTCAACGAAGCGTTCATGCGGGCCATCGAGTTCAGGACATCCAACCGCATCATGAAGAATCTGGAGAAGGCACTGGAAGAGAAGAACGACTCCCTGAAGGAGGCTTCACTGGCCGAACTGCAGCAGAACTTCAAAACCCTTCACAACAAGGACTACGACCACGAAGTGGACCGCAAGGTGGCCAAGGCCGTCATCGCTGCCTATGCCGAATACATCCCGGCCGAGCAGCGTCCTGCCATCTATGACATCATCAACAAGGAATTCAAGGGCGACATCAACGCCTATGTGGACGACCTCTATGACAACTCCATCGTAGCCAGCCAGGCCAACCTGGAGAAGTTCATGAAGAAGCCCACCCTGAAAGCCATCAAGAACGACCCTGCCACCCGCTACATCCGTGCCATCGGTGAGAAGTATCACGACATCATGAAGACCGGCCAGCAGTTGGAGACTACCGAACTGGAGCACAAGGCTTTCATACGCGGCCTGGGCGAAATGAAACAGCCCGTACCCTCCTACCCCGATGCCAACTTCACCATGCGCCTCACCTACGGCAACGTGAAGTCCTACAGTCCCAAGGACGGTGTGCGCTACAACTACTTCACCACCACCGACGGTATCCTGGAGAAGGAAGACCCCACAAGCTCCGAGTTCGTGGTGCCCGCCAAACTGAAGGAACTCATCCTGAACAAGGACTTCGGACGCTATGCCATGGCCGATGGCAGTATGCCCGTCTGCTTCCTGACCACCAATGACATCACCGGCGGCAACTCCGGCTCACCCGTCATCAACGGCGAAGGCCACCTCATCGGTACAGCCTTCGACGGCAACTGGGAGTCACTGAGCGGCGACATCAACTTCGACAACGACCTGCAACGCTGCATCGCACTGGACATCCGCTACGTGCTCTTCATCCTGGAGAAGCTGGGCGGCTGCCAGCACCTGATTGACGAGATGACCATCATTGAATAATCAACGACGTTCCATCAGCACTATGAAACGAACATTACTCTCCCTATTCCTGGCATCCACACTGCTCACGGCCCACGCCGATGAGGGCATGTGGATGCTCACCGACCTGCAGAAGCAGAACGAGGTGGCCATGACCGAACTGGGACTGCTCATTCCCATCCATGAAGTCTACAACCCCGACGGCATCTCCCTGAAGGATGCCGTGGTACACTTCGGACGCGGATGTACCGGTGAAGTCATCTCGGCCGAAGGACTGGTGCTTACCAACCACCACTGCGGCTATGGTTCCATCCAGCAGCTGAGCAGCGTGGAGCACGACTACCTGACCGACGGTTTCTGGGCCATGAGTCGTGAAGAGGAACTGCCCTGCAAGGGACTCACCATCACCTACATCGACCAGATTATGGACGTGACCGACTATGTGGAGCAACAGCTGCAGATAGACGAAGACCCGCATGGCACCAACTACCTTTCACCCAAGTACCTATCCAAGGTGTGCGACCGCTTCCTCTCCGAGCAGGGACTGGTGCTTGAAGATGGGCATACGGCGGAACTGAAAGCCTTCTATGGCGGTAACCGCTACTACCTCTTCCTGAAGACTACTTATAGCGACATCCGCATGGTGGGTGCACCACCCAGTTCCATCGGCAAGTTTGGTGCAGACACAGACAACTGGATGTGGACACGCCACACGGGAGACTTCTCCCTCTTCCGCATCTATGCTGACCGAGACGGTAAGCCGGCCAAGTACAGTGCCGACAATGTTCCCCTGAAGGTGAAGAAACACCTCACCATCAGTCTCAGCGGCTACAAGAAAGAAGACTTCACCTTCGTCATGGGCTTCCCCGGACGCAACTGGCGCTACATGATCAGTGATGAGGTGGAGGAACGCATGGAGACCACCAACTTCATGCGCCATCACGTGCGCGATGCCCGCCAACGAGTGCTCATGGAGCAGATGCTGAAAGATGATGCCGTGCGCATACACTATGCCAGCAAGTACGCTTCCAGTGCCAACTATTGGAAGAACGCCATCGGCATGAACGAAGGGCTTGTACGCCTCCGCGTGCTGGACACCAAGCGCAAGCAGCAGGAGGAACTCCTGGAGCGTGGACGACAGACGGGCGACAGCAGCTATCAGCAGGCTTTCAACCAGATTCGTCACATCGTGACCCAGCGACGTTCGGCACTCTATCATCAGCAGGCCATCCAGGAAGCCCTGGTCACGGCACTCGACTTCATGGCTATCCCCTCCACCGCCGCACTGACCAAGGCCCTGAAGGAGAAAGACAAGGCAAAGATTGCCGAAGAAACGGAAAAGCTGAAGAAGGCGGCTGACAGATATTTCGCCTCCATCCCCCACCCCGAAGTGGAACGCCTGGTAGGCAAGGAGATGATGCGCACCTACATGCAATACATCCCCCGCGAAGAGCGTATCGGCATCTGCCAGGTAATAGAGAGCCGATTCAAGGGTGACAGTGACAAGTTCATCGACGCCTGCTTCGACTACTCCATCTTCGGCAGCCGGGAGAACTTTGACAAGTTCATCGCCAAGCCCAAGCTCTACAAGCTGAACAGCGATTGGATGGTGCTCTTCAAGTACTCCATCACCGACGGACTTATGAAAACGGCCATCACTATGTCCCAGTACAACAAGTCCTACAACGCTGCCCACAAGACCTGGGTGCGCGGCATGATGGAACTGAAGCAATCCAAGGGACAGCCCATCTATCCCGATGCCAACTCCACACTGCGCCTCACCTATGGCACCGTGCAGCCCTACTCTCCTGCCGACGGCATCGACTATGAATACTACACCACGCTGAAGGGTGTGATGGAAAAGGAAGACCCCGATAACTGGGAATTCGTTGTGCCGGAGAAGCTGAAGCAACTCTATCGCACCAAGAACTACGGACGCTATGCTCTGCCAAACGGTGAAATGCCGGTGAACTTCATCGTGAACACCGACAACACCGGAGGCAACAGCGGCTCGCCCGTCTTCAATGCCAAGGGACAACTCATCGGAACAGGCTTCGACCGCAACTACGAAGGACTGACCGGAGACATCGCCTTCCGTCCCTCTTCACAGCGTGCCATTTGTGTAGACATCCGCTACACCTTATTTATTATAGAGAAGTACGCAGGCGCCAAGCACATCATCGATGAGCTGACGATAGAATAAAAGTTGAAGAGGCAGTGCCACATAATATTAGGCACGGATTACACGGACTTTCACGGGAGTAAAACCCGTTTCATCCGTGTAATCCGTGCCTAAAATGTATTCAAGTCCCTTATCAAGACTTAAAGTTTTCCCAGAATCTTGTCCATCACCCAGTTAGTAAGTGTGGCACTTTCACCGTCGCAGCCGCAGACACTCTTGCCCAGCAGATGGTCCACCACGGCCTGAATCAAAGGCTGTTGCACATAGGTAGGATTCTCCACCATTATCTCCTCGCGCCCGCGCTCCGTGTGCAAGGCAATGGGGTCATAGGTGTAGACCGAAAAGCAAATCATCCCCTTGTCTCCGATAATCTCTATGCGGTCCTCACGTGCCGACTCATGAGCCACGAAGCACCAGGAGCCGCTACCCACCAGTCCGTTCTCAAACTGGAAACAGGCACTCAGCGTATCCTCGGCCGCATACAGTTTGCCGCGGTTGCTCTTATATCCGCTGGCCTCCAGAATACAACCGAACATCTCCTGCAACAGGTCAATCTGATGGGGAGCCAAGTCATAGAAATAACCACCTCCTGAAATATCGGGCTGCACACGCCAGGGCAGGCTCGACTTGTTATAGTCCAGGTCGCGTGGCGGCTGGGCAAAACGTACCTGCAAGTTGATGACACGTCCAATGGCCCCCTCCTCTACCAACTGCTTCACCTTTTGGAAATAAGGCAGGTAGCGGCGATAGTAAGCCACAAAGCAGGGCACACCCGTTTCGTGGGAGACACGGTTGATGCGGCAACAATCTTCATAGGTCACAGCCATAGGCTTCTCTATGTAAACAGGTTTACCGGCCTTCATGGCCATAATGGCATATGTAGCGTGGGAAGAAGGCGGAGTGGCAATGTAGACCGCATTCACCTCGGCATCATTCACCAGTTGCTGGGCATCGTCATACCACTTGGCAATACCACGCTCACGGGCATAGGTCTGCGCCTTCTGCAGGTCACGGCTCATCACAGCCACCACCTCCGAGTTCTCAATCTTCTGGAAGGCAGGCCCGCTCTTGTACTTGGTCACCTCACCGCAGCCGATGAATCCCCACCTGATTATCTTGTCGTTGTCCATACCGCGTCACTCCTCCTCATCATCGTCAAAGTCAAAATCGAAATCCGCATCATCCATGAACTGAGGTGCGGTGAACTCTTCCAGGTCGCGGCGGTCCTTCTTCGTAGGCCGTCCGGTACCCTTGGCACGGTTCACGAAACCACTGATGCGGCTCATCTCCAGCAGTTCATACTGGTCGGGAGTCGTGACATTCTCCATCACCTCGGGCAGCAGCTTCGCCCCTACCCGCTTCTCTATGGCCTGCAACACCTTGAACGACCAAGTCACGGGCGGTTTGCGCACCTGCACCACGTCACCCGGCTTCACCGTTCGTGAAGCCTTGGCTTGTGCACCATTGATACATACACGCCCCTTCTTGCAAGCCTCGGCCGCAATGGTGCGTGTCTTGAAAATGCGGGCAGCCCACATCCACTTGTCAATTCTTGCTTCGCCCATCTTCACCTCTTGTTATATTGGTTCATCGTAATGTTGATGCCGGCCAGGCAGAAACTCTTCACAATCTCCCCAGCCACCTCTATACGCTGCGGCATGAGTTTCATGTCGTCCTCCGTAAAGTGTCCCAGCACATAGTCAATCTGTGTTCCGCGCGGAAAGTCATTGCCGATACCAAAGCGCAACCGGGCATAGTTCTGCGTGCCCAGTGTGGCAGCGATATGCTTCAGGCCGTTGTGTCCGGCATCGCTTCCCTTCCCCTTCAACCGCAAGGCACCGAAAGGCAGAGCCAAGTCGTCCACCACCACCAGCAGGTTCTCCAAGGGAATGTTCTCCTTCTGCATCCAATAGCGCACGGCATTTCCACTGAGATTCATGAAGGTGGAAGGCTTCAGCAGCAGCAGTTGGCGTCCCTTGACCGAAAGCGTCGTGGTAAATCCATACCTGCCGTCACGGAAAGAGACCCCGGCCGCCTTGGCCAGTTCATCCACTACCATAAAGCCGATATTATGCCGCGTCTCATGATACTCGGGGCCGATATTCCCCAATCCTACAATCAGATACTTCATTTCTTAGAAAATTGATGTTGAAAGTCCCCCAAACAATAAAAAAGGAGACGCCGATTATCGCAGTCGCGGATTGCCTGAATTTGCATCTGCGTATCTGCGTTAATCCGCGTCTCCGTCACTCTATGTATGAGCCTATATTATTTTGCGGCAGCGGCAGCAGCACCTCTTGCGGCACGTGTCAGCTTCACTGCACATACAACGGCTTCCTTAGCATTCAGCAGTTCCAAGCCCTCATAGCTCAACTCACCAACCTTGACAGTCTTGCCCAGTCCCAGGTGAGAAACGTTGATAATCAGTTTCTCGGGGATAGCTGTGTAGAGAGCCTTCACTTTCAGCTTGCGGATTTGCAGTGCCAGCTTACCACCGGCCTTCACACCTTCTGCCAAGCCTTCCAACTGTACAGGTACCTCCATAACGATGGGCTTCTCTTCGTTGATTTGGTAGAAGTCTACGTGCAGGATAGTATCCTTCACGGGGTGGAACTGGATATCCTTCATGATGGCCTTCACCTGCTTGTCATCTACGGTGAGGTTCACCACGTGAATGTGGGGAGTGTATACCAGTCCGCGCAGAGCGTCTGCAGTCACGGTGAAGTGAACATTTTCGCCACCGCCATACAGTACGCAGGGTACACCGTTGTCTTTACGAATAGCCTTCAGGGCTCTTGCCTGTTCCGAAGAACGTTCTGCAATTGTTCTTGCAGTTCCTTTCAAATCGAATGTCTTCATTGTTCTGAAAAATTTTGTGTTACTCTAAAATTAAGTTTCTTTTGTGCTTAATCTACCATCACACACATGCCTTACCCATTCAGGCCGACACGATGTTTTGCCAAAAAAGCGGCGCAAAGGTACACATACTTTTTGAAACAAGCAAATAATTCCAATCATTAGTGGCATATTCAACGTCCGCCAGCCCGATAAATCTTCCTTTTCCCACGGAAGCATACAGCTCAATTTATTTTACATAAGCAAGTATCCATTCCACATCTTAAGCCATACCACAAGTACAGACTTTTTACCTCAGCAACAAGGTTTATAACAGCCTAATAATCAACACATTACAAAATCACTTAATAAACGTCCAGTTTCTCACTGGCAATCGGGCGATTGCCAGTGAGAAACACCCCGATTGCCAGTGAGAAAATTTTGCTGTCACAAAAGCAGAATACACTCATATTATCCACTTACCCACAAAACAATACAATTATTTATACAATATCACAAACAATCCCAATCTGTTTAAGATACTTTTTTTGAGGCACCTTTGAGCTGTGAGCGTACAAGCAAAAGGAGGACATATCGCAGACGGACATATCCTCCTTTTTATACTATGGCTACTCTAAGAGTCTGTTTTGAATTTATTCCATTCTTTTATTATTCGCTTTCCATGAGTCTCTTTTCGGCTCTTCTGCCCGTTCTTTCTCGTCACATAGCCCGCTATGCCCCTTGAAAGAACAAACAAAATATCTCGAAAAGACTCCTCATAAAAAGGCGGAATAAATTCAAAACAGACTCTAAAATAATCTTTCGCTTACACGATGCCTTGAGCCATCATGGCGTTGGCCACCTTCATAAAGCCGGCAATGTTGGCACCCTTCACGTAGTTCACGTAACCATCGGCCTCGGTACCGTACTTCACGCAGTTTTGATGAATGTTCTCCATGATGTAGTGCAACTTGGCATCCACCTCTTCGGAACTCCAGGAAATGCGCTCGGAGTTCTGAGTCATTTCCAGACCGGACACTGATACACCACCGGCATTGGCAGCCTTGCCCGGTGCATAGAGTATCTTGGCATCCTGGAAAACCTTGATGGCTTCAGGAGTAGAAGGCATGTTGGCACCCTCGGACACTGCCATCACTCCATTGGCTACCAACTGACGGGCATGGTCACCGTTCAGTTCGTTCTGAGTAGCGGAAGGCAGTGCGATGTCGGCTTTCTCACCCCAAGGCTTGGCACCTTCCACATACTTCACGCCCGGATATTGCTCGGCATATTCACGGATGCGGCCACGATAGAGGTTCTTCAACTCCATGATGTAATCCAACTTTTCGCGATCGATGCCGTCGGGGTCGTACACATAACCGTCGGAGTCGGACATCGTGAGCACCTTGCCACCCAACTGCAGCACCTTCTCGGCCGTGTACTGCGCTACGTTTCCGGAACCGGAGATAAGCACAGTCTTTCCCTTCAGGTCCTGACCTTTGGTCTTCAGCATCTCCATCAGGAAGTAAACATTACCGTAACCGGTTGCTTCGGGACGAATCAGTGAGCCGCCAAACTCACGGCCCTTACCGGTAAATGTGCCCGTAAACTCACGGGTCAGTTTCTTATACATACCGAACATGAAGCCCACTTCACGGCCACCCACACCGATATCACCGGCGGGAACGTCCATATCGGGACCTACATGACGCCACAGTTCCAGCATGAAGGCCTGGCAGAAACGCATCACCTCGGCACTGCTCTTGCCACGCGGAGAGAAATCGGAACCTCCCTTGCCACCACCCATAGGCAATGTGGTCAACGAGTTCTTGAATGTCTGCTCAAAAGCAAGGAACTTCAAGATGCCCAAGTTCACAGAGGAGTGGAAACGGATACCGCCCTTATAGGGACCGATGGCGTTGTTATGCTGCACGCGATAGCCCATATTGGTCTGCACGTTGCCTTTATCGTCCACCCAAGTGACACGGAACTGGAACACCCTGTCGGGAATACAGAGACGTTCTATCAAGTTCACCTTATCAAATTCGGGATGTTTGTTGTACTCTTCTTCGATAGTTCCTAAAACTTCTTCTACTGCCTGATGATACTCCGGTTCATTGGGGAATCTTCTTTTCAGGTCTTCTAATACCTTAGCTGCATTCATAAACTTTATTTCTTTATATTGGTTTATAATCCGTTTTTGATTTCGCTTGCAAAAGTACACATAAAAATCAAACCAACAAACATTTTATAAGAAAAATACGTGATAAAACAACATTTTTCTGTTTTATCGCGCAAAAATGAATAAAAAGACAAAATATATACTCATTTTATGGTTCTATACGCTCTATTCCTTCTTCCGACTCTTGTAGATGGGCAGGAAGATAAAGGCACTGGCCAACAGGAGCGTCACGATGACCGGACCATCCACACGCTCGGCACCGGTCAGCACAATGTAACACAATGCCGCCCAAAGCAGCACAATGCAGACCAGTTGGGTCTTGGAGAGTTTTCTTTTCATAAGTCACAATATGGATTCGTCAAAGTATCGTTTTGTTGGCTTTCGGCCGATTGAAGTTGGCAGAAAGTAACGGAGCAAAGGGTGTATCGAAACGACGGGCCTGACGGGGACAACACTTGACGCAGGCACAACATCTGGTGCATCGCTCCTGAATCGTGTTGCACTCATCTCCCTCCACAATAGCAGCATTGGGACACGACTTCACACAAAGGCCGCAATGCGTGCAACGTCCGGCATCGGTTTGCGGCATACGCGGAAAGACCGCTCCGCTCTTGCGCCATTTGGCAATCCGGTAGATAAACTTCAGCATGGGCCAAATGGGTTGTTTGGGACGGGGAATACGGGAGACATCCACCCCATAGAGGTGCTCCATGTCGGTAGCGGCGGCTATCTTCCCGGCCACACTGCGTCCGAAGGCTTCGGCAAAAGCCAGGTCATCGGCATCAGGACGCCCCACGGCAATGGGATGCTCTGGTGTGCAGTAGGAGTGTTCGCCAATAAAGGTGCCTCCCGCAATCACCTTGAAGCCCTTCCGACAGGCCCAAGCATCCAGTTGCGTCAAGGCCGTTTCATAAGCCCGGTTACCATAGACCACCACCAGAGCGGCCGGTCCTCCAGCGGAACTTACCGTCTCCAACCGTTGCATGGCCAGCGGAGCGACCTTGCCGCCATATACTGGCACAGCAATGACCGTCAATGTCTCAGCGGCAATTTCCAACGGAGCAGGGAGTGGAGCCAATGTCAAATCGGCAATTTCCACATTATCCTCCCCCACTCCGCGAACAATAGCCTCTCCTATTTGTTGGGAAGTATGGGTAGGCGAAAACGTTATCAAATGTACTTTCTCAACCTTCATCGTGATAATTTTAATTATATATATAATAAGGTATATAGTTGCTTCCACAGCAAAGATAAGGCTTTATTAGCAAAAAAAGAACGATTTGTTTATGAAAACCAAAATATTTCCTATCTTTGCACCGCTGAAACCATCCGTTTTCCTACGGCAAGGAGAAATGACAAGACGGACTTCCGGTTCAGCCGACAACAAGTACCCCCAAACAACATAGTGAATAACAGAATCAAACTCACACATATACTGTATGTATAATATCATTCAATTAAACGACAAAAGTTTGCCGGAGCTGCAAGCTATTGCCCAAGAATTGGGAATCAAAAAGACTGATTCACTGAAGAAAGAAGACCTGGTCTACAAAATTCTGGACGAACAGGCCATAGCCGGAGCCACCAAGAAAGTGGCCGCCGACAAGCTGAAAGAAGAGCGTAAGGCCGAGAAGCAGAAGCGTACACGCACCAAGAAGGAAGACGCGAAAGCCGACACCAAGGAAAAGACTGCAAAGACAAACGACAACGCGACGAAGACGTCCAAGAAAGCCAAAACACCTAAGGCGGCAGCGACTCAAGAGACTACAGCCGTGACAACAGAGCCTGTAGCTGCAGCCACTACAACAGAGGCTTCAGACAAGAAGAGCAGCGACGAGAGCAAGCCGACTGCTACAGTCCAACCCGAAACCGCCCCTCAGCAGGAAGCAGTTCCCCAAAAGCGCAAGCCGGGACGTCCGCGCAAGAAACAACCGGAACCGGTCGCTGCCACACAGGAGACAACTCCCAAGACTGAATCGCCCAAAGCCGAGCAACAGCCTACAGAACAACCCGTAGCCGCACAGCAAGAAGTACCTGCCACACAGGCCACCCCCACAGAAGAGAAGAAAGAGGAGGCCGTCCCTGTAGCAGAAGAGAAGAAAACAGTCATTGAGCCGGGCGACGACTTCATTCCCATAGAAGACCTGCCCACCGAGAAGGTCGACCTGCCCACCGAGTTAATCGGCAAGTTCGAGGCAACCAAGGCAGAGGCACCGGCCATTCCCCAACAGCCCGAAGGTCAAGGCAAGCGCCAGCGCCAACGCATCAATAACAACAACCGTAACAATCCCAACAACAATAATAACCAACAGCGCCAGCAACAACAACGCCAGGCACAACCCGGCAACAATGTTCCCGAAGCCAGCAGCATGCCCGAGCGCAAGCCGCAGGAAAAGGCTTATGACTTTGAGGACATCCTGGGAGGTGTAGGTGTACTGGAAATCATGCCCGACGGTTACGGTTTCCTCCGCTCGTCCGACTATAACTACCTCTCCTCACCCGATGACATCTACGTGTCACAATCGCAAGTGAAACTCTTCGGTCTGAAGACCGGTGACGTAGTGGACGGCGTTATCCGCCCGCCCAAGGAGGGTGAGAAGTACTTCCCGTTGGTGAAGGTGAACAAGATCAACGGACGTGACCCCGGCTTTGTGCGCGACCGTGTTCCCTTTGAACACCTCACTCCCCTCTTCCCCGACGAGAAGTTCAAGCTCTGCAAGGGAGGCTACAGCGACTCCCTCTCCGCCCGTGTGGTAGACCTTTTCTCTCCCATCGGCAAGGGACAGCGTGCCCTCATCGTGGCCCAGCCCAAGACCGGTAAGACCATCCTGATGAAAGACATCGCCAATGCCATTGCAGCCAACCATCCCGAGGTCTACATGATTATGCTGCTCATTGACGAACGTCCGGAGGAAGTGACCGACATGGCCCGCACCGTCAACGCCGAGGTCATCGCCTCCACCTTTGACGAACCCGCCGAGCGTCACGTCAAGATTGCCGGTATCGTATTGGAAAAGGCCAAGCGCATGGTAGAGTGCGGACACGATGTGGTCATCTTCCTGGACTCCATTACCCGACTGGCCCGTGCTTACAACACCGTCTCTCCGGCTTCGGGCAAGGTGCTCTCCGGTGGTGTGGATGCCAACGCCCTGCACAAGCCCAAACGCTTCTTCGGTGCTGCCCGCAACATTGAAGGAGGCGGCTCGCTCACCATTCTGGCCACTGCACTCATAGACACCGGCTCCAAGATGGACGAAGTGATTTTCGAAGAGTTCAAGGGCACAGGAAACATGGAACTGCAGCTCGACCGCGGCCTGAGCAACAAGCGCATCTTCCCTGCCGTGAACATCATTGCATCCAGCACCCGTCGCGACGACCTCCTGCAAGACAAGACGACCCTCGACCGCATGTGGATTCTCCGCAAGTACCTGGCCGACATGAATCCGCTGGAGGCTATGGAGTTCGTGAAAGACCGTCTGGAGAAGACCAAGGACAACGACGAGTTCCTGATGAGCATGAATGGATAAATACATAATTCACAATTCATAATTATTCTGCATCATGTTTGACAATCTTAGTGAAAGATTAGAACGTTCATTCAAAATATTGAAAGGTGAAGGAAAAATCACCGAAATCAATGTGGCCGAAACCTTGAAAGACGTGCGCAAGGCTCTGCTCGATGCCGACGTCAACTACAAGGTAGCCAAGAACTTCACCGATACCGTAAAGGAGAAGGCATTGGGACAGAACGTACTCACAGCCGTGAAGCCCAGCCAGTTGATGGTGAAGATAGTACACGATGAGCTCACCGTCCTGATGGGTGGCGAGACCGCCGAAATCAACATTGACAGCAAGCCCGCCGTCATCCTGATGTCCGGTCTGCAAGGTTCGGGTAAAACCACCTTCTCCGGCAAACTGGCCCGCATGCTGAAGACCAAGAAGAACCGCAAGCCGTTGCTCGTGGCCTGTGACGTCTATCGTCCTGCCGCCATTGAGCAGCTGCGCGTGTTGGCCGAACAGATTGGCGTGCCCATGTATAGCGAACCGGAAAGCAAGAATCCCGTACAGATAGCACAGAACGCCATCCAAGAGGCCAAGGCCAAGGGTTACGACCTGGTCATCGTCGATACAGCCGGTCGTCTGGCCGTGGACGAGGAGATGATGAACGAGATTGCCGCCATCAAGGAGGCCATCCATCCCAATGAAATTCTCTTCGTAGTGGATGCCATGACCGGTCAGGATGCCGTGAACACGGCCCGCGAGTTCAATGAACGGCTGGACTTCAACGGTGTCGTACTGACCAAGCTGGACGGTGACACCCGTGGCGGTGCCGCTCTCTCCATCCGCACAGTGGTCAACAAGCCCATCAAGTTTGTAGGTACCGGTGAGAAGTTGGAAGCCATCGACCAGTTCCACCCCTCACGTATGGCCGACCGTATCCTCGGCATGGGCGACATCGTTTCATTGGTGGAACGTGCCCAGGAACAGTATGACGAGGAAGAAGCCAAACGCCTGCAGCGCAAGATCCAGAAAAACCAGTTCGACTTCAACGATTTCATGGCCCAAATCCAACAAATCAAGAGAATGGGTAACCTGAAAGATCTCGCCTCCATGATTCCCGGTGTAGGCAAGGCACTCAAGGACATAGATATCGATGACAATGCTTTCAAGAGCATCGAGGCCATCATCAACTCCATGACCCCCAAGGAGCGTACCAATCCTGAGATATTGAACGGCAGCCGCCGCCAGCGTATCGCCAAAGGCAGTGGAACCAACATCCAGGAAGTGAACCGTCTCCTGAAGCAGTTCGACCAGACTCGCAAGATGATGAAGATGGTCACCGGCAGCAAGATGGGCAAGATGATGGGAGGCATGCCGAGAATGAAACGATAATCCCCAAGCAACGATAGAACCATGCAGATTATTGACGGAAAAGCCATCTCCGAGCAGGTGAAGCAGGAGATTGCAGCAGAAGTGGCAGAGATTGTGGCAGCAGGAGGCAAACGTCCTCACCTGGCAGCCATCCTCGTAGGCCATGATGGCGGCAGCGAGACCTATGTGGCCGCCAAGGTGAAAGCGTGTGAAGTATGCGGATTCAAGTCATCACTCATCCGCTATGAGGCCGATGTGACCGAAGAGGAGCTCCTGGCCAAGGTGCGCGAACTGAATGACGACAACGACGTGGACGGCTTCATTGTACAGTTACCCTTGCCCAAACACATCTCCGAGCAGAAGGTCATCGAGACCATCGACTACCGCAAGGACGTGGACGGCTTCCACCCCATCAACGTGGGACGCATGAGCATCGGCCTGCCCTGCTACGTGTCAGCCACCCCTAACGGCATCCTGGAACTGCTGAAACGCTATAACATCGAAACGCAAGGCAAGAAATGTGTCGTCCTGGGCCGCAGCAACATCGTGGGCAAGCCGATGGCCAGCCTGATGATGCAGAAAGCCTATCCGGGCGATGCCACAGTGACCGTTTGCCACAGCCGCAGCAAAGACCTGGTGAAGGAATGCCAGGAGGCGGACATCATCATTGCCGCATTGGGCCAGCCCAACTTTGTAAAGGCCGACATGGTGAAGCCCGGAGCAGTCATCATCGACGTAGGTACCACCCGAGTGCCCGATGCCACCCGCAAGAGCGGTTTCAAGCTGACCGGTGACGTGAAGTTTGATGAAGTGGCCGAGAAATGCTCTTATATCACCCCCGTACCCGGCGGCGTAGGTCCCATGACCATCGTTTCTCTGATGAAGAACACGCTGTTGGCCGGAAAGAAGGCCATCTACAAGTAATGAGAAGCATTCTTTTACTCCTCACCTTATTATATAATGCGCTGCTGCCTGCCCAGCAGCGCATTACTTTATTGTTTGCAGGCGACCTGATGCAACACCAGGCACAGATAGACGCCGCACGCACAGCCGACGGACGTTATGACTATTCCGGCTGCTTCGCTTCAGTGAAGGAGCAAATAGAAGCCGCCGATATTGCCATCGGCAATCTGGAGGTGACTCTCGGCGGAAAGCCCTATCGTGGCTATCCCGCCTTCTCCGCACCCGATGAATATCTCATGGCCATTCGTGACGCCGGTTTTGACGTGCTGCTCACGGCCAACAACCACTGCCTGGACAGAGGAAGAAAAGGACTGGAGCGCACACTCTCCCAACTCGACTCCCTCGGCATACCATGTGCAGGCACCTACCGTCATACCGCAGAGCGCACCCTGCGCTACCCACTGCTCATTGAGAAGAAAGGTTTCCGCATCGCTCTGCTCAACTACACCTACGGCACAAACGGAATCCGCCCCTCCGCTCCCAACCACGTGAACTACATCAACAAGGAGGAGATGCAGGCAGACATCCGTGCCGCCCATGCCCTACGTCCCGATGCCATCATTGCCTGTATGCACTGGGGAGAGGAATACAAGTCTCTGCCCAACCGCGAACAGAAAGAACTGGTCGATTGGCTATTGGCACGGGGAGTGACCCACATCATCGGAGCACATCCCCACGTCATCCAGCCGATGGAGCTGCGCGAGGCAGGCACCCGCCAACATGTAGTGGCCTACTCACTCGGCAATTTCTTCTCCAACATGAGTGCCCTTCACACCGATGGAGGCCTCCTCTTCACCTTGGAACTGGAGAAGTATCCCCTCCCCCAACCCATTGCACCCCAATTCCTTCAGGAACTCCGTCCGCCCACGCTGGAATCCGCCTTCGTCCTGCCCACCGGTTGCCGGGTAAGCCATTGCCACTATTCCCTCGTCTGGACGCTCCGCCCCAAGCAAAGCGGTGAGAAGAACTTCCGTCTCCTTCCCGTCTCCTATCCTGCCGACTCACTTCCCACAACTGCGCGTAACAGTCTGAAAATCTTCACCAAGAACGCCCGTACTCTGCTGGGGAGACATAACATCGGCATCGGTGAAACCAACAAAAAGTGATTTTCTTGCAAAATAAATCCCCAAAACGTTTGCAATATCAGAAATAACCTCTATCTTTGCACCGCATTTGAGAAATGCACTAACATGGTGACTATAGTTCAGTCGGTTAGAGCGTCAGATTGTGGTTCTGAATGTCGTGGGTTCGAATCCCACTAGTCACCCCAAGTTAAAATCCTAAGTAGTTCAAAATAAACTGCTTAGGATTTTTTATAAAAATCCCGTCAGATTCCCGTCTTACTTTAAGAAACTGTTTTGATTTTATTTATGCATTCTTTTAAGGAGTCTTTTCACGGATGTTTTCCTTCTCTTTCAAGGAGCATAGCGGGCTATGTGACGAGAAAGAACGGGCAAAATATCTCGAAAAGACTCCTCATAAAAAGGCTGAATAATTTCAAAACAGACTCTCAATGGAGTATGATTCTGGGTCTAAAAAGACTAATTTAGGAACCGAGTCAGTCACTAAGTACTCATCAAGTAATCGTTAAGCTGTCCCTAAGTATTCCAAACATTTATGCACTGCTACAAAAGATGGTTTCTCCTATGTCTGCTAAAGACATGCGCAATCTTTGTGGACAGAAAGACTCTTCCTATTTCAAGACCAAAGTCATAGATTCTCTTATTGCAGAGGGTTTGGTAGCTATGACCCAGCCCGATTCACCTAAAAGCCCTACGCAAAAGTATTACATGACAGACTTAGGAAAAACTTTGCTCAAGAACGAAACAATTGAAAAAACTTCCTATATGTAAGGCAAAAATATATGAAGGTCCAAATACGGAGTATAGACTAATTAATGAGCAGCATCTGCTATATTCAAACATCTTTAACATGAAAGATGAAGGAGATGGATTGGGACTGGCAATGATGCGTGATATTAAGTTCTACTATCCTGATGATAAAGACTTCCGTTACGTCAAACTAGTTGTGGACAGAATGGAACAGACAGAAAGTGAAATTGATACGATTGTTAAAATGTAATTGCGCTAACATATTTGTGTGACCTGTTGCAAAATTAATTTAGTGTGTACTTAATTCCGCCAACAGATTGTTAAGCTCAAAGAAGAATGTTAAACGTTAGTATTAAAGCCTGCCTATCCGCCTCGGATAAGTTGGCTTTCTTCATTTAGTATTTTTTTGTCTGACGCAGTATATATTCATTGGCACTTGAAGTATATATTACTTTGCCATCGCAGTATATATTAAATGGGGGATGAAGTATATCTTTAGTCTTTTCCTGATTTCAGCGAACAAAATCTCGAAAAAGACTCCTCATAAAAAGGCTGAATAAATTCAAAACAGACTCTTGGTTTCTGAAAAAAGCGTTTTTCCAAGGATAGATGAAAAAATATCGCTATTTTTGTGCCCCAAACAACGTATATCAACTGCACTATGGAAGAAATAAAGAACGAAGAAAAGGTGGAGAAAAAGAGCCTGAACTTCATTGAACAGATTGTAGAGAACGACCTGAAAGAGGGCAAGAACGACGGACGTGTGCAAACCCGCTTTCCGCCGGAGCCTAACGGATACCTGCATATCGGTCATGCCAAGGCCATCTGCATGGACTTTGGTATCGCTGCCAAGCATGGTGGCGTGTGCAACCTGCGTTTTGACGACACCAACCCCACCAAGGAGGATGTGGAATATGTGGAAGCCATCAAGGAAGATATCCAATGGCTGGGCTATCAGTGGGGCAACGAATATTATGCCTCCGACTATTTCCAACAGCTGTGGGACTTTGCCATACAGCTCATCCAGGAGGGGAAAGCCTATATAGACGAACAGACCAGCGAACAGATTGCCGCCCAAAAGGGCACGCCGACACAGCCGGGCACTGAGAGTCCCTATCGCAACCGTTCCATCGAGGAGAGTCTGGAACTTTTCAAGAAGATGAATACCGGCGAAATCGAAGAGGGAGCCATGGTACTGCGTGCCAAGATTGACATGGCCAACCCGAACATGCACTTCCGCGACCCCATCATCTATCGCGTCGTGAAGCATCCCCATCACCGCACCGGCACCACGTGGAAAGCCTACCCGATGTATGACTTTGCCCACGGACAGAGCGACTTCTTTGAAGGAGTGACACACTCCCTGTGTACACTGGAGTTCGTGGTGCACCGTCCGCTCTATGACCTGTTCGTGGACTGGCTGAAGAAAGGGGAAGACCTGAACGACCACCGTCCGCGCCAATATGAGTTCAACAAACTGAACCTGAGCTATACGCTGATGAGCAAGCGCAACCTGCTGACACTCGTCAAGGAGGGACTCGTGAACGGATGGGACGACCCGCGCATGCCGACAATCTGCGGATTCCGCCGCCGAGGCTACTCGCCCGAGTCCATCCACAAGTTCATCGACAAGATTGGCTACACTACCTATGACGCCCTGAACGAGTTTGCCCTGCTGGAAAGTGCTGTGCGCGAAGACCTGAATGAACGTGCCACACGTGTTTCTGCCGTGCTGAACCCCGTGAGATGCATCATCACCAACTATCCAGAAGGAGAAGTGGAAGAGATGGAGGCCGTAAACAACCCCGAACGTCCGGAAGAGGGTACCCACAAGATTGAATTCAGCCGGGAACTCTGGATTGAGCGTGACGACTTCATGGAAGATGCCCCCAAGAAATACTTCCGCATGACTCCCGGTCAGGAAGTACGTCTGAAGAGTGCTTACATCGTGAAGTGTACCGGATGCAAGAAGAACGAAGCCGGCGAGGTGGTGGAAGTGTATTGCGAATACGACCCCGAAAGCAAGAGCGGCCTCCCCGGAGCCAACCGCAAGGTGAAAGGCACCATCCACTGGGTGAGCTGTAAGCACTGCCTGCAGGCAGAGGTCCGTCTCTATGACCGCCTGTGGAAGGTGGAGAACCCACGCGACGAACTGGCTGCCATACGCGAGGAGAAGCAGTGTGATGCCCTGACCGCCATGAAGGAAATCATCAACCCCGACTCCCTGCATGTGCAGCCCTGCTGCTACATAGAAAAGTTTGCCGCTACGATGAAACCACTGGCCTACCTCCAGTTCCAACGTATCGGTTACTTCAACGTGGACAAAGACTCCACGCCTGAGAAGATGGTGTTCAACCGCACCGTAGGACTGAAGGACACCTGGGGAAAAATCAACAAATAGTCTATTACATATATAATAATAAGGAGGAGCTGATATATGGGATATAACAATCTCTTATCTGGCCGGGACAAAGAGATGTATGAATTGGCCCAACAGTATGAGGCACACCTGAGTGACGGGACGCCGCTATATCTGGAAGCCGAGGATTTCATAGATATAGCCCACTGGTATTCCCACGACTACCGCTTCATCAATGCCCACGAAGTGATGGAATATGCCCTGAAGCTGCATCCCGAGGACACCTATCTGCACTTGGAGCAGACCTATCTGTATTTGGAAGAGGGCAGGATTGAGGAGGCTCAGAAAAGCATGGAGCAGATAAAGGACAACACACTGGACGAGGTGAAAATCCTGAAAGCCAATCTGCTCTTCGCCCAGGAAAAGGAGGACGAGGCCAACCAAATGCTGGACAGCATTGCAGACAAGGAGGAGGTGAGCAACCTCATCGACATGGCCTATATGTATATGCAGGTGAACAAAGCCGCCAAGGCCAAGGAGTGCATCGACAAACTGCCGGAAAAGGAGAAGGACGACATCTCCTGCCTGGCCGTACAGGCCGACTTCTATTATGCGACCAAAGAGTTGGAGAAGGCCATCGTCTTCTTCAACAAGCTGATAGACACCGACCCCTACTCCACCTGCTACTGGATTGGATTGGCACGCTGCTACTTCGAACTGGGCGAGTACAACAAAGCCATAGATGCCTGCGAGTACGCCCTCGTTTCTAACGATACCTTATTGGAGCCCTATAACATCCGAGGAAACAGCTTCATGAGACTGGGCAACATAGAGAAGGCCCGCGAGAATTTTGAGCAGGCCATAGAACGTAAAGTGCTCTCTCCCCTGTTCATGGAGAACATGAAAGCCATGAACAATATTCTGGAAGGGAAATGGGAAGAGGCTCTGAAGACGCTCAACTTTATCATCGAATCCAACGACCCGAACTTCAGACTGGAGGGAGCATATGCCAACATGGCTTTCTGCTGCATGAACCTGAAAAGATGGGAAGAGGCTCTAGAGTATTGCCAGAAGGCTCACGAAGAAGATGAAGAGGAGGTAGCCGTATACCTCATAGAGGGACGTGCCCACTTGGAAAAGGGAGAGATAAAAGAGGCCCGCACCGCTTGGGAGAAAGCAGTGGAGCTTGCCCCCTATGAAGACACGTGGTACGAAATCGGTAACCACTGCATGGAATGCGGCCAGTTGGAAAACAGCAAAGTGGCTTTCCTGAAGGCCAAGGAAATAGAACCAGAATACCTTGACGTCAACGAGAAGCTGGCCCTCCTCTGCATGATGACCAAGGACATGGAGAAATTCTGGCAATATAATGCCCTGTGCAGATTTCCCCTGACCGAGCAACAGGCCCAGGAGGTGATGGACGCTCTGAAGAACCTGCCCACAGAAAACATATCCCTATCATTCACCCATATAATCAAAAATTGGGGTGACAACGCTGATAACGATTTACCCTATTAATATCTTTCAAACAAAAGCATGGAATCTGTAGCCTTTATACAATGGTGCCTGGAGCACCTGAACTATTGGACCATCACTCTGCTGATGGCCATCGAAAGTTCGTTCATCCCCTTTCCGTCGGAAGTCGTCGTACCTCCGGCCGCATGGAAAGCTGCACAGGACGACGGTCTGAACATCTATCTGGTTGTCCTGTTCGCCACCTTGGGAGCCAACATCGGCGCCCTCATCAACTACTACCTGGCCAAGTGGTTGGGACGTCCCATCATCTATAAGTTCGCCAACAGCCGCATCGGACACATGTGTCTCATAGACGAAGCCAAGGTGCAGCATGCCGAGGAATACTTTGACAAGCACGGCGCACTCTCCACCTTCATCGGACGACTCATCCCTGCCGTGAGACAACTGATTTCCATCCCAGCAGGACTGGCCCGCATGAAGATGACCACCTTCTTGCTCTACACGACACTGGGAGCCGGCATCTGGAATGCCATACTGGCCGTCATCGGCTACTACCTCTCCACCGTTCCCGGCATCGAGACAGAAGAGCAGCTGCTCTCCAAGGTTTCCGAGTACAGCCACGAAATCGGCTATGTCTTTATCGGCATCGGTATCTTTGTGGTTGCCTTCCTGGTCTACAAGGGGATGAAGAAGAAAGAATGAGTTCCAACAACTTCTAAAAGAAAGCGAAACTGAGTTTCCCGCCATTCACCCGCTTATGGATAGCAGACATAGCCTTTTCATAATCGGGTTCTTGCGTAATCTCCGGTACCAGTTCCGTATAGGCCACTCTCCCATCGCAGCCAATGACCACAACGGCACGGGCCAGCAAACCACGCAAAGGGCCATCGGCCATAAGCAGACCATAGCTGCTGTCGAAATCGGAGATGCGGTAGTCCGAGAGTGGAATGAGGTTGGCAATACCCTCTGTCGTACAGAAGCGCGTATGAGCGAAAGGCAGGTCCTTGGATATGGCCAGCACCACCGTATTGGGCAGGCGGGCCGCCAACTGGTTGAACTTACGTACCGACATGGCACACACCTCGGTATCCAGACTTGGAAAGATGTTGAGCAGTACATTCTTGCCGGCCAGTTCCCTCAGTCGGAAAGAGGTCAGGTCGGTTTTCACCAATTCAAAATCGGGGGCTATGCTGCCTGGCTTGATGAGCTCGCCGATGAGCCTCACCGGAGATCCTTTAAAATTTGTTGTAGCCATAATCATACATTTATATGATTCCCTAACACGCCACACACCGGGAATGTTTGAAGAATCATGCAGATAATTCCACCATCAAACGTCATTCATCATGAACTATCAAGAAACACTGACCTACCTATACAACAGTGCCCCCCTGTTCCAACACGTGGGAGGGGATGCCTATAAAGAGGGGCTGGAGAACACCTTGACCCTGGATGCCCACTTCGGCCATCCACACCGACGGTTCCGCTCCATCCATGTGGCGGGAACCAACGGCAAGGGTTCCTGTTCGCACACCCTGGCCGCCATTCTGCAAAAGGCCGGCTATAGAGTGGGACTCTACACCTCCCCCCATCTGGTAGACTTCAGGGAGCGCATCCGCGTGAATGGCATTCCCATACCTGAAGAGCGTGTCATCCGGTTTGTGGAAGAGGAACGGGCTTTCTTCGAACCCCTCCACCCCTCGTTCTTTGAACTGACGACGGCCCTGGCCTTCTGCCATTTTGCAGAGCAACAGGTAGACGTGGCGGTCATTGAAGTGGGACTGGGCGGACGATTAGACTGCACCAACATCATCCATCCGGACCTGTGCCTCATTACCAATATCAGTATAGACCATGTGCAGTTTCTGGGCCACACACCGGCCCGGATAGCTCAGGAGAAAGCAGGCATCATCAAGCCCGGCATTCCCGTCGTAATCGGTGAAAGTACCGAAGAGACCCGTCCGGTCTTTATCCGGAAGGCCGAAGAGGTCCATGCACCGATATATTTTGCCGAAGAGAACGAAGAAGAATGCTATCCCAATCTGGAGTTTGAGTTGAAAGGAAGCTATCAGCAGAAGAACAAGCGCACCCTGCTCACCGTTCTCCCACTGCTGGAACAGGCCGGCTATCACCTGGAGGAGCGGGACATACGTGAAGGATTTGCACACGTCTGTGAACTGACCGGCCTGCAAGGACGGTGGCAGAAACTGCAAGAGGGGCCGACACTGGTCTGCGACACCGGACACAATGTAGGGGGCATCACCTATGTGGCCGAACAACTCAGGCAACAGCCTTGCCGGCAGTTGCACATCGTGGTGGGCATGGTGAACGACAAAGACATTCGTGGTGTGCTGGCACTGCTTCCCAAGAAAGCTGTCTACTACTTCACCCGAGCCAGCGTGAAGCGTGCACTACCTGAAGAAGAAGTGAAACGACTGGCCGGAGAAGCCGGTCTGCAGGGAGAATGCTATCCGGACGTACCGTCGGCCGTAAAGGCTGCACAAGAAAAAAGCCTCCCGGAAGACTTCATCTTCGTGGGAGGCAGTAGCTTTATTGTAGCCGACCTGTTAGCGAACCGCGATGCACTCAATCTCCACTAACGCATCCTTAGGCAGAGCTTTCACGGCAACGGCAGAGCGTGCAGGGAAAGCACCGTCAAAATAGGTCGCATACACCTTGTTCATATCGGCAAACAGTGACATATCGGCCAGGAAGACCGTTGTCTTCACGATGTTGGCCATAGAGAGTCCGGCCTCTTCCAGAATATGCTTCAGGTTTTCCAAAGACTGACGGGCCTGTGCCTCGGCCCCCTCGGGCATGACACCCGTAGCGGCATCAATAGGAAGTTGGCCGGAAACAAACACCATTCCGTTGGCCTCAATGGCCTGGCTATAAGGCCCGATGGCTCCCGGAGCCTTGGGGCTGCAAATCACTTTCTTCATTTCTTCTTCTGTTTTTGGTTAATATATAGTGACGTTTACTTTATCACTTGCAATGTCGCTCTATCAGTTCGTCCACATTGGGATCGCCCAGTTCCTTGGCTTTGGCAAAACTGTCGCAGGCTGCGGCCTTGTCTTTCATCTGAATATAGGCCAGTCCGCTCAGGCGATAGAGTTCTGAATAGTTCGGGTCAATGGCCTTGGCCGCTTCCAGCACCTTCAATGCCTCCTCGTTGCGTCCCACCCGGATATTGACCACCGCCAGTTCTGCCCGATAGGTCAAATCCGTCGGATTCAGTTCGATGGCTTTCTCCAGGTCGTCCAAAGCACGCTGATACTGTTTGGCCTTCAAGGCTGCCTGCTCACGCATGTAATAGAAGACATCATTCACCTTGCCATTCACCGTCGTATAATAGGCATTATAATCCTGCACGGCCAGGCGGGCCTGTCCGGCTTCCATGTGATAGCGGGCACGTTCCAGCAAGTATGGTGCGGCAGCTTCCGTATATGGCTGCGGGAAGCGGGCCATGCAACTGTCCACCAAAGCAAGGACTTCTTCCATCGGAGCTTTCAGCATCTCCTTGGCACGTGCCGCACTGAAGAAGGTGGCGGGAGAGGCCAGTTCACTCTTGTTCACAGTCTCATAGCACTGCAATGCTGAAGCAAAATCCTGTTTGGCATAGTGGATATCTCCCTGCAGCTGGACATACACCGACAACGGATTCTGAGCTATGGCCTGACCTATCTCCTGCAACGCCTTGTCATAGCTCCAGTCCTTATAGACTTTATCCTCCGGAGTCTGCAACAGATAGTTGTAAATCATCTTGGCCCGGTTGTAGTAGATGTCATCCAGTTTACCTCCTACAGCTACAGCCTTGTCCATATCGGCCACAACCTTGTCCAACGACTCCTCGTCCTGCGAGAGATAGAGTTGCTGGGCAGCCCTGCGCATATAGCCGTCCGCACAGTTGGGATATTGGGCTATAAAATTCTCCAACAGTTCGGCATACTTCTCCTGAGAGACTTGCGAAGAGGCCATGAAGAGATAGACAAGAGCCTGTTCTTCCGTATCGGGCAGTGCTTTTTTGATGCCAATACTGTTCAGAGCCATATCGTTGATGGAGAGCGGAGAGATGGTTTGCGACAAGGCGAATCGGGCATCCACTCCGTAACAAATGGTAGCCGTATCCTGTCCCATTGCTTTCTGGGCAAGGGCAAACACCTTACCCTCAGCGGTCATCAACGGACAACTCACCCGCTTCTCACGCAACTGCAGGTTCAGGGTATAATAGCGATAATCGCCACTCACCTTGTCCGCTTCCTTGACAGGACCGCTGGGACAGGTGCGTCCCTTCTCTGTGGAATAGGGCAAGAGATAGACCGTGCTTCCCACCTCCGGAACAGTCTCTGCGACAGCGAGTGCCGGAACTTTCTTTCCGGTAATGGCCACCCGGAACTTGATGACGTCATACATGTCATCTGCACCCATCACAGCCTCTACCGGCATCTGCGTCCCTTCCGAGTTGATGATGATGGCACGTGCTGCCCCCTTAAAGAGCGAATAGTCAGACAACGCCACACCATTCTCTGAGACGAAAAAGCCGTTTCCCGTATTCAGAATCTTATTGTTGGCGTCATAGGTCACCACCGAGAAGACGGCACGCTTGGCTTTTTCCGCCCACTTGGGGGATTGTGCTCCTGCCCACTGAGCCAATAAACAGAAGGCAAGCAACAAGATACAATTCTTTCTCATATCATCTTCATTCTATATTCATTCTTTGCTTGACGGCCTCATATATCAGGATGCCAGCGGCAACCGATACGTTCAGCGATTCTATGGTGCCCAACATGGGGATTTTGACCCACTCGTCACACAGGGCCAGATTGTCATAGGAGACGCCCTTATCCTCTGCACCCATGATGATGCACATCGGTCCCGTATAGTCGGCCTTGGTATAGTCATAATCCCCTTTCTCGGTGGCGGCGACTATCCTGAATCCACACTCCTTCAGGAAACGCAGGGTCTGTGTAAGGTTCTGCTCCCGACAGACGGGCAGGGTGTGTAAGGCACCGGCCGATGTCTTTATGGCATCGGCATTCACCGAGGCACTGTTCTTGGCAGGAATGACAACAGCATCCACAGCCGCACACTCGCAGGTACGGGCAATGGCTCCGAAATTACGCACATCGGTTACTCCATCAAGCACGACAAACAGCGGATTCTTTCCCTGTTCGAAAAGGAAAGGAACCAGTTGCTCACACTTCTGGTAGGTGATGGCTGAAATGAAGGCTATCACTCCCTGATGGTTTTTGCGGGTAATGCGATTGATACGCTCCACCGGTACCCGTTGAACGGGTATGGAAGTTCCTTTCAGAGCAGCAAACAGTTCCTTGGAGAGTTCGCTTTGGATATCCTTCTTCACCAATATCTTGTCTATCTCCTTCCCGGCCTGAATGGCTTCTATCACGGCTCTTACACCGAATATCATTTCACTTTTTTCAGTCACTGTCATTGGATTTCAGTTTATGGATTTATAATGACGAGTCCATCCCCAGCAATGCCCTTGCATTGTTAAGGGCCGCTTCCGTAAGCGTGGCTCCACTCAGCATGTGGGCTACCTCTTCCACCCGCTCCCGGTCGGTCAGGCGACGGATGTGGCTGTTGGTCTCGGTCTCGTTGTCTTGTTTGTAAACTTTATAGTGGGCACGTCCTCTTGCCGCTATCTGCGGTAAATGGGTGATGCTGATGACCTGACGGCTATGGTCTCCCATCTCCTGCATAATATCGGCCATGCGGTCGGCAATCTCCCCGGACACTCCGGTGTCTATCTCATCAAAAATAATGGTAGGCAGCTTGACGGCTCCGGCTATCATGGCCTTGACAGAGAGCATGACACGGGCTATTTCACCTCCGGAAGCCACGGAAGAGATGTTTTGCAGCGTTCCGTTCTTGTTGGCGGAAAAGAGGAAGCTTACCGTATCTGCGCCATGCAGTCCAGGCTCCTTCCGTTTTCCCATTTCTACCACAAAGCGCACGTTGGGCATTCCTAAGGGCACCAGTCTCTCAGCCATCTGTTGTTCCACGATACGTGCTGCCGCACGGCGACGGTTGGTCAGAATGGCGGCCTGCTCTTCCACCTTATTATATATAGCTTCACAGGCAGCCTTCACTTCTTCAATACGGGAATCGGAAGAGGTGATGCCGTTCAGACGTTCAGCATACTCATCGCTCAAGGCTATCAGTTCTTCCACCGTAGACACGCGATGCTTCTGCTGCAGGGAATAAATCTGGTTCAGACGTTCATTCACCTCCTGAAGTCTCTCAGGATTAAACTCCACCTCTTCGCCTCTGTCCGCAACCTCTTGGGAAATATCCTTCAGTTCGATATAGGTACTCTCCAGGCGTTCCGTCAATTCTACAGCCGGCTGATAGACCCGTTGCAGTCCCTGCAAGGTATGGAGACATTCCTTCATGGCGGCCAACACGGCACCTTCGTCCGAGGCCAACAGATTGTCCGTCCTGAAAAGTGCCGCCTTGATGTCTTCGGCATGGGTCAAGGTCTCTGCCTCCTGTTCCAGCTCTTCCTGCATGCCGGGGAGCAGACGAGCTTCCTCCAGTTGTTGCAACTGGAAACGGATATAATCCTCATCGGCCTTGGCCTTTTCGGCATGCTCGACAAGTGCTTCCAACTGTTGCTGCGTCTGTTTCCATTCGCGATAGAGCGCGGTATAACTGTTCAGTGCCTCATCGTTGTAGGCAATGATGTCCAAGACATTGAGTTGGAAGCCCTCCTTGTTCAGCAGAAGATTCTGATGCTGGGAGTGCACGTCAATCAGCAATTCGCCCAACTCCCTCATCTGTGTCAGTGCGGCCGGCGTATCATTGATGAAAGCACGGCTCTTGCCTGCGGCAGAGAGTTCCCGACGCAGTATACATTCATCCTCATACTCCAATTCATGCTCCTCAAAGAAAGGGCGCAGGTTATAGCCCGCAATATCGAAACGGGCCTCAATGACACACTTGGCCGCTCCCCGACGGATTGCCTTCACGTCAGCACGCTGTCCCAGGAGCAACCCTATAGCCCCCAGAATGATGGACTTTCCCGCACCGGTCTCACCGGTTATCACGGAGAATCCCGATGTGAAATCAATGTCCAGTTTCTCAATGAGGGCATAATTCTGTATGTATAGTGACTGCAGCATAATTACGGTCTGTTTTTCAGTTCCTCCACCAGATGGTCTATAATGTCTGCGGCAACAGCTGCCTTGGACTTCAACGGATATTCCCGGGTTCCGTCTGCATCAACAATACTGATTTTATTGGTATCATGACGGAATCCGGCCCCTTTGTCATTCAAGGAATTGAGCACGATGAAATCCAGATTCTTGCGACACCGCTTGTCTTGGGCATTATGCAATTCGTCAGTCGTCTCCAATGCAAACCCCACCAGCAGTTGTCTCTTGCCATTCATACCCTTTAGACGGCCCAGCGTAGCGGCAATATCCTGCGTAGGAACCAGTCGCAGTTCCATAGGACCGGTCTTCTCACGCTTGATTTTCTCGGAAGCCACCACCTCCGGAGTATAATCGGCCACGGCTGCAGCAAGAATGGCAGCATCTGCTTCGGGGAAACAGGCTGTGGCAGCCTCATACATCTCGGCAGCAGATTCCACCTTGATAAGACGGGCCACGGGATAGTAAGTCTCTTGTTGCACCGGCCCGGAAACAAGTGTCACCGATGCACCGCGCGAGGTACACTCGTCAGCCAGTGCGCAACCCATTTTTCCGGAAGAATAATTGCCGATGAAGCGCACCGGGTCTATCTTTTCAAACGTAGGCCCGGTAGTAATCAGGATATGTTTTCCTCTGAGGTCACCGTCACGCCGTGCAAAAAACTCTTCTATATGTCTGATAATGATTTCAGGTTCTTCCATGCGTCCTTTTCCCACCAGGTGGCTGGCCAGTTCGCCCGTAGCCGGCTCTATGATATAATTGCCATAGGAACGGAGAGTCTCCAGGTTATGCTGGGTGGAAGGATGGGCATACATGTCAAGATCCATTGCCGGTGCTATAAAGACGGGAGCCTTGGCCGAGAGATAGGTGGTTATCAGCATGTTGTCGGCTATGCCGTTGGCCATTTTGCCTATCGTGCTCGCTGTGGCCGGAGCAATCAGCATGGCATCGGCCCAGAGTCCCAGGTCCACATGACTGTTCCATGTCCCGTCACGTTGGGCGAAGAACTCGCTGATTACCGGTTTGCTGGTCAATGCGGAGAGGGTGATGGGAGTGATGAATTCCTTGCCTGCCGGCGTGATGACCACCTGGACTTCCGCCCCCTTCTTCACCAGTCCTCTGATGATGTGGCAGGCTTTATAGGCGGCGATACTGCCTGTAATGCCCAGGACTATCTTCTTACCTTTCAATACGTTTGCCATATCAGGAGATTATTTTTGACTCAATTCGCGCAGACGAATCTTGGTCAGCATATTCTTGGTGTTCAGCGTGAAGTCACTGCTCAGAATCCAGCTGTAATAACCGGGGTCACGCTTCAGAACCTCCGCTACCGACATTCCTTTATATTTTCCGAAATTGAAGATTTCCACTCCATTCTCGTCATAGACCATGCGACCGGCAAAGTCCACGTTCTTGTTGAATGTGGAGTAGTCAGCCAGGAAGGCAATGTCATTCTGCAGGGCTTCGGGATAACGGTCCAGCTGGGCCATCAGCACTTCATAGGTAGCCCGTGTATCCGCCTCGGCAGTATGGGCATCTTCCAGATTGCGGCCGCAATAGAATTTATAGGCGGCAGACAGCGTGCGCTGTTCCAGTTTGTGGTAGATGACCTGCACGTCTACAAACTTACGTCGGGACATGTCGATATCCACCCCTGCACGCAGAAATTCCTCGGCCAACAGGGGGACATCAAAACGATTGGAGTTGAATCCGGCAATGTCACAGCCCTCTATTTCAGCGGCAATGCTCTTGGCCACCGTCTTGAATGTGGGACAGTCGGCTACATCGGCGTCATATATGCCATGCACAGCCGATGCTTCTGCCGGGATGGGCATTTCGGGGTTGATACGCAAGGTCTTGGCCGATTCGTTGCCATTGGGCCACACTTTCAGGTAACAGATTTCCACGATGCGGTCCGTATTGATGTTCGTTCCCGTTGTCTCCAGGTCAAAGAAGACGATAGGGTTCTTCAGGTTCAGTTTCATTGTATACCGTTTATAAGTTATCAAGTCATGCACAAGAAAGCGAGGGTGTATATGGCACATCCCCGCTTGCCCGGCATTATCATTTTAAGATGGATTAATCGTTCAGCATCATCGGCATCAGCAGCATCAGCAAGTCTTCGTTCTCTTCCTGATCCACGGGAATGATTACGCCTGCGCGACTGGGATCGGCCAACTCGATGGTGATTTCCTGAGCAGAAATATTGTTCAGGATGTCGATCAGGAAGGTGGACTTGAAGCCGATGCTCATGGCATTGCCGGTATATTGGCAGTTCTGAGTCTCCTCGGCAGAGGTAGAGAAGTCAATATCCTGAGCCGACACGGTGATCTGATTTCCCTGCAGACGGAGCTTGATCAAGCTGCTGGCCTGGGAAGAGAAGATGGAAACGCGGCGTAATGCACCAAGAAGCTGTTGACGGTCAATGATGACCTTATAGGGGTTGTTCTGCGGAATGACTGAGTTATAGTTGGGATAGCGTCCTTCTATCAGGCGGCACACCATGCGATAGTTTTCCAAAGTGAAGACGGCATTGCGCTCATCGAAAGAGATTTCCACCTGACCCTGTTCCTTAGGCAGAAGGCTCTTCAAGAGATTGGCCGGTTTCTTGGGCAGGATGAAGGCGGCACGCTCATTGCCCTTGGCGGCCAGCGTTCTGCAACGCACCAGCTTGTGACCGTCGGAGGCTACCAGAGTAATGTCTTCCGTAGTGATGTCAAAGTAGATACCGTTCATGACAGGACGCAACTCATCATCGGCTGTAGCGAAGACCGAGCGGTTAATGCCTGCCAGCAACACCTGTGCATCAATCTCCACACGCACTGCGTTGTCACCCAAAACGGCAGACTGGGGGAACTCGTCTGCATTCTGTCCCATAAGGCTGTATTTACCGTTCTGATAGAGCACGGTGGTTTCCAGCGTGTTCATGTTCACTTCAAAGGTCAACGGCTGCTCGGGAATTTCCTTCAATGCATCTAAGAGGGTACGTGCACTGATGGCAAAACGCCCGTTGGCGTCACTTTCATTGACTTCTAACGTAGTGACCATGGTTGTCTCGCTGTCGGATACGGTAACCGAAAGGACGTTGTCCTGCAAGTCAAACAGGAAGCAATCCAGAATGGGAAGTGCATTTTTGGAGTTGATGACACGGCTGATAGCCTGAAGATGGCTGGAGAGCACGGTGCTTGAAACGATAAATTTCATAGATTCTATATTTTAAAGTTTTTATTTATATTCACGCCATGGACGGAACTGCCGTCTCAAAGTATCGGACAAAGTTAACAAAAGTATTTACGACAGCCAAGAATCTCAAGGAAAAATAGCCACATCGCCCCACTTTTCTTTATCCAGGAGGACTATCTCAACTTCAGCCGATCACCGATTTCGGGTATATAGTCGCCGTTCTTCTTGTTCATCTTATAAAGATTCTTCAAACGGATACCATAGATTTGTGAGATGGAGTGCATGGATTCACCGCTTCTCACGATGTGATATTCGTGCCCCTTGACAGCCTTCTTGTTCTTCTGCTTCAAGTAGATGATGTCACCGGCCTCCAAGGTGTAGTCCTTGTGCAGGTCATTATATTTCACCAGTTTTTTCCATGCGATGCCAAACTCTCCCGCAAGGTGGCGGAAGGTGTCGCCATCGCGGGCCACCACATAAGCCAGTCCGTTGGCAATATATACCTGATGGGGGCGGACGAGCCACGGTTTCTTCTTCACCTCCTTCTCCCAGCGGCGTGCCTCCCGTTTGCTCATGCCCTGGCGGTCATACTTGTACAGTTCATAGTCCTCAACAATCGAAATCAGCCGATTGGCATAGGAGGGATCGGTGGCATATCCAGCCTTCTTCAGGCCGCGCGCCCACCCTTTATAATCCGTAATCTTCAGTTTGAAAAGAGAGGCATAACGGGTGCCTTGCACCAGAAAGGTTGAATGGTCCTCATAAGAGTCCTTGGGATTGCTGTACGCCCGAAAGCACTCTCCCTTGGCATCATCGTCATAGTAGACCTTCCGTCCCCGCCAGTTCTTGTGACACTTGATGCCGAAATGATTGTTGCTCTTGCGGGCCAGTTGGCTCATCCCCGCCCCGCTCTCCAGGAGTCCTTGGGCCAGCGTGATACTGGCCGGAATCTTGTGTTTCTGCATCTGTGCGACGGCAAGGGGAGCATATTGCTTGATGTAGGCATTATATCGGGCATTGCGGCGCTGGGCATGCACGGCCGTAGCCAGCAAGAGGAACACCACCCATAGAGTCAGTCTGATAGTTTGCTTCATGCTTCATTTTTTGAGTTCGATACAAAAGTCTGCAAAAGAATTGAGATTTCCAATTTCTTCGCTATCTTTGTGCATACAATTTCACTTAATACATTGCTGCATGAAAGACAAGACCCTACAGATTGCTATAAAAGTGTACGATTTTTCCGAACTGCCTGCGGAAGACCAATCCCTGCTCCACATGGCCAAGGAGGCCACCTATCGGAGCTATGCCCCCTATTCCCATTTCTCTGTAGGTGCGGCAGCCCTGTTAGAGAATGGCGAGACGGTCAGTGGAAGCAACCAGGAGAATGCGGCCTACCCTTCCGGCATCTGTGCAGAGCGCACCACCCTCTTCTATGCCAACTCACGCTATCCCGACCAGGCGGTCACCACCCTTGCCATAGCGGCACGCAACGAGCGTGGAGAGTTTCTTCCCACTCCTATTCCTCCTTGCGGAGCCTGTCGCCAGGTGATGCTTGAGACCGAAGCACGCGCCCGACGTCCCATGCGCATCCTGCTCTATGGCACAGCAGAAGTCTATGAACTGCAAGGAGTCTCTTCCCTGCTTCCGCTCTCCTTCAGCGCTTCGGCCATGCAATGAGGTTTTCAGAGGCCGAATAAGATTTCAGGAGGGTCAATGTGCGTTCCCGCTGTTTCCTTCTGTTGAATTGCCAGAACTCCCTGGTAAACAGCAGCATCAGGTCATACCCTTTCGGTGCATGACCATCCTGTATTTTCCGGTGCAACCCGAGCAACAGGTTAGGATCTATGCCATAGTGTCTGAGCGTAAGCACTTCGGTACGGATATCCTTCTTGACTTGGGGCAGCGAAGCGTCATAGGCCAGCCAGGGCTTGTACTCCACGGGCAGAGGAACGACCTCGGGCAGTTCCACCCCCATCTCTTTCAGGGCCTTGGCGTTCAACTTTATCTCTCCCTCACTCTGCAACAGTTCTTGCAGGCGCAAGGAGTCCTCCGCATTCCACTCTTGTGCACAAAGACCGGCAAAGGCCATAAGCGACACTCCCATCAACAGGAACAGACGTCTCACCATACCACTCACTACCACCACATATAACCGCTTCCACACAAAGGTTCGTCATAGCACGGATCTACCGTCCACATGGTTCGGGGCAGTTTACGCCCTTCCCACCAACGCCGATAACGCTCTGCCGCATCCCTGACCTCGGCATCCGAGAGGAAATAGATTCCTTCATAATTGTCTGCATCCGTATGCACCATCTTGCACCCCATAGAGGCGAAGCGTCCTAAGCGGATAGTCTCTATCGTCCATAAGATGCACTCCCCCAGCCTCAGTTTGCCCCCTGCCGAATAGGAGACGGGAGCCAAAGGGAAGGAGGAAATCAGTGTCATGTCTTCTGCATGCTCCAGCAGATACTCAATATCATCCATGGTGAAATGAGGAATGTGGTTCACGCCGTCACTTCCCTGAACGCTATACTTGCCGCTCTTCAACTGTTTCACGAAGAGGGCGGCATCGGGATGGTTGTAGTCCAGCATCTCCTCATGGCATGCACTTCCCAAGAGGGCCATGCACACCAGCAAAGCAACGAGTCCCCAACGGGCCGTCAGATGACGATTTAGGCGATATGGCTGTTTCATCATTCTATCTCCTTATTTATTTAATATACCATACGTACTCCGCACAACAGGTTCATATTGGCCGGACGTTCCGTATGCAGTGTACGCAAATCCGAATCCGTGTCAAAATGGTAGGCCAACGATGGCTCCGCAAAAAACGCAATCCGTTCATTCAACTTATAGCGGACTCCCACTCCGGCCATAGCCGACAACTGCACCGGTTCTCCTCCCCGCCCCTTGCCGACTGCTTTCTCCAGTGCACCACCCACTGTTGCATAGAAGTCCACCTTGGAAGAGGTGGCCAACGTGGCATCCAGCCTGACCGGAAGAGAGAGAGTATGCAACTGTCCGCTTCCCTCCATCGGCAGCCTGTTATATTGCAATCCGGCTTCCAAGGCCCAGGTCTTGTCCAACCTGCGCTCCAGCATCACCCCCACAGCCAGCGGCATTCCGAAATCGCCCTTGGGAAGTGAGGCCCCCACCGCAGCCTTGATGGCCCACTTGGCATCTTCTCCCGTCACTCGCTTTTTCTCTTCGTTCTCCTCCTCTCTGGAGTCTTCTGCCGATGAGCCATAGTCAGAAACACGCTGACCGGCCTTATTGTTCTAGCCATAAGCGGCATATCCGGCCTCGTTATCGGAAGAAGGATAGCCTCTTTGGGATATCGTGATGGAGAGATGGAGCGATATGGACTCCGCCTCCTCTTCCGCCTCTCCGGATGCCTGCGTGGCACGCTGTATCGGAAGCGGGACAAATGAAGTCGGAGCGGCAGCAACAGAAGAAGAAGAGGTTTCGGCCGGGGAAGAGTAAGGAGAGTTCGTTTCACCTGAGGCCGTTTCTCCCTGAGGAGCCAGAACTGCCACCTGCGTAAAGGCTTCCTTTATCTCCTCGCGAGGCGAAAAGTACCACAATGAAGCAGAAGCCACCCCCAACAAAAGAGCCACTGATGCCACAGCCATACAATGGCGGAAGCGCACCACCACAGCCCGGCCAGCCTTGCCGCCCTCCTGCAGCAGGCTTCCCTGCAATTCTTCCCAGAAGTTATCACGCACCTCCAGTTCGGCTCCCTGAAGGCGGTTTCTGAACAAATTCTCCATACTGTTGTCTCTATTCTTCATGATTGATATATGCTTTTATCCGTTTTGCTAACAAACACTTGGCCCTGCTGAGTTGGGAGGTGGACGAATGCTCTCTGATGCCCAGCATTTCGGCAATCTCCTTATGCGACTTCTCTTCAAAGACAAAGAGGTTGAACACCGTCCTGCACCCTTGGGGCAACTCTGCCACAAACTTCATCAAGACCTCCTCCGAGAGGCGTTCCGCTTCCTCCATTGGCAGTGATTCATCAGCCACCTCGGGAAGCAGCTCTTCATGCAGCATCATTTTTTCAAAACGCTGCAGCCTTCTCAGGTGATCGATGGCCTGCGTCACCATCACCCTCGTCATCCAAGTGGCCAAGGCACATTCGCCCCGAAACGTGAAGTGCGTGAATATCTTGACAAAGCCATCATGCAACACATCATGAGCGGCATCCATATCACCGGTATAGCGGTAACAAACGGCCAACAACCGCTTGGAGAAGAGGGTGTACAACTCCCTTCGGGCAGCTTCTTTTCCTGCCCGGCAGCCTTCAACCAATGCCATCTCATTTTCCAATATTGTCCGTGTTTTTATGGACGCTTCAATGCGTCGTTTGTCCATTAGACGAGAGTTTTCCGCCAATGCTGCAAGGGGAAGCATAAAAAGATGTTAATTCACAAAAAACTCCCCATGAGTCCGTCCATCGTGTGGCCATCCTCATGGGGAGTTCCTTTCAGAGTCTGTTGTCAGCAAGCCTTGAAACTCATGTCCAGTCCCTTCACCGAATGAGTCAATGCACCGACCGATATAAAGTCTACGCCACATTCGGCATAGTCACGCAATGTATCGAAAGTGATGCCGCCCGAAGACTCGGTTTCATAACGCCCGGCCACCATCTCTACCGCCTTTCTGGTCATCTCGGGAGTGAAATTGTCAAACATGATGCGATCCACGCCTCCCAAGTCGAGCACCTGTTGCAGTTCGTCGAAGTTGCGCACCTCAATCTCTATCTTCAGGTCCTTACCCTTGGCCCGGCAATACTCCTTGGCTCTTGTTATCGCCTTGTCTATGCCTCCGGCAAAGTCCACATGATTGTCCTTCAAGAGAATCATATCAAAGAGACCGATGCGGTGGTTCACTCCGCCTCCAATCTTCACGGCCATCTTCTCTAAGATGCGCATGCCGGGAGTCGTCTTGCGAGTGTCCAAGACACGGGTTTTCGTACCCTGCAGACGTTCCGCATACTTATGGGTCATGGTAGCTATACCACTCATGCGTTGCATGATGTTCAGCATCAGTCGTTCTGTCTGCAACAAGGACTGCACCTTGCCTTCCACCACCATAGCCACATCACCCGGTTTCACGGCCGCCCCGTCCTGGATGAATACCTCCACCTTCATTTCGGAATCAAAACGGCGGAACACCTCCTTGGCTATCTCTATGCCGGCCAGGATTCCCTCCTCCTTTATCAAGAGTTTGGACTTTCCCATCGCAGTGTCAGGGATGCACGAAAGGGTCGTATGGTCTCCATCACCAATATCTTCGGCAAACGACAAGTCAATCAGCCTGTCAATCAATTCTTCTTCTTTATTCATTTGTCTCTTTGTTTGTTATGACACGCAAAGGTAACTCATTTATCACAAAAAACAAGGGCTTTCATCAAATTCAGTGCTGTTTTTCTCCATTCCGACCGCAGCCAACAAACCATTTTATTTTACACAAACAAGCACCAGCACCACATCTTAAGCCCACCACAGATACGGATTTTTACTCAAACAACAGGTTTTATAACAATTTAATAATCAATGGATTACCAAACCACTTAATAATCGTCCGGTTTCTCACTGGCAATCGACCCGATTGCCAGTGAGAATCGGAGCGATTGCCAGTGACAAATTTTCACTGACTGCATTGTCAAAGACTCATCGGGCATAATCTTTGCATGTTCGCGTTCCAAAAATATCTTTTGAGCCAATAATGTCAAAGCCTTCAGGTTGAGCCGCTCCGTCTTTTTCATTCCTGATGATTCGGGCATAAACTCCAATGCCCCCATAGTTCGCTTCCCAATAAATGACAATATATCGAGTGGGGTAATCTCCTGATTGCGTATATTATTCTGAATACGCCAACACTCGAATACCTGATTTCCCCAAGCATCGGGAAGAGAATCGGCAAGAAAAGGCGGAAGCTTGCGATACAACTTTGTTTCTTTATCTCCCACGATAGGTCTTTTACTGATAGGAGAACTCGTTGAAGCAATCAATGGGAACGGATTGATGGCACTATTGAGAAATTCCTTGTTGTATTCAAAATAGGCAACACCTTTTCTTGGGTCCCAAGATAATCGGCCCAATTCCTTTCCCCAAAGTAATATTTTCAGCGCACTGGTAATCATGGCTTTTTATGCCTTATTCGTTGCACTTTCTTTTGGTTGTCTTTTATCAAATAGGCCGATTCCGGAAGTTCGGGCATCAATTCGTCCAAGCTGTCTATTTGGCCGATAGCTTTCATAAGCGACAAAAACGTTCCCAATGACATATTGCCAGCCAGGCCATTCTCAAATTTATGAATGGTAACGATGGTTATTCCCGCTTGTTCTGCCACATCTTTCTGCGTCATTTGTGAGCGAAGGCGATAATCCTTGAATCGACTACCAAGTAGTTTAATCAATTCCGGTATTGAATATTCATAATAATCAATCATACATAAATTATATTATACTATATGTTATACTCAAATAAGCCACTTTATTTATACTGCGCTTATATTTACGATATAAAGATGCACTTTTATTAATTAAAAACAATTCCCCAACTAATAAATTCACCATTTGTATGCACCATATTCATTTCTTGCCAATCTATCTGTTGCAATCACCATTACATTATGCAGTATCCAATTTATGTTTTCAAATCCGGCACTCCAGTATCCTTTTTCAAAAACGCAAAGTGATACTGCAGTACCACATAGCTGGTACTGCAGTTTTTCCTATGTGGTACTGCGGTACCACTTATGTGTGACTGGCATGTTACTTATATGTGTTGAAAGGCAACTTATATGTGAACAATCCCGATTTAGAGTTGGCAAGAGATTTATTCGTATTCGGTTGTTGGACGGGAATATCATTCATTGATATTAAGAATCTTACAACGGAGAATATCACAATGTTGGGTGGCTCACCTTGGATTGTATCGAAACGGCAAAAGACAGGAGTAGCTTTTCAAATCAAATTGATGGATATTCCTATGCAGATTATCAAGCGATATGAACCATACAGAATTAGCAACAATCTATTCAACATCGGTAGCCACGACACGATAAACAAACGCATCAAGGAGGTAGCCAAGATGTGCGGTATTGAGAAGCGAACTTCGTTCCATCTGAGTAGGCACACATTCGCAGTGTTAGCCTTGAACTATGGTATGCCGATAGAGAGTGTAAGCAAGA
>JAFURM010000049.1 GCA_017471925.1 Bacteroides sp.
ATTTTCATTTTCAAAAGTAGACACATTCTCTAAATCATTGTTAGATAACGCTGTAGCACGCCTTTTCTGTATGAACTTAGGTTCTGTGTTCAGTTCTCTTTTTTCAAACGTCTCTTTACATCTTATTTCTCCTTTGTTATAGCGTTTTCTGTAGTTCGATGGAGTATCATACCCGATGGCAAAGCAAGGTCTCTGTTCGTTATAGAACTTGACGTATCTTTCCATTACTTCCTGGAAGTCTTTTTTCTCCCTACATTTTTCTATTCCAAAGTCGATAATCAGTTCTTCCTTTATCCAGCCGTTCAGAGCCTCGTTGACGGGGTTGTCGGTAGGTTTCCCAGCCCTCGACATTGAACGGACTATGTTCGTGTCTTTGATAAGTTCGTTATAAGCCATTGAAGCATATACGGAGCCTTGGTCTGTATGCAATACAACGGGGTCTCTTGTTCCCTTCAACAATTCTAAAACATCATTAAGACCATCAATGTATTGCTCTCTGGCACCTCTTCTTTCTGCTACCTTGTATGCCAATATCTCTTTGGTAAAGACATCAAAGTAGAAAGTCACCTCTATATACATATACCATACTTTAAAAGCCGTCATATCCGAGACTATCACCTGCCGTGGTCTGTCAACAGTCTCCCATGTCGAGTATATGAGGTTAGGGTACTTGTCCCTTACCTTGCGGGGCTTATAGTGTACCTGATGCTTTGTCTCAGACTTGATTCCAAGGAATCTGAAGCATTTATAGGCATAGTTCTCGCTGATGCTTATTCGCTCGTTGATTCTGATATATGCAGCTGTCCAACGATAGCCATGGGTTCGATGTGCTTCATGGACAGTCCTTACCAGTTCTATCATCTTCTCGCGGTTGATGTCACGCTTGGAAGGCTGCCGTTTCTTCCACTTGTAATAGCCGGCACGGCTTACTCCCATAAGGTCGCATATATCTTGAATTGCATAATCACGAGACAGCAAGTCTACTATTTCGAACTCTTCTCCTTTAAACGAACATACTCCTGTTCCCCAGCTTCGTTCATCTGAACGGCATAACTTTTTTTTAGCCGTTCGTTCTCTATACGAAGTCTCAGGATCTCCCGTTTGTAGGCTTCTTCTGTGCGGTCTATGCCTTCGGGTAATACTTCCTTAATCTCTGCATCAGCACGGGCAAGTCCTTCCAACCCGCCTTCTTCGTACTGTTTGAGCCATTTGCGGAATGCTGCGTCCGACACGTTGTGAAGCGTGCAGAAATCGCTTAATTTGATCCGTCCATTCAGTTTGAATTGGCGAATCAGAAACTCTTTTTCAAGAGGGTTTAAGTGTGCCATAAAAGTTTCTCCTTTCCGATAGATTTAGACCGAAGGCTCTTTGCGGTCGCCGACCTTGCCTCTTGCGTTCGGGGCTACGCCCCTCTCTCCAGAGGCAAGGTTTATCAATGCACAAATATACAACTTTCAATCTTTTTCTATCTTCCTGTGTCTACTTTTTCGGTAGCAACAGAATGTACATTTTTTCCACAAACAAAGTTTTACGGTTTCAGCAGGTTAATGGGGGCGACATATACTCCGTCCGCTCTTTGATAGGCTCCACCGACTGCCGTCAGAACCAAGAGGAAAGAGGGTGCCTTTTCATCGCTCTTCTCCATGATTTTGTCACGTAGTCTCTTCAAGGAAATGGCTCCGTCCTCAACAAGTTCGTCACCACCAAGCTTGATTTCGATACCACCCCAACGCCCATCTTCCAAATGGACAACGGCATCACATTCCAAACCGGCATTATCCCTGTAGTGTTTCACTGTGCCACCCAAGGAGTTGGCATAGACAGTCAGATCCCTCACAGCAAAATCCTCAAAGAAAAGTCCGAAACTCTCCAAATCATGTTTCAAATCATCGGGACTCACCCCTAACGAACAACAGGCCATAGAGGTATCTACAAAATGCCTCGTAGGCGTACTCCTTATGGATGTTTTCGACCTGATATTCGGATTCCAGGCTTCCAAATCTTCAATGATATACAAATCTTTCAATGCGTCCATATAGTCATCATAGGTCTTTGAATCCATCGTTCGCTCATTGCTCTGCCGTATATCAGAGATGATGGTAGAGGCTGCCGCCTCCGTAGAGATATTCCTCGCATAACTCCTGAGAATCATTCTCAGCACTTCCGGTTTCTTATTGCGGAAACGTTCATTCTCACTGTCTTCAAAAACGAAAAGACCACTATAATAGTTCTTCGTGACCTCAACTGCGATTTCCCGAGGTGCCAATACGGAAATGGGCCATCCTCCCCTGCAAATCAGAAAAGCCACATCATCCAATGAAAAACCGGCATTCAAATCCCAAGGGAAGTCTGCACCTCCATCAAAGAGGTCTGCCAAGGAGACCGTACCCTTGGACTCCTTGGATTCCCAAAGAGACATCGGACGCATTTTTACCGGAGCAATTCTCCCGGCTCCACTATGATATACCTCCGTCTTATCTACAGGTGTAGAACTACCCGCCAACAGGTATTTTCCAAACTGATAATCGAAATCCAAATCATCCTTAACCTGGTTCCATATATCAGGAGCTTTCTGCCACTCATCAATCAATCTTGGCTTTTCTCCGTTCAGCACCGCTTTCGGATTCATCCGTGCCATGGTGATGGTCTGCTTCGTGTTTAGCTTCACAAAACTCTTTTGATAAAGCATGCAGGTCGTTGTCTTGCCGCAAAACTTCGGTCCGGCAACAACAACAGCACCTGATGACTTCAACTTCAGTCCGATTTCCTCTTCAATTAGCCTTTGGTAATACATTACAGTCATACTTTTGCCTGCAAATATATAAAATTCCCAAGATTTTCAATGTAAAATTCCCAAGATTTTCAATTTAGGCACGAGATATGGGATATTAGAAGGGATAACCGATGGCAAAGTGGAGGGCCAGGCTGTCCTTGAACTTGGGAATGTTGTAGTAACCTGACTTGCCGGTGTCGTAAGGATCGTGGAGGGCCATGCCACAGTCCAGACGGAAGACAAGGAAGTCCATGTCGTAGCGGATACCGAGACCGGTGCCCAAAGCTATCTGCTTCCAGAAGGTTTTGGCATTGAGTTCGCCACCGGGACGCGAGGGGTCCTTGCGCAGGAGCCAGACGTTACCGGCATCCAGAAAGAGCGCACCATGCAAGTCGCCCACCAAGCGGAAACGATACTCCACATTGGCTTCCAGACGGACATCGCCTACGTGGTTGATGAAGGAGTACTTGTTGTCTTCATCGGGCGGGTAGCCGCCGGGACCAATGCTGCGGGCTGCAAAGGCACGCACACTGTTGGCACCGCCGATGTAGAACTGTTCGGTGTAGGGAGCTGTGTTGGCATTGCCATAGGACCACACCACGCCTGCCGCTATACGGGTGGCAATCTTCTGATTGCGGTCGATACGGAAGTGATAGCGCAGTTCGCTGTTCAGTTTCAGGAACTGGGCGAAGGGTACACTGAGCAGTTCCTTGTCCTTCTCACTGAAAGGTTGGCCGAAGATGCGGTAGACAAGCGACGTGACATTGCCTGCTGAGGTAACGGTGGTCTGCCACCATAGGGGATTGTGCACTCCACTGACCGAGGCATTGTCGTAGGTGAAGGTGTACTCCTGTGCCGGGATGAACTGGTTGCGCAGGCTGACGTAGAGCGCAGGGTTCTCCTCCTGCAACTGTTGGAAAGCCTCGGTGGGGTCGCGCAGCACGTTGAAGGTAAGCCGGAAGGGGGTGATGCTGTGCTTCGTGGTGGCCGTAGGCTGGAAGTCATAGGTGGCATTACCGCCAAAGGCCAGCAGTTTGTAATATTTGGCACGGTTCAGCTGGTCGAGATAGAGCTTGAAGGTTGTAGTGGCAGGGAAGTCATACTCCCTGTCGCCAAAGCGCGGGAAGACCACGCGGGGGAAGGTGAGCGAAGTGGACACCCCCACCTCATAGCTGTTCATGAGCGAAGAACTGTTCTTGCCCGTCTGCCACTCATAGGAACCGTCCACCTTGACGTTCCACGTCTCGCCACCGCCAAAGACATTGTTCTTGGTGACGGTGAACGAGGCACCGGGCCCCATCTGGTTGTTGCTCTTCATCTTTACGTTGAAGTCTAACTCGGCATCATAGGGTTTGTCGAGCATGGCAATGAGGTTCACGTCGAGGGTATCAGAGACAAGGGCCGTGTCTCGCGGCACGTACTGCATATCCAGATAGCGGAAGATGCCCACACTGGAGATACGCTCGTAGATGCGGTTCTGACGATAGGCACTGTACATGTGCTCATAGGCACGCCGACGGGCCATACCGGTGCTGTCGGCTACCTGCTGTTTGCGGAGGTAACCCTGATAGTTGAGCCAGCGGTAGAGCATCTTGGGACGCACGGAGGGTTTGTTGTAGTAGCGGATGGTGAGGTCCTTATAGGTCAGGCTATCATTGGGCAACTGTCCCTGTCTTCCCAAGAGGTTCACCGTGGTACGTCCCAAATAGAAGGGGCGTTCGGCCGCCTTGGGCATACCGGGTACAGGAACCATGCGCAAGGCCACATGTCCGCCGGGCACCTGAGTGGTGTCAGCCTGATAGGTGAGGTAATCGGGACGGAAGTAGTAGCATCCCACGTTGCGCAGCAGATTACTGAGGCGGGTACGCTCACCGTCAAGGTCCAGCACGTTGAACTGCTCTCCGGGACGGATGAGCGAGCGTGGCCTGCTGCGCTCCATGATGTTCATGGTGCGTTCGGTGAAGCCCTGATAGAAAACGGTGTCGATGTAATAGGGATTGCGGAAGGTAACGGTGTACTGCAGCTTGGCCTTCAGGGAGTCCTTGGGATCGGTAAAGGTCTGGTAGGAGACCGTACCGTTGAAGTAGCCATAGTCACGCAGGATGTTGCCTGCCGCCTTCTGACGGATGGAGGGATTCACGGTGGAGATGAGTACCGGTGTGGCGGCAAAGCGGTTGAATATCCACTTGTTGAGTTTTCCGTGCCTGTTGACAAAACCGTTATATATCCATAGTCCCACGGGGAAGGGGGTGCGCAAGGAGGAACTGCCCATAAAGGCGTTGTTGGGAGCCGTAGCCAGTGCGGCCTCCACCTCTTCCATGGCGGTCTCTCCTACCGAAGTGGGGGTATAGTCCTGCACAATCATAGGCTTCTGCCCCGTATAGAGCACCTCTCCCTCGGGCAGATGCTTGGTGGTGGAGCAGGAGAAGAGGAAGAGCAGCAGGAGCAAGGCTGCACCCGGTCTTCCTGAAAGGAGCCATGAGTGTTTTCTTCCAGTCTGTCGGGTTTCGCGGACTTCCGCAGAGAGTATGCTATCGTTCATTGTTCTTATCATTTCTTTTTCCTCCTGAATATGAAGAGTTCCCCAAGGTTGTCCATCTTCTTGCGAAGCACGAGACCGGCTCCGGTTTCGGTCACCTCACCGTCCAGCACGCTCTCATAGTTCTTGTCGTAGAAGAGTCGCACATAGCGTGTGCCGGAGTTGTCCAGACGGTATTCGATGGAGATGTTGTCGATGAAAGACTCGGCATCGTTGGTAGCGTTGGCTCCGGTGGAGACCTTGCCGCCGATGATAATCTGTACCCGGTCGTTGAAGAAGCGTTGCGAGTAGCGGAAACTGATGTCCTTCTGCGTGTCGCCCGTCTCGGTCGCCGTGTGGTCCTCAATGCCCACGCTGAGGTTGGCATTCTTCATGGAACCCATCAGAGAGTTGATCTGGCTCTGGATGACACTGTTCAGGGCAGTACCCATGTTCAGGTTGTTCTTGCCGCTGTTGTTCAGGTAGATGCCTGTAGCCAGCATGGTGATGGCCTGCTTGCTGCGTTCCTCGGCCGTCATGGCCTGCAACTCGTTCTGGATGGTACCATCATCGGGTGCAGAGATGTCGAACATCAGTTCGGGGGCTTCCAGACGGTTCTTGATGGAGATGGAGACATCAAAGTTCACCATGCGTGATGCTCCGTTGTCACCATCGGAGACCGAAGCCCTCACCCGCTCGGTGGCCGTAAGGTTCAGTGTAGGGTTCATGGCATTGCCACGCCAGTCCACATAGCTGCCGCTGTTGAACTGGAACTCCTTCAACGGTATGATGGGGATGGAGTATTTCATGACACCGCCCGAAAGGGTGTAGCGTCCCGTGAGGTTCATCTCACCCTGCGGAGAGTATTGCAGACTGAGGTCACCGCCTCCCTCCAACTCCACATAGTTGCTGCGGTCTGCCGTAAGGTCGGCACGCAGACGAACGGCATCATCAATGTGCATTGTCATGTTCATGTCCATACCTCCTAACGACATGGCCGGTACCTCATCGGCTGCCACCGTGACGGTATCATTGAAAGAGGTGAACTGTACCAATCCGTCCAGACGGTCTTCTACCGTCAGAGGTGAGTTGGTCAGCACATATGTGGCATCAGTCTTACCCAGAAGGTTCATGTTGCCACGCATCACCAGGGCGTCGAGCGGACCACGCACGGTGGCGTTCAGGTCTACGAATATCTTGCCATAAATCAGGCTCTCGCGGGTGCGTTTGGCATCCAGCAGGGTGTAGTCTTCGGCTTTCAGGGTAAGGTTGGCCGTGGGACGGTTGAGGTCACGCATGTCTACATTGCCGTTGATGACGAAGGGATTGCGACTGGTGGTATAGATGGAGAAATCATTGAACAGCACGCGATTGTTCTCGATGTTTACCGGCCGGTTGTCAAACCAGTATCGGGCACCCATCTGACGGGCCGACACCGACACGCTGTCCATGGAGAAGCGGCCATTGATGACAGGCTTGTCCATGGAGCCGCCCACGAAGAAATCACCGTTCAACTCGCCGGTGAAGCCCACTGTTTTGGGAGGCATGAAAGCATTGGCCGTCTTCAGGGGGAAGCGGTCCAGGGTGGCATTCACCTCCAGGGTGTCACGGTCGCCACGTTGTCTCCACAAGCCGTCCACAAACATCACCAAGCGATTATCCAAGGAGAGATAAGAGTCCAGATGATGAAGCCCCACACCCTTGGGATACCAAGTACCACCCACACTGACATCACCTACCAGTTGGTTCTCGTAGGCCAACCTTTCTATTTCACCATCAGCGGCAAGCAACAGGTCGGTAGGAGTCTGGATAAAGTTGGCTGAAAGGGTGAGAAGTCCGGCAAAATGGGGCATATAGGGCAACACCTCACTCAGCTCTTCCAGACGGAAACTGCGCACTTCCACGTTCATGTTCTGCAGGGAGACCGTGTCGTTGCGATCGGACTGCACCATGAAGCCCAGACCGTCGTCGCTCTCCATGTCCACATTGGCATAGACACGCATATCCTTATGCAGGTATATCCAGTCGCTGCTACCCACAAAGCGGAATTTCCGGAAGGCAATAATCGGTTCTTCGGGCATAAGACGCAGGAGGAGACCGTTGCCCTTGCCATTGCCTTCGGTCAGCGGACGGGCATTGACTCCGAAGAGCACACCTGTATCTCCCTTGCCGTCCACATAGTTCAGGGTCAGTTCGGCATCCTGACTGCGGATTTCTCCCGTCAAGGTGCTACGGAAGACGGCCTGCGGATTCTTAGGTCCATTAGTCACACCACCCTGAAGCACCATGCTGGTGGTGTCTTGCTTGATGGAGAAAAAGATGGTATCTAACTGCAGGGAGTCCAGTTGCAGGCCGTTCACCGAGGTACGTCCGTTGATACCCAACTGAGGTGTGGAGCCGAAACTAAAGCGGAAGTAGTCGTATGTAATATCCTTGGAAGCCAGGTAGTAGCTCAGGGGATTCTCCTTACCGGCCCGCAGGTGCATGCCTGCCGCCGGCAACACTTTACGCAAGGCGGCATGATCCAAGTGGCGTTCTTCCAACTGGGCGGTGAGTACAGTGCCGAACTCCTCCAATTGTTCCATCAGTTTCTTCAGGGTGCTGTGGGCACGGAAGCGCAGGTCCATATCGCCGGCATCCAGGGTCAGTTTGATGGAGTCTTTGCGGGCCAAGGCATTCAGATTCAAGGCAAAGGGACGACGCAAGGGTCTGGGAACGATGCCTAAGCTATAGAGGTCCACCTGCCTCACGTTCATCTTCACCTGTCCGTCTAAGTAGCGACGGTCCAGGTGCATATCGGCCTCGCCCTGCATCTGCAGCAATGGGTTGTTGCTGTTCAGGGAGACAGAGGCCACGGAAGAGTGTAGCCCGGCTTTCAACTGCATGTCGGAGAGCATCCAACGGGCATAGTGGAGTCGGTGCAGAGAGAGGTCGGCCGTGGCCTTGGTGCGTGGCGAGGTAAAGTCCATACCTTGTCCATGGGCCGAGAGAGTGGCCGAGAGCATATAGATGGAGTCGCGTGGCAAGAAGCGGTGCAGCTGCAGACTGTCGGCCACAAGGTCGGCACGATAGACTTCGGTAGCTGTGTTATAGGCCGCTGTCAAGTCCAATGAGCCTTCACGCTCGCGCACTTTCAGGAGGGCATTGCATTGAGGGCCATCCAGATTCAGGCGGGCAGAGAGTGTCATGCTGTCGGGCACCACGAGCGAGCCGTCAGGTGTCACGCCGGTCAGTCCGGCCAGGAAGTCCAGATTCTGTGTCTGCATGTCCAGGTCTATCGAGCCGTTGCGTTTCAAACTGTCGGTCAGGTGCCACAGTTCGCCTCCTCCGCTCAGGGTAAAGGCACCGGGCAGTTCGGCCGTGAAGCGTGAAATCTGCATCTGCTTCAGGTTGCCCTCCGTACCGGCATGAATCACCAGTGGACGGAAGGGATAGGCTTCCTTAAAGGTTTCGGGCACACCGGAGGCCAGCAGCATCACGTCCTGCTTGCCGATATAGGCATTGAAGCGTGCGGAGAGTTGTCCGGAGGTAGGGATGTCCAGCAGTTCCCAATAGGTTTGTGTGGAGAAGTCCATCTCACTGTGAGGCGTGGAGAGGCGCAGGTCGGGCACACGAATCAGGGTCGTGTCGGCATGGAGGTGTCCGGTGAGTGAAGTGATGCTCAGGCCCGAACGCTCATACATGGAGAGTTGACGGATGGCGGCATTCATGTTGCGCCCATGATAGTGGACAGAGTCAATGGCCACCTGTATGTCGCGCAGGGCTATGTGAGCGGGGTCGAAGCCTTCAGCCGGTGTGGCCGTACCCACATCATAGGAGAAGGCAGAGCCGGTCAGCAGAAACTTGCGCCACGCATAAGCCTGTCGGCGAAAGTCCACTACGGCATCTTCCAGGAGAGTCTCGCCAATGGCTGCACGCAGCATGGTGGAGTCGGTCGGCATCTCCATCTCTACGGAGAGGTTCTGCAAGTGGAGGCGTTGCAACTCCACCCGCCAGTTCAGAGGAGCAGAAGCGGTTGTGTCCGGAGGCGTGTCAGTGGTATCGTTCAGCAGCAGATGGACATGCGTGTCACTCAGATGGACATCGTTCAGCACCACGCTTTCCCGGGAGAGGTCCACCCCGTGGCTTTGCAAGGTGAAGTCGCCCAACACGCCCTGCAACTTCATGCCCGGCAGAAGATGGGCCGAATTGACCGTCACCTCCTCCAGTGCGATGTTGTCCACCTCAATGCGTCCACGCAACAGAGGCCAGGCCTGCACATGGACGTTCAGGCTCTGCAAAGTCAGAAGGGTATCGGGAGGAGTGGCAGGTTGTACCACCTTGACACCTGTTACCAAAAGGTTAAGAGGGAAACGCAGGTGGATGCGTTCCACATCTATCTGCATACCCGTAGCTTCCGAGGCGATGGTTGTGGTCTGTTGCCGGATGTAGTTCTGCACCGGCGGCACATAGAGCAACACCATCAGCAAAGCAAACAGAGCCACAGGCGCAAGCATCAGCCCCACCACCCATTTCAGCCATTTTCTTTTTCTCACGGATTGCACCATCGTTTCTCTTTCAATGATTCCATCTGCAAAGAAAACAAATTATTTTGAGATATGGTTTCTTTGGCCACATTTATTTGGAACCGACTCGTTCAATAGCGAAACCGGAACTTACACCTTATTATATATATAGCAGGGCGGTTATCTGCGTCATAAGACACTTTTGAGACAGGAATAAGACAAAAAAAAAGCGAATAAGACAAAAAAAAACGCTCAATTTTACACTCGTTTAACACTACTGTAACGTTCTCTTTCATTAACTTTGGGGCTGCAAACGAGAAACAAAGTAAAAACGAACAAAACTCAGGTTAGGTGAGCAATGCGCAAGCCCGTCCCAAGAAGCGGACGAGTGCTTGCGCTTTTTCCTTTCACGAAAAATATTCTCCAAAGTTTTGCAGATCGCAAGGAATCGGCTATCTTCGCAAAAAATATGAAGTAACTAATCTAATAAAGAACCATGAAAAACATGAAGAAGTCAACCCTCCTTTTACTCGTCCTGACCGTTTTGACGGCCTGTACGTCCGGCAAGCGAGAGACAGAGCAGGTGAAATATTCCCAATGGATGGTGGAGTCGCACGGACTGGGCGATTTCTACTGCAACCGCAACCATCACGATCAACTGGGCGAAACGGTATGGGACTATGTATCGGGCCTGGTGGCCAACTCCGTTCTGAAAGCCTGGCAGATGTATCCCGAGAAGACGGCCTATTATGATGCCGTAAAGGCATTCGCCGACAACAGCACCAATGAAGACGGCAGCGTGATACGCAACAAGAAGGGAGCGTTTGCCCTCCGTCCCAGCAACATTGATGACCTGCCGGCCGGAAATGTCTATTTTGCCCTTTATCGGGAGGAGTTGCGTCGCGGCAACATTCAGGATGCCGAACGCTACAAGAATGCCGCCACCCTGATTCGCAACAAGCTGAAATATGATCACTCACGCATCGCCGAGGGTCTTCCCGGTGCAGGCGGATTCTTCCACAAGGCAGTCTACCCCAATCAGATGTGGTTAGACGGTCTCTTCATGGGGTCACCCATCTATGCACAGTGGCAGCACTGCTTCGGCAGCGAAAACCCTGAGGAGAACATGGAGAGTTGGAGCGACATTGCCCACCAGTTCAAGACCATCCACCACTACACCTATAATCCCGACGTACAGTTGAACTATCATGCCTGGTCGGCCATGCCCGAAGACGAGAACTCTTTCTGGGCCAACCGCGAAGAGCCTTTCAAGGGATGCAGCAAAGAGTTTTGGGGCCGTGGCATGGGATGGTATTTCGCCGCATTGGTCGACGTGCTGGAGTATATGCCTGAAGAGCATCCTGCATATGGCGACATCACCGCCATCCTGCAACAAGTGGCCGCAGGCCTGAAGCGTTGGCAAGATGCAGATTCCGGTGTATGGTATCAGTTGTTGCAATATGATGCCACCCGGACAGGCGACGGCGCAGGTGACCTTATGGCCGACGGCAAGCACTACAACGTAGGCACACAGGCCAACTACCTGGAAGCCTCCTGCTCCTGCATCTTCACCTATGCCTATCTGAAAGGCATCCGTCTGGGACTGCTCGACAAGGAGACCTACATGCCGGTAGCCGAGAAAGCCTATCAAGGTCTGCTGAAAACCTTCATCCGTGAAAACAACGGCAAGATAGACATCGTGCAGACTTGCGCTTCGGCCGGACTCGGACCGGCTAAAGACCTCTCCCGCACCGGAACTGCCAACTATTACCTCTGCGGAAAAGACGTCACTATCACCCAAAACGAAGGCAAGGCCATCGGCACTTTCATCCTCGCCTCCTTAGAATATGAGGCCCGTGAGGGCATCTGACGAAGGATGAGAAACAAATGATACCTTATTTTATAACATTTAAAGAGCGAGGTTAACCAACTCCGCTCTTTTTTATAACAAATGCAGGGCTTCACGTTTCTGCATTTTCATACCTTTGCCACGCATTACTATGAAAACGTGAATGCAAACGAAAAAATAATATTAACCATTAAACAATGTACAATGAGAAAAACATTCTTTGAAAAGTGCATGAATTTAATTTTATGCCGTGTTGCATTGGCAATGCTACTTCTGTTGCCTGCAATCAGTAGCCTTCAGGCTAATCCTTCTCAAAGCAAGACCATTTCCGGCGTTGTTACATCTGCAACCGACAACGAACCGTTGATTGGTGTCAGTGTGCAGGTGAAAGAAGCCGGTACAGGTGCAATCACAGACATCGACGGCCGCTACAGTGTGACCGCCAGTCAGGGACAGACATTGGTCTTCTCCTACATCGGCTACAAGACCCAGGAAATCAAGGTCGGTGCCTCCCCCACCATCAACGTAGTGTTGGCCGAGGACAACGAAATGTTGGACGAAGTGGTCGTTGTGGGCTACGGCACCATGAAGAAGAAGTTAGTGACAGGTGCCACTGTACAGGTAAAAGGTGAAAACATCGCCAAACTGAACACCACCAACCCACTGCAGGCCATGCAGGGACAGACTCCCGGTGTGAGCATCACTTCCACTTCCGGCCAGCCGGGTGAAAGCATGAAGGTGCAAATCCGTGGTTTGGGAACCGTAGGCAACTCCGGTCCTCTCTACCTGATTGACGGTGTAGGCGGTGACATCTCCACCCTGAATCCTGCCGACATCGAAAGCATTGACGTGTTGAAGGACGCTGCTTCGGCTGCCATCTATGGTGCACAGGCCGCTAACGGTGTTGTATTGGTAACAACCAAGCAGGGTCGTGAAGGCAAGGCACAGGTTTCATTCGATGCTTACTATGGCATCCAGAATGTAGCCCGCAAGGCCAACATGCTGAACGCCCAGCAATACATGGCCATCATGGACGAACAGTCACTGAACAGCGGTGGTGCCGTATACGACTGGGCCAATATCAAGTCCATCTATGATGCCAACGGCAACCTTGTTGATACAGACTGGATTGACACCATGTTCAAGGATGATGCCAAGACACAGAGCTATAGCCTCGGCGTGACAGGAGGTTCCAAAACTTCCACTTACGCCCTCTCTTTGGGATATATGCAGCAGGAAGGTATCGTAGGCGGTGCAGATGTTTCCAACTACGAGCGTTACAACTTCCGTATCAACTCTGAGCACAAACTGCTCAATGACATGCTGAAAGTAGGCGAACAAGTAAGCTTCGTCTATAAAAAGAACACCGGTATCGGTGTAGGCAATCAATACAACAACACGTTGCGTGGTGCCTTTGGTACTTCTCCGATTACACCTGTCTACAGCGACAACAACATCTACGACTCTCCTTACAACGACACAAGCAACAGCGATTGGTACAACGGTGACGGCAACCCTTATGGAAGCATGATGACCAATACCAACAATGAGAACAAGAACGCAACATTCTCCGGTAACGTATATGCAGAGTTACAGCCCATCAAGAACCTGAAGATCAAGACCGTGTTCGGTGCAGTCTACGGTTCTTCCGAATACCGCAGTTTCTCTCCGCTGTATCAGTTCTCCGTTTATTCCTATAATAATGCCAAGACCGGTGTTTCCCAGAACATGAACACCAGCCTGAGCATGACTTGGACGAATACCGCTACTTACGATTGGGACATCAACGACCATCATTTCAATGCCCTGATTGGTATGGAAGCCTCTCGTTACGAAGGGACATACGTAGGAGCCAGCCAAGCCTCTTTGAAAGAAGGATTTGATGACTGGGACCACGCTTATATAGCCAATGGTACAGCCGCTTCTACCGCTGATGGTTTAGGAGCATCCGGCAACCCCCACGATGAAAGCCGCACCGTTTCTTACTTCGGCCGTCTGGGCTGGAACTGGAAAGAGACCTATATGGTAAACGCCACCCTGCGTGCCGATGGTTCTTCCAAGTTTGCCCGTGGCAACCGTTTCGGTTATTTCCCCTCCATCTCTGCCGGTTGGACCATCACCAATGAAGCATTCATGGAGAGCACCAAGTCTTGGCTGGACTTCCTGAAAATCCGTGCAAGCTGGGGTCAGGTAGGTAATCAGAACATCAGCAACTATCAGTATCTGGCACCCGTAAAAAGCGCCAATACCCACTACCTGTTTGGTAACTATGGTTATGACTCAGCTACTTCCGCCAGCTTATTGGCTTCTACCTGGGGTGCATTCCCCAGCCGTCTGCCGAATGCCGACATCAAGTGGGAAACATCCGAGCAGACCAACATTGGTTTCGATGCCCGTCTGTTGGACAGCCGCTTAGGCGTAAACTTTGACTTCTACATCAAGGAGACCAAAGACTGGTTGGTGGAAGCTCCTATCTTGGCAACTGCCGGTGCTGGTGCTCCCTACATTAACGGTGGTAGTGTGAAGAACACCGGTGTGGAAGTGGCCTTGACTTGGAATGACCAGATCGGTAAAGACTTCCACTACAACGTAGGTATCAACGGTTCTTACAACAAAAATGAAGTAGGCGAAATTCCCAATACCGACGGTATCATTCATGGTAACGCATACGAATTGTACGACAATGCACCCGAGTTCTATCGTGCCGAGAACGGCCATGCTATTGGTTACTTCTGGGGCTACAAGACTTGCGGTATCTTCCAGAACCAGCAGGAAATCAGCGACTGGATTGCCGCCGGCAACGGTGTGTTGCAGTCCGATGTGAAGCCGGGCGATGTGAAGTATGTAGACTTCAACCATGACGGTCTTATCAACAACGACGACAAGGTAGACTTGGGTAATGGTATTCCCGATTTCACCTTCGGCTTCAATCTGGGCTTTGACTACAAGGGCTTCGACTTCTCCTTGGTAGCCAACGGTGCTGTCGGACAGCAAATCGTACAGTCCTATCGCCAGCATGCCAATAAATATGCCAACTATACCACGGCCATCCTGGACCGTTGGACTGGTGAAGGCACCAGCAACCGCATCCCGCGCGTAACTGAGCAGAACATCAACTGGCAGTTCTCTGACCTTTTCATTCAGGACGGTGACTACCTGCGCATCAGCAACATCACGGTAGGTTATGACTTCAGCAAGTTGCTCAAGTGGAAAGGCATCAGCCAAGCCCGCCTCTATGCTCAGGTACAGAACGCCTTTACATTCACCAAATATGACGGTATGGATCCCGAAATCGGTTATGGTACTCAGGGATGGGTATCCGGAATTGACGTAGGTTACTATCCTCGTCCCCGTACTGTTTTGGTTGGTTTAAATCTTAAATTCTAATTGATAGCGATATGGAAAAGAAGAAATTCAATATATTATTGGCAGGAGTGCTGAGCTTGGGCTTGGGCATGACCTCCTGCTCGGAAAGTTTCCTTGATGTAGAATCCAAGACCGAATCAAACACAGAGACTTTCTACAAGACCGAGAGTGATGCTTATCGTGCCCTGATTGGTTGCTACGACGGTTGGCGTCAGACTTCATCGGCTATGGGAGTAGGCTTCTACTTAGGTTCTGAAGTCATGTCATATGAGTGCTTCGGTGCCACAGGTAATGGCGACGGCCGTGCCTATCAGGCCATTGACCGATTCGACATCGCCCAATCACCGGCCGACTTGAACATGTATGAAACCGATTGGAAGAACTATTATGCCGCCGTTTACCGCTGCAATGAACTGATTGCTCACGAAGAGCAAATCCAGTGGAAAGAAGAAGGTAGCATGCACAGTACCTATATGGGCGAATGCCGCACCATCCGCGCATTGCTCTACTTCGACATGGTACGTTTGTGGGGCAATATTCCTTTGTTTGAAGTTCCTGTAAACGAGAATCGCCCGCAGGTTTCTGCCGACGAAGTGTATGCTTTGATTTTCAGTGACCTGAAATATGCCATCGAGAATATACCGGCAGACGCCTATCCCAAGGCAGATGCAGCCAACAATGACGGACATGTCACCAAGTATGCCGCAGAAGCCCTCTTGGCCCGTGCCTACCTCTTCTATACCGGCTACTATGGCAAGGAACCGACTGGCGTAACCAAGGCCGAAGCTTTGGCTGCTTGCGAAGACATCATCGCCTCCGGTGAATTCTCTCTGATTCCTGAATTCAAGAACCTGTGGCCGGCCGCTTCTGCTGCAGTAGTAGATGCTCCTGCCGAAGGTGAAAAGGCCGATATGACCAAGCTTCTGAACACTTATGCCGGTGATGGTAATGCAGAGACCATCCTGGCCATGAAGTTTACCTCTTCTCAGGACTATAACGGCAACAACGACGGTAACCGTTGGCAGGTAATGTTAGGTATGCGTTCACTGAATGCCGCACCTTATGGTAAAGGCTGGGGTGCTTTGACCGTTAACCCCGCATTCGTTAATGAGTTTGCAGCAGGCGACACCCGCAAAGCTGCTTCTATCATCGATATGGCAGGTGAAGGCATTACTTCTGATGACGAATGGGCAGCCAGCTATAAGGATCAGCGTGAATATACAGGTTATGCTGTGAAGAAATACTCTCCTCTCTGTTTTGCAGATGGCACATCGGCATCCAAGGAAGACGGTTCCGGTGACTTCCAGATTTCCAATCACCAGGATTATGTATTGATTCGCTATGCCGACGTATTGCTCATGGCAGCAGAACTGGGCAGCAGCAATGCACAGGCCTACTTCAACGAAGTGCGCAACCGTGCCTTTGGCGGCAATGCTCCGGCTGTAACCGTCAGCAAGGAAAACATCATGAAGGAGCGTAAGTTTGAGTTCTGTTTTGAAAGCATCAACTATTGGGATTTGTTGCGCCAGGGTGTAGATGCAGCGGCCAACCAACTCGTTACCAACATCAAAGTGTATAGTGGAGGTAATGAAGACGCTGTGGTCATCACTGCAGACAAAATGAAGTCTACTAATGGTTTATCTCAGATTCCTTACAACCAGATTACCCTTTCTGGCGGAACATTGAAACAGAACCAAGGTTGGTAATCAATAGTACAAGAATTTAATCATTAAAGACAAATAGATTATGAAATTGAAATCTTATATATATTCATTTGTTGCAAGCGTGATGGTACTGTTCTCCGCTTGTACACCCGATGAGTACGATTTGGGTGCAAAGGAATTCGTGCCTGGAGATTTGGTAGAGGGTATCGCATACTCCATCACCCATGATTCCAGCAATCCGAATATTGTATATTTGGAAAACTTATTGGGTACCGAATACACTCCGCTGTGGGAACATCCGCAAGGACGTAGCCAAGAACATAAGATTACATTGAAAATGCCTTTCGAAGGTACTTATTCGGTTAAGTTTGGTATAGAAACCCGTGGAGGTGCTGTATATGGTCAGGAAACTACCTTTACAATTAATTCCTTCTGTGCAGATTTTGTAACCGATGAGTTGTGGACAATGCTTACCGGTGGAGTTGGTAACAGTAAAAAATGGTTCATTGATTTGGACGAGAATGGAGTGAGCCGTTATTTCGCCGGTCCGGTATTCTTTAAGGGTACTGACGATTCTTGGGAAACCATAACCAATGGTGTTGTATTGGATGGTGCCGACTCTTGGGCATGGGATGCCGATTGGGGTGGTGTTGCCGGTTGGCAATTCGATGCAACAGCCATGGATTTTGGTTACATGGAATTTGACCTTAACGGTGGCTCTAACCTGACAACCGTACAAAATTCATTGGGACGTACTCAGACCGGTAAGTTTATGCTCGATGTCAATAATCATACCATTGCATTTACCGATGTTGAATTGTTGCACGATGCGACCAATGACGCTCAAGTAGCTTCATGGACAGGTACCTTGAAACTGTTGTCGTTGACTGAAAATACCATGCAGATTGGTGTAATTAGAGCTTCCGATCCTTGTTTGTTATGTTTTAATTACATTTCGGAAGACTATTATAACAATTGGACTCCCCCGGCAGTAAACAATGATGTTGTTCCCGAACTGGCTACTGATTGGAGAGATTATGTAGAGCCTAAGACGAATAAGGTAATTACTTATAAGCTTTCTGATGATACTCCGTTCGACTGGTGTAATTTGGACGGTTCTTTGAAGGCCGCTTCTGCAGCTTTCACTCCTGTAAGTGGCATAGAAGAAATTATTTTAGTCCTTAATAGCGGAACAAGAGAATATTCGTTTACCGATATCAGTGGTAACGAAACTACAGGTTCGTATACATTGAGCGACGAAGGTATCTATACATTCGAACCGGCTCTTCCTCAAATTACATTGTCGGCAGATGGTCGTGCCAAACTGATGACCAATCCGGACAATTCCTTGCGAATCATGCAATACGAAGTGGATGATTTCTCCGGAGCGTTGACAGATTTGTGGCTTGCTTCGAAGGAAGTGGACGATCAGGGAAACTTGTATCAATATATGGGTTATCATTGGGTACCTCAAGTAGCCGGTGCTACCAAACAATATAAAGCTACATTGAATTTCTTTGATACTGATTGGGTATTTATCTATAGCGATCCTGTATTCATTCCCGGAAATGGGGATTATACTCTTACTGTCAATGGTTCGAGCAGTGCCGCTTATGGTATGTATCTGGACATTGAAAAGATTTTGAAAGATTTTCCGAATATGGATGTAGCCATTAAGGATATCAAGGTAGATGGCACAAGCATTGAATTTGATGATACAGCTATTGACAGAGGTATAGGTGATGCTGAAACAACAGCTCGTCGTTACATTCTTAATCCTTGGGGCGCTACAGCAGCCGATGGCCCTAAATATTCATTTACTTCGAGCATAGCTGTTACCATTACAGTAAATACAGATACCGGAACTCCATTTATTCCTGTTTCTGAAGAATGATGTTTATCAAACAATTTAATAAAAAGAAATTATGAAACTTAGATATTTATCAGGTACTCTTCTGTTAGCTATAGGAATGTTCGTCTCTTCTTGTGAAGACGATACGGAAGACTATACCATCAGAACTGGTGAAATCGTATCCGAGATTACGACAGGAGCAGCAGATGCTACGGCTGTTTCTGCCCAAATCCAAGGAACAGTAAAGGATTTGACATTGGTATCATCGTCCTCTTATGAAGTAGGTGTCATTTACAGCACCAATGAGAATCCTACTGCCAGTGGAACAAAGAAAGTAGGCAGTGTGGACGAGAACGGAAATGTTACAGTGACGCTCACGGGACTCACGACAGGGGTTACCTACTATTATGCCACCTATGTAACTCTTCAGAAAAAGGTGAACTACTTTGGTGAAGTGAAGTCTTTTGTAGCCACACAAGTGAAGGTTACGACAGCCGATGCGGCAGACGTTACAGCTACCAAGGCTAAATTTGAGGCAACGATAACAGGAACTGACGGCGTTGAGACTGCCACAGGCGTTAAGGTTTCATTGACCGAAGCGGAAGTAAAAGAAGGCAATGAATATGCGTTGGGTCTGGTGGAATCCTTGTTACCGGGCACTACCTACTATTATGTAGCATACGCGAAAGTGGGTGAAAGCTACATATACGGCGAAACCAAATCATTCACGACTGCCAGTCAGGTTATGGAATATATAGATTTAGGGTTGAGCGTGCTTTGGGCTAAATGCAACATTGGAGCCGAAGCCGAACAAGAGAGTGGTGCAACCTTTGCATATGGTGACGATGTGGTATCTCGCCTGAGCATTGATGTAGACACTCCGATGAGCAGCCAAATGCCCACCGAAGCCCACTTTGCCGAATTGGTAGCAAACACCACACAAGAATGGACTACCGTGGAGGGCGTAGAAGGTATGCGATTCACTGCCAACAATGGCAACAGCATATTTATGCCGGCTACCAATGGTCAGGGGCTCTATTGGAGTGCTACTTCCAACAGTACCAATGCCGCTTATGGCTCTACGCTGAACTTTGCAAGCACCAACGCCAAGGTAGGAACATCTACCATTGAATCGACTCTCGCTGTTCGCTCGGTTCGTCCGTATGCCGTGCTGAATCCGAATATGGACAACTTGGTATGGGGCGATTTGGAAGGCAATGGTAGGTTACGTATTGAAATCTACAACATGTATGGTGCAACAGCTAACGCTCCCGCAGTAGATCCTTCTACCATAAAGTTCAATAAGAATATGGTTGTCAGCTTCACATTAGGAGGTGTTACCGACAATTTGAAAGAAGGTGCAGCTGGTTCTTATGTAGCCGGTTTGGAATATGCCGATGCCGATTGGGAACCGTCCTATTGGTCAGGACTCAGTATGGGACAATATGAAGCCAATGTAACCGGTGACGGAACTTACACCGTATGGATGGAGACAACCGCTTTGACCGAGGGCGCTGCTGTATTCTGTGTAGACATTGCGAACCTGATGGCAGACATCGTAGACCCGTTATTGGTTACAGTAACAGTAGACGCAATCAAATTGGATGCCGATGTAGAACAGGCAACAAACGCCGATGCTATACAATTCCAAAATAAAGATGGAAACGGAACTGATGGACGCATTGAGATTTACAATGAATACGGCAATGGTGGTGCGGTTGCTCCGCAGTTCTATAACGACAAACTTCGATTCAACGGACTGATGTTGGTAGACTTCACCATCTCTGGCATTGACGGAAACCTGATTGACGGAGCTGCTGCCAGCTACAAGACAGAACTGAGTTTTGCTGAAGCTGATTGGGATACTCAGTATTGGGGTGGTGCCGGCTATGGCGATACGACAGTAACCGGTGACGGAACCTATCAGGTATACGCTTATCTGAATGGTAACTGTGAAGGTGCTGTAGTATGGACTATTGAACTGTATGGCTTGTGGAAAGACCTCGTGGACACTTCAAAGGTAAATGTAACAATCAATAAAGTCGTTACTCCCGGCAAATATTGATTAAGGAACATCCAATAAAGTACACTTAACCTCAATGGCTGCATACTCTCTTCGGAGGGATGCAGCCATTGCTGTTTTTAGAACAGCACCTACTTGTTCGACAAAGTATATATTAAACTGCCGATGAAGTTATATTAAATGCCCGATGAAGTATATATTAAATAGGTGATGAAGTATATATTCCTCTTTTTGAATACAGAGATACCCTCCGAGCAACAAATAATACCCCTAAAAATAACATTTAGTCAGGAAGTTTACGAGTGAATGAATTACTTTTGCAAACGTGAAATGTTGCCTTGACAGCAAGGCACCGATTCAAGAATAAACGTATAGCTAAAAACAAGACAAGATGGTGAATAGTTTGAGAAATTGGTTGATGATGTTGGGTGCCTTGGTTGCGCTTTCCATGACGGCAGTAAGTTGTTCCAGTGACAGCGACAAGGTGGAAGAACCCCAGATTATCATACCCAACAATCTCGCCAACGAAGGCATGACCTTCGCACAGTCCGGAGGAACGAACTACCTGAGCATATCCGCCAATGTGGAACTGGAAGTGACATCGGATGCCGCATGGTGTAGCGTGAAGCATGTCAACACTACGGCCAACGGTACGGCACGCTATGAAGTGACCACCGAAGCCAACACCACCACAGAAGACCGTACGGCCACCATCACCATCAAGGGAGGTGGAATCACCCAATCCATGAAGGTGACACAGACCGCTGCCGATGGACTGCTGATAGAGAAAGACCTCTTTGAGAACATCGCAGCCGCCGGAGGCACCATCGAAGTGAAGTTCACCACCAACGGCGAACCTTCCATCACCATCAACGACAACTGGATAACGGCCGACCAGACACGTGCAAGCATGGTGGCCAAGACCAAGACATTCAGCATTGCAGCCAACCGCGGCGATGCCCGCACAGGCAGCATCACCTTCACGCTCGGCACACTGACACAGACCGTAACCGTGAAGCAGCTGGCCGGTGAGCAGAGCGGCAGCCTCAACTTCACCGACGGTGATGCCCAAAGCATAGCCTACCAGTTGGGATTGGGATGGAACTTAGGCAACCAGTTTGATGCACACAACAACGGTGTAGCCAACGAAACGGCCTGGGGAAATCCTGCCGTAACCCAAACGACATTTGAAAAGATTGCCGCTGCTGGATTCACCTCCGTCCGCATCCCTATCACCTGGATGGGCCAGTTCGGTGACGGTCCTTCATACACCATTGATGCCGCATGGCTGAACCGCATTGCCGAAGTGGTGGGTTATGCCCAGGCTGCAGGCCTGAAGGTTATCATCAACATGCACCACGATGGTGCCGACAGTGCCTACTGGCTGAACATCAAGGATGCCGCAAGCAGCGAAAGCAAGAATACGGCAATTAAGGCCACATACAGTGCCCTTTGGACACAGATTGCCGAGAAGTTCAAGAATACGGGCAACTTCCTGGTATTCGAATCCATGAACGAGATTCATGACGGCGGATGGGGCTGGGGAGGCAACCGCAGCGACGGTGGCAAGCAATACCAGATTCTGAATGAATGGAACCAACTGTTCGTAGACGTTGTGCGTGCCGTTGGAGGTGAGAATACCAACCGCTACTTGGCCGTAACCGGCTATTGTGCCGACCCCGACCTCACCATGGATCACCTGGTTATCCCCACCGACAAGCAGAACCGTCTGATGGTGGCCGTACACTACTACAACCCCTATGAGTACACCCTGAACGACAAGTTCTCGGAATGGGGACACACGGGTGCAACGGGTAAGAAGGAGTCCTATGGCGACGAAACTGACATGAAGAACTACTTCAACAAACTCAAGACCAAGTATGTGGACAAGGGCTATCCGGTGTATATCGGTGAGATGGGCTGTGTACACCGCTCGACCGAGCGTGCCGAATCGTTCCGCAAGTATTACCTGGAATACCTGTGCAAGGCTGCCCGCACCTATGGACTGGCTCCGATATATTGGGACAACGGTGCGACAGGCAGCGGCAAGGAGAACTCCGGTCTCTTCAACCATGCCACCGGTGCCTACATCAACAACGCCAAGGATGTGGTGGAAGTAATGGTAAGAGGCTATTTCTCCGACGAAGCAGACTACACGCTGGATGCAGTCTATAACAATGCCCCCAAATGAACTTTAAGAAGATGAACGATATGAAGCATATGAAGAATTGCCTGCTGTTGCTGACCTGTATGGTCTCCCTGTTCCTGACGGGATGTTCAGGAAGTGATGATGAACCCGCCATCGCCACCGAAATCAAGACTTCGGCCGATGGCAACGGCCTGACCTTTGCCAAGAACGGCGGCTCGCTGGAGCTCTTTATCCAGGCCGACGGCGAGGTGGAAGTGAGCAGCAACCAGAGTTGGTGCAAGGTGGAACCGTCTACAACCACCTCAACCAAATTAGTGAAATACAACGTGACTGCAGAAGCCAATACGGAGACTGACGACCGCGAGGCTCTCATCAGTGTGACCTCCGGCAAGCTGAGCAAGAGCGTACAAGTGGTGCAGAGTGCCGCCGACGGACTGATTGTAGCCAAGACCTCCTATGAAGTGAAGCCCGAAGGTGAAACCCTCACCATCAGCTATACCACCAACGGCGAACCTGAAATAAGCATTGAGGAGAGTTGGATCAAGCAGATAGCCAACACCCGTGCCTCCATGCAGGAGAAGAGCCTGCAGTTTGAGGTGACGGCCAACTATGGCAGTGACCGCACGGGCTACATCACGTTCAGCTTAGGAGACAAGTCCGAGAAAGTGACCGTGAGCCAGAAGAAACTGGAAATAACCAGCGTAGGCATGGAGAGTGATGCCCTGACCTTGGCCGCCAAACTGTACACCGGCATCAACATCGGCAACACGCTGGAAGCCGTAAACGCCGACAGCAAGACAGCCGGAGAAACCATGTGGGGCAATCCACAGGTGACCCTGGCCTACATCGAAGGAGTGAAAAAGGCCGGATTCAACGCCGTGCGCATACCCTGTGCATGGGACTACTACATTGAAGACCAGACAACCTACAAACTGAAAGAGAGCTGGCTGAATCGCGTGAACGAAGTGGTGGGCTATTGCGTGAGCAATGACCTGTATGCCATTGTGAATATCCACTGGGACGGCGGCTGGTTGGAGAACAACTGCACAGCCGACAAGCAGGAAGAGAACACCAAGAAGCAATATGCCCTGTGGAAGCAGATAGCCGAAAAGCTGAACCACTATGACGAGCACCTGCTGCTGGCAGGTTGTAACGAGCCTAACGTGGAGAATGCCGAACAGATGAAAGTGCTGAAGGCGTATGAGCAGGCCTTTGTAGATGCCGTGCGTGAAACGGGCGGTAACAATGCCGTGCGCAACCTGATTGTGCAGGGGCCCTCCACCAACATTGACAAGACCGTGGAACTGTTCAGTCTGCCCGAGGATGTCGTGCCCAACCGTCTGCTGGTAGAGGTACACTACTATGACCCGTGGAACTTCTGCGGCATGGATAAGGACGAGGAGTGGGGCAAGATGTCCTACTATTGGGGCGACTACATGGTTTCCGGTTCGGACAGGAACTCCACCTGGGGCGACGAAAGTCATGTACGCAGCCAGTTCAAGAAGATGAAGAACAAGTTTGCCGACCAGGGCATTCCCATGATATTGGGCGAATATGGCGTAATCATCCGCACCGGCCTGGGCGACACACAAGAGGCTCATGACAAGTCGCGCCAGCAGTGGCACGAAGTGGTGACCCGCGAGGCTAAGAACCACGGATTGGTACCTTTCCTGTGGGACATCGGCGTCAATGGCTGCATCAGCCGCTACACGGGCGAGACCCAAGACAATTATGTGCTCGACGGCATCATGAAGGGAGCTGCCGAGGGTAACTATCCGTTTTAAGACAAGATGAGAAAGCATAAGAACAGATATGGTATATCAGGCGTGATGCTGCTGGGCATCCTGTTCCTGCTCTCCTGCTCCCAGGCCGGGAGACAAGAGAAGAGCAGCGGGACAGAGAGTGCCGACACGCTCACAGCCTCTACACCTTATGAAGTGGCCGAGATGCTGGGCTTGGGATGGAACCTGGGCAACCAGATGGACGCACACAACAACGGGGTGGCCGATGAAACCAGCTGGCAGAATCCCGCGGCTACACAAGCTACCTTCGACAGTGTGGCTCGTGCCGGCTTCACCTCCGTGCGCATCCCCATCACTTGGCTGGGCAAGGTAGGCAAGGCTCCCGAATACAAAATAGAGGGTGCCTATATGGATCGCGTGGCCGAACTCGTCGGTTGGGCCGAGCAAGCCGGTCTGAAGGTCATCATCAATATCCATCACGACGGTGCCGACAGCCGATATTGGCTCAACATCAAGGAGGCAGCCAAGAACGACTCCGTACTGGCCGCCACCAAGGCGCAGCTGGCTGCCATGTGGACACAGATAGCCGAACGCTTCAAGGAGAAGGGACGCTTCCTGATATTCGAAGCCATGAACGAAATCCACGACGGCGGCTGGGGCTGGGGCGAGAACCGTACCGATGGCGGACGGCAATATGGCGTGCTGAACGAATGGAACCAAGTGTTCGTGGATGCCGTGCGCAACGTGGGCGGCAAGAATGCCGACCGCTACTTAGCCGTTCCCGGTTATTGCACCAATCCCTCACTGACCATTGAACACCTGAAACTGCCCGTGGACCGCGTAGCGAACCGGCTGTGGGTAAGCGTGCACTTCTATGATCCCTACCAGTATGCCTTGGACAACAGCTATACGGAATGGGGACACACCGGACGCGTAGGCAAGGCACTGCCCCATGCCGACGAGAACAGCATCAAGGAGGTCTTCGGACAACTGAAGGCACGCTTCGTGGATCAGGGCATTCCGGTCTATATCGGAGAGATGGGATGCGTGCACCGCGACACCGACAGAGGCGAAGCCTTCCGTAAGTACTACTTAGAGTACATCTGCAAGGCAGCCAAGGAGCACGGCCTGGCCACCTTCTTCTGGGACAATGGCTATGCAGGGACGGGAAAAGAGAATTCGGGCCTGATAGACCATGCCACGGGAGCCTACCTGAACAATGCCAAGGAGGTGATTGCCGTCATGAAGAAGGCCGTCTTCACCAAGGACGAATCCTATACACTGGAAACGATATACAACAATGCACCCCTATGAACAAAATAAACAAAATACAATGTAAATAAGAGTTAGGAATAATTGTAATCGGTCAATAAAGAAAAAACGTTTTCATAGGGTTTATTAATAATATAGGTTTTTAGGGTAAGCATGGCTTGTGAAGGTCGTGCTTACATTTTTTTTGTCCTACTGGAATAAAAACGTACCGGTTTCTTGTATTTTCCATCGTTTTTTGCTTCATTTGCAGCGACAAAGAGCCCTTAATCTGTAAACTATATGAAAACACCGGCCATATTCCTGCTTCTTATAGCCTGTCTTTTCTGCACTTCGGCAGCCTCTCAAGACTATATGTTCAAACACCTGGAGGTGAAAGACGGACTACCCAACAACCAAATCACCACCATCATTAAAGACTCCAAAGGCTTCATGTGGTTTGCCACCGCGTCGGGGCTGGCACGCTATGACGGCTATGTCTTCAAGGTGTTCCGCAACGAGCGTGACAATCCCCGTTCCCTGCCCGACAACTACATAGACCGCATGGTAGAGGATGCCGACGGCCGCCTGTGGTTGCATACGGGTGTCGGCTACACCTACTATGATCTGCACACCGAAAGTTTTGCCGACGACGTGATGAAGCACCTGCAGTCCTTTGAGGTCATGGTGCCACCCGATTACGTCTTCGTGGACAGCCGGAAGAACGAATGGTACTACACCAACTGGAACCGATGCTACCTGCACCGCTATGGTACCGACTACTCAGACACGCTGCGCGTAGAGCCGGGCGTGCTGCCCACCCATCCCCTGAAGAGCATGGCCGAGTGCAAGGAGGGCATCCTGATGGCTTTCGAGAATGGTGCGGTCTACTGTATAGACCGGGACGACATGCACATCCGCTGGAGACTGACCGACATACCCGAAGAACTGGGCGAGAACAATGTAGAGGTCTACACCCTGTTCGTCGACTCGGACGAATACCTGTGGATCTATTCGGCCAAAGGGGTGTGGGTCTACAATCTGGCCAACAAGAAATGGGTCTACGACCGCAACCAATACGTCAAGCGTGAAGGGCAGAACATGATACGTGCCGTTGTGCAGGACCGCCACGGCAAGATTTGGGTGGGCAAGGACCAGAACGGCATTGACATCGTGGACAAGCGGACCCAAGAGGTAGTCTCCCTCTCCTATCGTGCAGATGCCGACAATGACCGCGGGTTGCAGCACAATACCATCTCGGCCCTGTATGAAGACCAGGACGGCGTGGTGTGGGTAGGCACCCACAAGAAGGGTGTAGCCTACTACAACGAGAGTATCTACAAGTTTGCCATCAACCAAGTGGGCGACGTGAACTGCATCGAGGATGCCGGGAACGGCAGCCTATGGCTGGGCACCAATGACGAAGGCTTGATATACTGGAATCCCCGAAGCGGCTACAAGCAGACCTTCAAGAGCGGAGGGTCTGGCACGATTTCCACCAACGTCATTGTCTGCCTGTTGCGTGCCCGCAACGGGAAACTGTGGGTGGGCACCTTCTTCGGCGGGCTGAACAGCTTCGACGGTAATAGCTTCCGGCACTACCGTCATAATCCCAACAACCCCAACTCCTTGGCGAGCGACAATGTGTGGTCATTGGCCGAAGATGCCGACGGCAATATCTGGATAGCCACCCTGGGCGGAGGCTTGCAATGCCTCAATCCACGGACGGGAGAATTCACCACCTATAACGAGAGCAACAGTAACCTCGTCTCCAACTACCTCTCCTCCATCTGCATCTCTAAGAAAGGGTTTGTCATCATCGGCACAGCCAGTGCGGGCATCGCCATCCTGGACCCCAATAACAACGAGATTACCAACCTCACTTCTACCCGCTCGGGCAACGTCTCGCTGACCAACCAGAACATCAATCAGGTCTATGAGGACTGCAGGGGACTGATATGGATTGCCACACGCGACGGTCTGAACCTCTTGGACTTAGAGAACGACCGTCTGCAACGGGTGAGCTCATCGAACCATTCGGAACGCTACATCTCGGGCATAACCGAGGATAACAGCGGCAACATCTGGGTGACGACGGCCAAGGGCGTGAGCAACATCATCCCTACCAAGGACCTGCAAACGGGAGAGTACACCTTCCGCTTCTACCTCTATGACAACAAGGACGGCCTGCAGAGCAGCGAGTTCAACCAGCGGGCCATCAAGCGTCTCCCCTCGGGCACCATTGCCATGGGCGGACTATATGGCGTGAACACCTTCGCCCCCAACGATATCCAGTATAACGAGACGCAGCCGAAGGTAATCTTCACCGGCCTGCAGCTCTTCGGCGAGACGGTAGAGGTGGGGAAAGAATATGACGGCCATGTCATCCTGCCCGGCGAGCTGAACAGTGTGAAGGAGGTGACCCTGGACTATGCGCAGAACATCTTCTCCGTTTCCTTCGCTACGGACAACTACATCCTGCCCGACAAGACCCGATACCTCTACATGCTGGAGGGCTTCAACGATGAATGGCTGACGGCCGATGCCTCCTTGCATCGCGTGACCTATACCAACCTGGCCCCCGGCAGCTATACGCTGAAGGTGAAGGCCATCAACAGCGACGGGCTCGTGGGACAGCAGGAGAGCACGTTGGAGATAGTCATCCGTCCGCCCTTCTGGATGACACCGTGGGCCTACCTGCTCTATGTCTTCTTCTTCCTGTCGGTCTTCATGCTGGCCTTCTACTTCATGCGCCGGCGTGAGCAACAGAAGTTCAAGATTCGCCAGATACAGGAAGAGGCCAAGAAAAACAACGAGTTGAACCAGATGAAGTTCCGCTTCTTCACCAACGTGAGCCACGAGTTGCGCACCCCCTTGACCCTGATAATCTCCCCCTTGGAGGCCATGATCAAGGAGGAGAACGACAAGGGCGAAGCCGCCTCACCCTCTACGCAGAACAAGCTGAACATGATACATCGCAATGCCGTGCGCCTGCTGAACTTAGTGAACCAGCTGTTAGACTTCCGCAAGAACGAGATGGCGGGCATGCACCTCAGTCTCTCTGAGGGCGACATGGTGGCCTATGTACGCAACATCTGCACCTCCTTCCTGATGCTCTCCGAAAAGAAAAACGTCCACCTCACCTTCTTCTCCTCGGTGGAGGCCCTGACCATGGCCTTTGACGAAGACAAGATGGGCAAGGTGGTGATGAACCTGCTTTCCAACGCCTTCAAGTTCACCCCTTCGGGCGGACGGGTAGACGTCTCGTTGAAGCCGCTTCCGGGCGAGCCCGAGATGGTGGAAATCCGTGTGGCCGACACCGGCATCGGCATCAAGGACGAGGACAAGAAGCATATCTTCGAACGGTTCTATCAGGTAGAGACCGAGGAGCAGTCCACGGGTAGCGGCATCGGCCTGAGCCTGGTGCACGACTTCGTAAAGCTGCACGAAGGCAAGGTGGAGGTGGTGGACAATGTGGGCACCGGCACCGTATTCGTGATACAGATTCCGGTGAAGCACTCCGAAGTGCTCTCCAAGTCGCTGGCCCAAGAGGAGGACGAAGATGAGATGGCCCTGGCTGCAGCCACCGAAGACCTCGCCGCCGCCAAGGAGAAGGAGGGAAGTGGCAAGGAGAAGGAAGCCCTCTCGCCCGAGGAGCGGAAGAAGCCGATAGCCTTAGTGGTGGACGACAACGAAGACCTGGTGAGCTTCATGAAGGAGAGCCTCAGCCTCTACTTCCGTGTCCACACCGCTTGCAACGGACAGGAGGCCTGGATGAAGATACCCGACCTGATGCCCGACATTATCGTGAGCGACGTGATGATGCCCGAAATGGACGGCAACGAACTGTGCCGCTGGGTGAAGTCGGACAAACGCACCAGCCACATTCCCCTTATCCTGCTTACGGCGAAGGAGACGGTGGAGGACAAGCTGGAAGGATTGAAGATAGGTGCCGACGACTACGTGAACAAGCCCTTCAACGTAGAGGTGCTCATCCTGCGCATGCGCAAGCTGATAGAGCTGAGTGCGGCAGGCAGGCAGCGCACACAGATAGACCCCGAGCCCAGCGAGATACAGATTACCTCCCTGGACGAGCAGTTGGTGGCCAACGCCATCAAGTATGTGGAGGAGAACATCTCGCGCCCCGAGCTGTCGGTAGAGGAGCTGGCACAGGCCCTGAACATGAGCCGCGTGCATCTCTACAAGAAGCTGTCGCAGATTACGGGCAAGACCCCCATCGAGTTCATCCGCATCATCCGCCTGAAGCGTTCCGTCCAGCTGCTGAAAGAGAGCCAGCTCAACGTCTCGGAGATTGCCTATCAGGTGGGCTTCAACAATCCCAAGTATTTCGCCAAGTACTTCAAGGATGAGTTCGGCGTCCTGCCTTCCGTCTACCAGCAGAAAGAGGGGAAATAACAAAATATACCCCTATCAGAAACAACCCGCACCGTATAACAATCAAACAAGCCCTTTCCGATAACAAAGGAAAGGGCTTTTCTGTGTGCGAATAGCTACCTTTGACAACAGGAAAAATAACTTTAAATATAATCATATGAGACTAAGAAACGTTTCGGCTTGCCTGCTGGGCGCCCTGCTCCTGACAGCCTGCGGCGGCAGCTATGAGAAGACAGACCACGGAATCATTGTGGAAGTACAACAACAACATCCCAACGACGTGCATAAGGTGCGCGTGGAGGTGATGGGCGAAAAGCTCCTGCGCGTGTCCGCCACCCCCGACAAGGAATTCTCCCGGGAGAAGAGCCTGATTGTCCTGCCCCAACAGCAGACACCCTTCACCGTGGAAGAACAGCCCGAGGCCGTGCTTGTGAAGACCAGCCAGCTGCAGGCCCGCATAGAGAAGGCCACCGGCCGCGTCAGCTTCAGCGACAGCATGGGACAGCCCATCCTGCAGGAAGAGGAGAACGGCCGTTCGTTCCAGCCCATCGAGGTGGAAGGGACCAAGGGCTACACCGTGCGCCAGGTATTCGCACAGGCCGATGAACAGGAGGGCTTCTACGGACTGGGCCAGCATCAGGCCGATGAGTTCAACTACAAAGGTAAGAACGAAGAGCTCTTCCAATACAACACGAAGGTCAGCGTGCCCTTCATCGTCAGCACCAAGGGCTATGGCATCCTGTGGGACAGCTACAGCCTCTGCCGTTTCGGTGACCCGCGCGACTACAGCCAGTTGGGCGACATCTTCAAGCTCTATGATAAGGAGGGACAGGAGGGAGCGTTGACCGGCACCTATATCCCCGCCGACAAAGCCAAGTCACGCGGTGCCAAGACCATCGTGCGCCGCGAAGACTCGCTCTACTTCGAACACCTGGACCGCGAAGCCCGCCTCAGCAGGGTGGTCAATCTGCCCGAAGGCTTCCCCTTTATGGATGCCAAGGTGACCTACGAGGGAGAGATTGAACCGTCGGAAGGGGGTACCTACCGTTTCATCCTTTACTATGCCGGCTACACCAAGGTGTACGTGGACGGACAGGAGGTAGTGCCCGAACGTTGGCGCACGGCCTGGAACCCCAACAGCTACAAGTTTGCCGTGGAGCTGCCTGCCGGCAAGCGGGTGCCCCTGAAGATAGAGTGGGAACCTGACGGTGCCGTCTCCTACCTGGGCCTGCGTGCCCTGACGCCCGTGCCCGAAGAGGAGCAGAAGAAGCTCTCCTGGTGGGGCGAGATGCAGAACGAGATAGACTACTACTTCGTCTATGGAGAGGATATGGACGAGGTGGTGAGCGGTTACCGCACCCTCACCGGCAAGGCACAGATCATGCCTAAATGGGCCATGGGCTACTGGCAGAGCCGCGAACGCTACAAGACACAGGACGAGATACTCGCCACCCTGAAGGAGTTCCGCACCCGTCAGATACCCATTGACAACATCGTGCAGGACTGGAGCTACTGGCCCGAAGACGCATGGGGCAGCCACGACTTCGACACAGCCCGCTTCCCCGACCCCAAAGGCATGGTGGACAGTATACACGCCATGAACGGCCGCATCATGATCTCCGTATGGCCCAAATTCTATGCCACTACGGACAACTATAAGGCTTTCGACCAGAACGGCTGGATGTATCAGCAGGCCATCCGCGACAGCATCCGCGACTGGATAGGCCCGGGCTACATCGGCTCTTTCTATGATGCCTATGCCGAGGGAGCACGCAAGATGTTCTGGCAACAGATGAACGACAAGCTCTACACCTTGGGCATCGACGCCTGGTGGATGGACGCCAGCGAACCCAACATACGCGACTGTACGGACCTGCAATACCGCAAGGACCTCTGCGGCCCCACGGCATTGGGACCGTCGGCCAAGTTCTTCAACGCCTATGCCCTGATGAATGCCGAGGCCATCTATGACGGACAGCGCGGCGTGAATCCCGACGACCGCGTGTTCCTGCTTACCCGCTCGGGCTTCGCCGGACTGCAACGCTACTCCACCGCCACCTGGAGCGGTGACATCGCCACCCGCTGGGAAGACATGAAGGCACAGATATCCGCCGGCCTGAACTTTGCCGTGAGCGGCATCCCCTATTGGACCATGGACATCGGCGGCTTCTGCGTGGAGAACCGCTACGTGGCCGGACAGCAGGAGTACAACAAGAGCGGACGCGAGAACGCCGACTATAAGGAGTGGCGCGAGCTGAACACACGCTGGTATCAGTTCGGTGCCTTCTGTCCCCTCTACCGTGCCCACGGTCAGTACCCCTTCCGCGAGCCGTGGCACATCGCTCCGCAGGGACATCCGGCCTACAACTCCATTGTCTACTACACCAAGCTGCGCTACAACCTGATGCCCTACATCTACTCCCTGGCTGCCATGACCCACTTCCAGGACTACACCATCATGCGTCCGTTGGTGATGGACTTCACGGCCGACAAAGCGGTGTATAACGTGGGCGACCAGTTCATGTTCGGTCCCGCCCTGATGGCCGCACCGGTCTATGAGTATGGTGCCCGCAGTCGCCAGATGTACTTCCCCATCGGCAGCGGATGGTATGACCTCTATAGCGGCAAGTACACCGAAGGCGGACAGCAGCTCACCGTGGAGGCTCCCTATGAACGCATCCCCCTCTACGTGCGCGAAGGCTCTATCATTCCCTACGGCCCCGACATGCAGTGGAGCGGCGAGAAGCAGGCCGAGGAGATTGTCCTCTACGTCTATGAAGGCAGCAACGGCAGCTTTACGCTCTATGAGGACGAAGACGTGAACTACAACTATGAGAAAGGGGCGTATGCCACCATCCCCCTGACCTACGACGAGGAGAGCCGCACGCTGACCATCGGCGAGCGTCAGGGCAGTTTCCCCGGCATGTTGCAGGAGCGCACCTTCCGCATCGTCAGCGTCAGCAAGGAACATCCGCAACCCTTCGACCTCAACGCCAAGGGACAGACGGTGAACTACACCGGCAAGGAGACCAGCGTGAAAGTAGGTATCTAAAAGAAGGCTACATACGCATTGGCCAATGCCTGTATAGGGCGTTGGCCAATGTCTGTATAGCGCATCAAGCATCACATGTATAACCCTGTTACCCCCATCCTTATGAAGAACATCTGTCTCTCCATTATCCTCCCGCTGCTGCTCGGCCTGCTGAGCGGCTGCACGACCCCGACGGGAGGCACCGAGGAACGTACGCAAGATTTCACCCGCGACTGGACGTTCCGCCTGGGCGACGACTCTCTGGCCGCCCTTCCCGACTATGACGACTCGGCCTGGCGCCGGCTGAACCTGCCCCACGACTGGGCCATAGAGGGAGACTTCTCCCAAGACCATCCATCGGGCACCGGCGGAGGTGCACTGCCCGGCGGTATAGGCTGGTACCGCAAGCATTTCCATGTGGACCGGGCCGATGCCGGCAAGCAGCTGCGCATCGACTTCGACGGAGTCTACATGAACAGTACGGTCTACATCAACGGCCATCGGCTCGGCACCCGCCCCTATGGCTACATCTCCTTCAGCTATGACCTGACACCCTACATCAAGTGGGGCGAGGAGAACGTGGTGGCCGTGCGTGTGGACAACGCCGAGCAGCCCAACTCCCGTTGGTACTCGGGCTGCGGCATCTATCGCAACGTGTGGCTCACCAAGCTGAACCCCGTCCATGTGGCCCGCTGGGGCACTTATGTCACCACTCCCGCCGTCTCTGCAGCCGAAGCCACGGTGCGGATAGAGACCACCCTGCAATCCGCCCTGACAGAGAGCGCACAGGGCGTGCTCGTCACGGAGATTCTCCGGGCCGACGGCACGACGGCCGTCAAGGCCGAGGAGCGTTTCAGTTTTGCTCCCGGAAAGTCACTCCCCCGACTGAGCCAGACGCTGGACCAGCAGCTGACCCTCCCCGCCCCCCACTTGTGGAGCGTGGACGACCCTTATTTATATAAGGTGAAGAGTACGGTCTGGGTGGACAGCCTCCTCATGGATACCTACTACACCCCGTTGGGCGTGCGCACCTTCAGCTTCGATGCCGACAAGGGCTTTACGCTGAACGGACAGCCCATGAAGATAAACGGCGTGTGCCAGCACCACGACCTGGGCTGCTTGGGTGCCGCCGTCAACACCCGCGCCATAGAACGCCAGCTGCAGATACTGAAGGAGATGGGCTGCAACGGCATACGCTGTGCGCACAATCCGCCTGCACCCGAACTGCTGGACCTCTGCGACCGCATGGGCTTCATCGTCATGGACGAGACCTTCGACATGTGGCGCAAGAAGAAGACGGCCCACGACTATGCCCGCTACTTCAACGAGTGGCATGAGCAGGACCTGAAGGAGCTCGTGACCCGCGACCGCAATCACCCCTCCGTCTTCATCTGGAGCATCGGCAACGAGGTGCTGGAGCAGTGGAGTGATGCCCGTGCAGACACCCTCAGCCTGGAAGAGGCCAACCTCATCCTGAACTTCGGACACAGTGCCGACATGCTGGCCAAGGAGGGAGAACTGTCCGTCAACTCCTTGCTCACCCGGAAACTGGTGGAGATGACCAAGGCCCTGGACCCCACCCGTCCCGTCACTGCGGGCTGCAACGAGCCGAGCCCCGACAGCCACCTCTTCCGCTCGGGAGCGTTGGACATCATCGGCTTCAACTATCACGACGACTGGTTTGCCGGCGTGCCCCGCAACTTCCCCGGCAAACCCTTCATCGTCACCGAGAGTGTGTCGGCCCTGATGACACGCGGCTTCTACCGCATGCCGAGCGACTCCATCGTCATCTGTCCGGAGCGTTGGGACAAGCCCTACTATGACGCCTCCTTCTCCTGCTCCTCCTATGACAACTGCCACGTGCCCTGGGGCAACCGCCATGAAGGCACCATGAAGCACGTGAAGAACAACGACTTCATCAGCGGCCAGTACATCTGGACCGGCTTCGACTACATCGGCGAACCCACCCCCTATGGCTGGCCTGCCCGCAGCAGCTACTTCGGCATCGTGGACCTGGCCGGATTCCCCAAGGACGTCTACTACATGTACCAGAGCGAATGGCGGCCCGACCTGCAGGTGCTCCATCTCTTCCCCCACTGGAACTGGAAGGAGGGAGAGGAGGTAGACCTATGGGCCTACTACAACAACGCCGACGAGGTGGAGCTCTTCCTGAACGGTGTCTCCCAGGGTGTCCGCAGCAAGCAGGGGGATGAGTTCCATGTCATGTGGCGCGTTCCCTTCGCTCCCGGCAGCGTGAAGGCCGTGGCCCGCAAGGGCGGAGAAGTGGTGGCCGAGCAGGAGATACGTACGGCCGGTGAGCCTGCCGCCATCCGCCTGACCCCCGACCGTCAGGAGCTGCAGGCCGATGGAAAAGACCTGAGCTTCGTCACCGTGGAGGTGGTGGACAAAGAGGGCAACCTCTGTCCCTGGGCCGAGAATGACATCCGCTTCAGTGTGGACGGAAACGGATTCATCGCCGGCGTAGACAACGGCAGTCCCATCTCCATGGAGCGTTTCAAGGACAATCACCGCAAAGCCTTCTATGGCAAGTGTCTAATCGTGGTGCAGAACAATGGCAAGCCGGGCAGGATGACCCTGACCGCCATTAGTGACCAACTGCAACCGGCCTGCTGCGAACTTAAATGCAAGAAATAAGACATAACGATATGAAGAAGAAGTTTTTCTATCTCTTGGCAACGGGATGCATCGTCGCATCCCTTGCCTATGCCCAAGACCCCAGGGAAAGATGTTATTACTATGAAATCCTTGAACCAAGCCACGAAGAGAAGCCCCAAGTGGAAGGACATGCCCAAGAACGTGTTGCAGAAAAACTTGGGCGTGCCTTGACGGCGGCATTGGCTCAAGACGGCCAATCGGTCTACCTCAGTTGGCGCATGCTGCAGTCAGATGCAGCGTCCACGGTTTTCCATGTCTATCGGGAGGCCAAGGGAAAGGTTCGTCGGCTGACTTCAAAAGCCCTGTCGAAGACCTGCGACTTCATAGACAAAGCACCACAAGCCGAAGCTGTCTATTGGGTGGAAGCTGTCGCAAGAAAAGGCTCCAAAGCCGCTTCAGAGAAAATCAGTGTCAGCCTGGACAACCTGAAAGGATATACCAGCATCCGCATAAGAAACGGTGAAAAGCCGGGCAAACTGGGCATCGCCGACCTGAATGGAGACGGCCTGTATGACTACATCCTCCGCACTCCATCGTCCAACGTGGATCCCGGCTCACGAATAGGAGACAAGACAGGAAAGACCTATCAAATATCAGCCTACCTGAATGACGGCACCTACCTGTGGACCCACGACATGGGTCAGGGCATCGAACCCGGCGTATGGTATTCGCCCTATGTAGCCTATGACTTCAACGGCGACGGAAAGGCTGAAGTAGCCATGAAAGCCACCGGTCCCGATGCCGTGAGAGACGAAAACGGTCACGTAGGCAGTGGAAGCGAGTACCTGATTGTATTGGACGGAATGACCGGTAAGGAGATTGACCGCGTGGAGTGGCCTCAACGCAACTATCGCTATGGCAACCTGAACCGTCAGAACCGTAATCAGATTGGGGTCGCCTATCTGGATGGCAAGACACCCTATATCCTGGCCGCACGAGGCACCTACAAGCTGATGGTAGTGGACGCATGGATGCTCAAAGAGGGCAAACTGCAACAAGCCTGGCACTGGGACGGGGATGAAGAGAACCCGGTGGTACGCAGCATGGGAGCACACAATATGGTGGCCGGCGACGTGGACAATGACGGACGGGATGAGATACTGTTAGGGTCATGCATGCTGGATGACAATGGAACCCTCCTGTGGTCTTCCGGACTGGGACATAGCGACAAAGCCTACCTGTGCAAATTAAAACCCGACGCAGAGGGCTTGCAGGTCTTTATGGTCAGCGAGCCTAAGAAAGAAGACGGACGCGGCGTTTCCGTCGTCGATGCAGCCACAGGAAAGCTGGTGTGGGGAATTGGCCAGACCACTTATCATGTGGGCGACGGAATGGTCACCGATTTCGACCCTGCGCATCCCGGCCTGGAATGTTTTGCCAGCGAAGACCGCAAGGGAGGAAGCACGGACAAGTATCTGCTGACAGCCGACGGTACTCGCCTGAATGTAGCTCAAGCAGACATTCCCAATTGCCGGAATTGGGTCTGGTGGGACGCGGACTTATTGCGCGAAACGCTGAAAGGCGATGATGTGCGCTGGGGCGCCGGCTCTGCATCGAACACACGCAAACAGAGTGTGGTGAAGTGGAAAGGGGAACAATGTACTTCAGGCATTGAAGGCGACATCTTGCTACTGGGCGACATGGATGGAGACTGGCGGGAAGAGATTGTCACCTCCTTACCGGGGGAAGTGCGCGTGTACCGCACCAATATTCCGGCCCGTGACCGTCGGGTGACGCTGATGCAAGACCCCTTGTACCGTAGCTACATTACCCACCGCAGCATGGGTTATCCCCAAGCGCCGGTCCCTTCATATTATTTAGGCGAATAACAAGGTAAACACATAACAACAACGATATGAAAAGAGTATATACGACCCTGAGCCTGTTGCTGGCCTGCTGCCTGAACGCGGTGCTGGCACAAACCCCGCTCTACCTGGACGACAAGCAGCCGATAGAGGTGCGCGTGCAGGACGCGCTGCAGCGCATGACACTGGAAGAGAAAGTACGCCTGAGCTATGCACAGAGCAAGTTCAGCAGTCCCGGCGTGCCCCGCCTGGGCATCCCCGAACTGTGGTGGAGCGACGGTCCCCACGGCGTGCGCATGGAGATAAACTGGAACGACTGGGGACATGCCGGATGGACCAACGACAGCGTGACGGCCTTCCCCGCACTGACGGCCCTGGCCGCCACCTGGAATCCGGCCATGTCCGCCGCCTATGGCAAGGCTCTGGGCGAGGAGGCACGCTATCGCGAGAAGGATGTCATGCTGGGACCCGGCGTGAACATCTACCGCACACCCCTGAACGGACGCAACTTCGAGTATATGGGCGAAGACCCCTTCCTGGCCAGCCGCATGGTGGTGCCCTATATCCGGGAGATGCAGAAGAACGGCGTGGCCGCCTGCGTGAAACATTATGCACTGAACAACCAAGAGCAATGGCGCGGCCACATCGACGTGCAGCTGAGCGACCGTGCCCTGCATGAAATCTACCTGCCGGCCTTCCGAGCTGCCATCGTGGAGGGCGGGGCGTGGAGCATCATGGGTGCCTACAACAAGATTCGCGGCACGCATGCCTGCCACCATGACCTGATGCTGAACCGCATCCTGAAACAGGAATGGAACTTCGATGGTGTGGTAGTGACCGACTGGGGAGGTGCGCACGACACCCGTGAGGCCGCCCTGAACGGCCTGGACGTGGAGATGGGCTCCTACACCAACGGTCTTACTTCGGAAAGCGATTTCGGCTATGACGACTACTACCTGGGCCATGCCTACCTGAAGCTGGTCAAGGCAGGAGAGGTACCCCTATCGGTCGTAGACGACAAGGCAGCACGCATCCTGCGCCTCATCTTCCGCACCGCCATGAACCGCAACAAGCCCTATGGCACTCTCTGCACCGAGGAACACTATGCCACGGCCGAAGCGATTGGCAACGAAGGCATCGTGCTGCTGAAGAACAGTCCCGTCTCCAAAAAAGCGGCTCCCCTGCTTCCCCTGAGGGAGGACTACCGGAGCATCCTGGTGGTGGGCGACAATGCCACCCGACGGCTGACCGAAGGGGGCGGTTCGTCCGAGCTGAAGGTAAAGGAGATGGTCTCCCCGTTAGACGGCTTGCGTGCTCTCTATGGTGACAGGGTGAAGTATGCCAAGGGTTATACGTCCGGCCGACCCATGTATGGACGGGTGAAGGAGATTCCGCAGCAGGTGACAGACTCGCTCCGTGCCGAGGCCGTGAGCCTGGCCCGTGAGGCAGAAGTGGTCATCATGATAGGCGGACTGAACAAGAACCATTTCCAGGACTGTGAAGGAGGCGACCGCCAGCAGTATGGCCTGCCCTTCGGACAGGACAAGCTGATAGAGGAACTCCGGGCCGCCAACAAGAATCTGGTGCTGGTGTTGCTCAGCGGCAATGCCGTGGAGATGCCCTGGGTGGAGCAGGTGCCCGCCATTGTTCAGGGATGGTACCTGGGCTCCATGGGCGGCAAGTCCATAGCCAACGTGCTGAGCGGACGGGTGAACCCCAGCGGCAAGCTACCCTTCTCCTTCCCTGCAAGGCTGACCGACTGTGGCGCACACGCCTTTGACGCCCTCAGCTATCCGGGCGACAGCATCAGGCAGGAGTATAAGGAGGATATCCTCGTGGGCTACCGTTGGCACGACACCAAGAAAGTTCCGGCCCTGTTCCCCTTCGGACACGGACTGAGCTATACCACCTTTACTTATGGCAAGCCGGTGCTTTCGACCCGGCAGATGGTGCCCGGTGGAGAGGTGGAGGTATCGGTCAGCGTGAAGAACAGCGGCAACGTAGCCGGCAAGGAAGTGGTTCAGCTCTATGTGGGCGACGAGAAGTGTTCCGTCCTGCGCCCCGTGAAGGAGCTGAAGCAGTTCCGCAAGATTGCATTGCAGGCCGGCGAGGAACAGACAGTGACCTTCACCCTTACCGAGGACGACCTGAAGTTCTATGACGAGACCTCCGCCACATGGAAAGCCGAGTCGGGCAAGTTCAAGCTCTATATCGGCTCCTCATCTACGGACATCCGCGCAGTGGAAACATTGAAGCGTTGAGATCCGTGTCATCCGTGCCTAAAAACTATCAACTATCAATTATCAACTAACAATTATAGAAGATTATCAACTAAATAAGGAATGAACCGAATCATACTACTCCTGACAGTCATTGCCCTCCTCTCGGCCTGCACACCA
>JAFURM010000008.1 GCA_017471925.1 Bacteroides sp.
AAAAATTCGGTTGTTTCCTTAATACCATATTGGATATTTGAGTAATTGGCTCTGACAAGTGCATTACGGAAATACTTTGAATTATCCGCAAAGATTTCATTAGTCACTTTAAATCCAAGATGCTTTAAATATTGAATAGTAAACACGGCTGTTGTTCTGGTATTTCCTTCTCCAAAAGGATGCACCTGCCATAGATTAGCAACAAAACGACTTATATGCTTTACCATTTCATCCATCGTAAGGTTCTTATAAGAGAACTTGTCTTCTTGCTCAAATTCATACTTCAATGTAGGCAAAATCAACGGAGCATGTTCGTAACGGACACTTTCCCCTTTTAGAACCAATTCTTTTTTGCTGATGTTATAATCACGGTACGTACCAGCAAACTTATATATACCTTCAAATAATGAGCGATGAATAAGTGCGAGGTAATTAGAGCCTAAACCAAATGTTTGATGAGACAGAAGTTGGGCTATACGCACAGCAACCTTATCAGCTTCTAGGGTACGAGCCTCCTGCTTTAATCCTTCTTGAGTGGTATAATATTCGTCAATCAATCGGCTAACTTCATCAATGGTGATTTCGCCTTCGATATTACGACGCACAGTCTCCAACATATAATTGGACGGAGTAAGTCCATCTACATCTTGAAGTCCAATGGCGGCCATCCAGTTGAGGACTCTTTCACGCTTGTTGGGTTCACCCTGTATGAGATATTCACTATAGTCTTCCATATTATATAAAGCCTATGATAGGCAAAATTAGTAAAATAACATGAGATTAGCGAATAAACCATCAAAAAAGAAAAGTCTAAGACTATATATTTGCGATTTTATCAATTATTTGGTGATCAAATACTCCAAATATAAGATTTCAAAGTTCAATTAATGCCGAATATAGTGGGCTTCTATAGTTTGTCACCAAGTTGGTGACGAATAGCCAGAACCTGCGTTTGTATTTCGTCAACAATATGGTGACCAATCTCTCCAACATAATTGTTCAGCCAACCATTTGCTTGTCTTCTGTTGTTCAACAAGCACTACTTTTATCCGATTTATATTCTGTGCCATATCTATTTGTTTTTATTCATCAATCGTTTTGTCTCCTGCAACTCCTTTTGCAAGAGACGCACACGCTCTGCCAATTGCTCTTGGCTTGGCAAGGCATCTTTGATTCTGATATTGTTATACGTGGCTACACCCATCGGAGTAGAGATGCCTTTGAATGACCATTGGACATCAATCTTATCCATATCGGAGCAACTTCCAATTCAGTCTCGTCATAAATCTCATGTTCCACCGTGGCAAAACCGAAATCATAGTTCTCTTTCAGAACCTCCTGAACAAGTTTGCTTTGCAAGGCAGGCAGATGGTCGGTAAAGTTGTTGACTATCTTACCTTGATGTTCATAGAGGTTTGCCTTGATGCAATTAGCAAGAGAATTACGGCTTAAGCCTTGCTCTATGGTCTTGCCCACATAGAATAATGCTTCGTCTATAGATTTACATTTCGTTATGATATCAACATGATGCCCCCAAGGAACAAGTGCAAATGGTTGCGGGAATACCATTTCTATTCCGTTATCAGATTTTGAAACGAGTCGCTGAATTTCTCCAATAGGTTGTTGGAGTTTTATTATGCCCTGATTAACGGTGGACTGTAAATCTCCAACAATGTGTTGGAGTTTCTCTTCTGCATCACCATTGGTATAGAATAGATACCACTTCTTCATATACCACAAATTGGAAGTAGAGAAGCCATCTGCATCAGGGAACTCTCGTTTCAAATCTAAGCTTACCTGTTCTACAACTCCTGCTCCCCAACGTTCCTCGGCTTTCTTCTGCACCAAGTCACGCCCCAATTGCCAGTTGAACAGAAGTTTTTCTGCATTCACTTTAACAGCAGCTTTCACCTGTGCTGAACGATAGCGATGTTTAATGTCTGCTATCCAATCCGCATAGTCACTGTCAATCTGAATGTCATGTGACTTCACGATATATGGTTCAGCCTGTGACTGTATGTCTTTATTTTCTTGCGTCATTTCTTTTGCGATGGATTTACTTCGAAGGTACAATCAGTTCTCGTCTATCCACATTTAGAAGAGTGGCGATTTTGTCTAAAGTGACCAAATCTGGCTGACTCGAGTTACTACACCATTTGCTGACTGTGCAAGTGGATTTTCCCATTTGCTCAGCCAACCATTTACCTGTTTTCTGTTGCTCAACAAGAACTACTTTTATCCGATTAAGATTTGCCATTATTGTCTAATTTGTTTAATTCAAACGCAAAAGTATTAAAAATATTACCAAATCGAGAATGCTACGATTAGGATTTGCCTATCTCGTGGAATTTTCGTCTAAAAAGTTTGTACCAACCGATACGTAGGAAAGCGGTTGGAGAACTGTCTGCATCAGAAGCGGAAACCGTAGAAGAAGCGTGTCTTCAGATACATGTCCGCAATGTCCACTGGGCGTCGGCTGGGATTGTTCAGGGTCATCAGGGCCGTGAAACCTCCAAAGCGTTGGTGACAGTCCCAAAGGGCACTGAAGCGGAAGATGAAGCCAAGATTGAAGGGGTCGGTATTCAGCCGCTCCGTGTGGTCATCGAAGACCAGGCGGCTCTTGCGCAGCAGGGAGACCGTAGGCAACAGGGTGCCGTGGAACATCCACCGACGGGAAATGACCCAGTTGTAGGCATAGCCGGCATTGACGTTCAGGTTGCGGAGTGTCATTCGCCGGGCATAACCGGAGGCAGCCAGTTGGTCGATGACCGCCTGTGGCATGGAGGCGACGTCCAGTTCCAGTTCCTCATAGTTGTAGGAGGCACCTATGACCACACTGCCACAGCTGCGCTTCTGCCGATAACTCTGCGTAAACGCTGCCGGATAGGAAAAGCGACGATGGTTGAAGACGAAATAGCCGTTGGCCTGCAGACGGGTGGAACTGAAGCATCCCAAGTTGCGTATCTTGAAGGAAGAGGCATCGTCGGAAAGGGTGTAGTGGGAAGAGAGGTTATAGACCACGTCACCACCAAACTTACGTCCGCTGGCTGTCAGGGAGTACTCCAAGTCGCTCTGACGGGCACCATCGAAGAGATGAGTGATGTTTTGCTGCAAGCCCACCGTCAGGTAGCGATAGCTCACGTTGACGCCCAACTTGAAGATGGGACGGCTGATGAGCGTGTAACGCCGCTCCGCCCCACCCTCATCCCTCCAGGCAAAATGGAACGTACCCAACGAGGTTCCCAACTTGGGCTTGATGCTGAAGCGGTAGGGATGGCGCACGGCATAGGCTGTGTCGGCATTGGACTTGGCTAAGAAGCGAAAAAAACGCTCCACCAGAGAGACTTTCTCCGGGATGGTGTCCTGCGCCGAAACCCCGGCAGGGAGTAAACACAGGAAAAGCAATATGGGCAACACGTATCGCATAACGCCTGCGAAGATACAGTTTTTACACCAATAATCCCAACAATGAGGTCAAGAGAACAATAATCAGAATCAATAGCAAGCACATGGTCTCATCCTTCCTCCCCTTGTTGCGACTCCTCAATCTGCGCCAGGACATCAGTAGCCTTGCGCAAGATGAGCCGACACCTCCGTAGTCCAATAGGCAACCCTACAAGCAGACCGACCGTGGCACTTCTTCTTCAGCTTCAAGATTAACTGATACGCTACAAGCAAGTCTTGATGTCGCTCTCGTGCCTGAAGCCGGCAACCCGTTAGACGCAAGGAGCAGAAGAAAAGCCACAGGGGTTCTCACTCTTTTTCTATCTTCGGCAGGATGTTCTGTTCAAAGAGGTCACGCCGGATGATACGGTAGTGAGGATGATAGTGCGCATTGAAGGAGGGGCTGTGGTGTACCACATACTTGCCCTCTTGCAACAGAGTGACAATCCGAAGAGAGTCGGCAGCAAAACCCTCCATACGGGGAGCGACCTCACGGACGGCAGCCTGGAGCATCAGCCACTCGTCTATCCACTCCTGCGTCAGCGCAGGCTCCATGGCCGATGCACTCTCCATGAAGAGTTCCACAAACTCATCCATCACTATCCTACCCTCCTGCAGCAAGGCCAAATCCACCCGATAGTAACGGCCTCGCCAGCCACAAGGTTCGTAGTAGCCGGAAACCTTCCGCTCCGGAGGCATTGCTTCCATCTCACGAAGGATGTAGTTCTCCACCGCCTGACGGTCGGTCAAGAGGTGAGCCGCACCGAAGTAGTCCTGAAAACTGCCCTTATAGATGTCCTGCAAAGTGGCCAAGGGATATTTCTGCAAGAAGTCCGCCACATATTCGCGGGCAAGCAACGTGTCGGAGGAACAGTAGGCAACCGACTCCTCGCCTTCCTTCCGTCCGCCACATGCAGCCAGCAGCAGAAGCAGAAGGAACGACAATATGGTTTTATTCATCATAAGCATGCTGAGATTAAGGAAAGAGTTAAAGGGGTTATCCAAACAAAAAGGCACGAACCCGACATCTATCCGTCAAGTCCGTGCCATCTATTTAATAACTTTCAATTAATTTAGGTTTCGCACGTGCAAACAATTAATTGTTCTCCGGACGAAGCTGACGTACAGTAACGGCAGTCTGCCACATTTCGCTTTCGCGCAGAGCCTTCAACTCTTCTTCCAACTTCTCGCGATAGTCGGGCTTGGAGTTGCTATCGATAGAGATTTGAGCCTCGTTGCCACACTTCACGCTGGCATAGAGTTTCTCAACAACCGGCTTGATGGCATCGTGGAAGGGACCCATCCAATCGAGAGCACCGCGCTGTGCCGTAGTGGAGCAGTTGGCATACATCCAGTCCATACCGTTCTTGGCAAACAGCGGCATCAAGGACTGTGTCAGTTCTTCTACCGTTTCGTTGAAAGCTTCGGAGGGAGTGTGTCCATTCTCGCGCAACACTTCATACTGAGCTAGCAGCAAGCCCTGGATAGCACCCATCAGAGAGCCACGCTCGCCGGTAAGGTCACTGGTAGCCTCACGGATGAAAGTGGTTTCGAACAGATAGCCGGAACCGATACCGATACCCAGTGCCAGTGTGCGGTCGAATGCACGACCTGTAGCATCCTGATAGATGGCGTATGACGAGTTCAGGCCACGGCCTTCGAGGAACATGGTGCGGAGTGAAGTACCGGAACCCTTGGGAGCCACCATGATAACATCAATGTCAGTGGGAGGAACCACACCGGTGCGGTCGTTCCAAGTGATGGCAAAACCATGAGAGAAGTAGAGGGCCTTGCCCGGAGTGAGATACTGCTTCAGTGTGGGCCATACAGACATAACGGCAGCGTCAGAGAGCAGACACATCACGATAGTACCCTTCTCGGCAGCTTCCTCAATGCTGAAGAGCGTTTCGCCCGGTACCCAACCATCGGCAACAGCCTTCTCAAAGGTCTTGCCCTGACGCTGACCAACGATTACGTTGAAGCCATTGTCACGCAGGTTGCAAGCCTGTCCAGGACCTTGCACGCCATATCCGATTACTGCAATTGTTTCATCTTTCAAAATCTCACGAGCTTTCTCCAAGGGAAACTCTTCGCGGGTCATCACATTCTCAATAACACCGCCAAAATTCAATTGTGCCATTTGTTTTTGATTTTAGTTTAATGGTTTCTATATATCCTAATTAAAATTTCACTGTCAACTATCAACTGTCAACTATCCACTACCTGAACATCACCTTCGAGCGGCAGACAACTTCGCCCTCGTTCTTCCTCACCTCTATGTCATAGGAGCCGTCTTCCTTCTCCTCCTTATAGAAACTGAGCGTGTCGCCATAATAACTCTCGGCGATATAGGCCATCTCGAAACGACGGATACGCTGTGTCTTGAAGAGGTCTATCGGGAAGAGGTCCAGGATATGCTCAATGTAGCGAATGCTGTTCACGTGACCGTTGATGTCGATATCGCTATACTTGGCAGTCAGCGTGGCTGCAGGCTCACTTGTCGTCACCTTGATGCGTGAAGGCTTCTCTATGGGGCAAGGTTCGTCGCACACATAGTCCACAATGTTACCTCCATGCAAGGCCAATAGGTCGGCCGGTCGGCGTGTCTGCATGCTGATCATGGCCCATACGGAGCGGGCATAGCCAATCGTCTTCCCCTCCTTGTTCACCAGGGCAAAGTCACGGTCCGTAAAGAGACGGTAGACATTCTCCACCCACGTCCGGATGCAGAACTCTTCATACTGGTAGGGCATATCCTCCAGCTCTATGGCCAGGCGCGACAACACCCAGGTATAGTCATTCTCGTTCAATGTAGCGATGCCAAAGCCGCGGTCGCTGGCATGGAAGCCGGCACAGTTCAGCAGGTGATTGCCCAGCACGCCCATCGTCAGGTGTCCCGTCAGGTCCACATGGAACGGCTCTGCCACAAATTGATAGGTTCCTATTTTATTGTTGTCCATATACGTTCTAACTCCTTATTTATAATGTCATTCATCGTCATTGTCCGCTGTTATACTTAGCTTCCCTGTTGGCCAGGAACTCGCTGACCCGCTCAAAACAGCTGGTGGTGATGGCCACACGGCCCGAGCGTACAAACTGGAGGACACATCCCTGCATGCTCAGTTCTTCATAGAGTGCCGTGATTTCCTCGCTCATGCCGTTCTTCTCTACGATGGAGAAGACCTGGTTCACCTCTACGATGCGGGCACTGTGGCGACGGATAATCTTGGAGACCTCCGGATTCTGTTCCAGTACGGGTGTCGTCAGTTTGTAGAGGGCAATCTCGTGCTGGTAGATTTCCTCGTCCGTAAAGTAGTGGGCCTGCAGGACCTCAATCTTCTTGGAAATCTGCTTGGTCACCTTCTCGATGGTATCCTTGTCCGTCCATGCCGTAATCGTGTACTTGTGTACCCCCTTGATGGAGCTGGCCGATACGTTCAGACTTTCGATGTTGATTTGTCTGCGCGTGAAGACAGCCGTCACCTGGTTCAGCAAGCCGGCGAAGTTTTCCGAGTGGACGATGATGGTATATAATCTTTTATCATTCATATGCTTTTGTTTTTTAGTGTAACTCCCCGAGGCATCAGCACTCCAGCAACATCTGGTTGACCGAGCCACCCGGAGGTGTCATGGGCATCACGTTACCCTCTTCCATCACGCAGGCTTCCAGCAGGAAAGGTCCGTCCGTGGCCAGCATCTCCTCAATGGCCTGCTGCAACTCCTCACGGGCAAACACCCGGCGTGAAGGAATCTCATAGGCAGAAGCTATCTTCATGTAGTCGGGGTTCAGCATGGGCGTGAACGAATAGCGGTGGCCGAAGAACATGGCCTGCCACTGGCGCACATTGCCCAGGTAATTGTTGTTCAGCAGAATCATCTTCACGGGTGCCTTCTGCTCCATGATGGTGCCGAACTCCTGCAGGTTCATCTGCAGGCCACCGTCGCCCATGAAGACACAGACGGTCCTGTCCGGTCGGCCAAAGGTGGCACCGATAGCGGCAGGAAGACCGAAGCCCATCGTACCCAGGCCGCCTGATGTAACGATGCTGCGTTCCTTGGTGTACTTGAAGTAACGGGCCGACATCATCTGGTTCTGTCCTACGTCGGTCACCAGGATAGCCTCGTTGCGGGATGCTTCGCTCACAGCACGCACCACCTCGCCCATGCTCAGTTCCTTGGTGCCGGGATGCAGCTCCAGGTTGATGACCTTCTCGGCCTCCACCTCTTCATAGGGGCGGAAACTCTCCAGCCATTCGGTATGCTTGACAGGTTGCAGCAGTTCGGTCACGGCGGCCAGGGTCTCCTTGCAGTCGCCCAATACGGCTACATCCACCTTTACGTTCTTGTTGATTTCGGCCGGGTCTATATCGAAATGGATAATCTTCGCCTGCTTGGCATAAGTGGCCAGGTTGCCGGTCACGCGGTCGTCGAAGCGCATGCCCACGGCTATCAGCACGTCACACTTGTTGGTATTGATGTTGGGTCCCAAGTTGCCGTGCATACCCAGCATACCTTTGTTCAGCGGATGGTCGGTAGGCAAGGCGGAGAGTCCCAGCAGGGTGCGTCCGGCAGGCATGTCGGCCTTTTCGAGGAAACGCTTCAGTTCCTGCTGTGCATTGCCCAGTTCCACCCCCTGTCCCACCAGTACTAACGGACGTTCGGCTGCATTGATCAGCTCGGCTGCCTGACGGACAGCCTCCACATCCATCTCGGGTACAGGGACGTAGCTGCGGATGTAATCGACCTTCATCGGTACATACTCGGCCTTCTCCACCTGGGCATTCTTGGCAAAGTCCAGGACAACGGGACCGGGTCTACCGCTCTTGGCAATGTAGAACGCCCGGGCAACTGCCCAAGGCACATCCTCGGCACGGCGTATCTGGTAGCTCCACTTAGCAATGGGCTGCGTAATGCCCACCAGGTCCACCTCCTGAAAGGCGTCCGTCCCCAGGAAGCCTGTAGCCACCTGACCGGCTATCACCACGATGGGCGTACTGTCTATCATGGCATCGGCAATGCCGGTAATGGTATTCGTGGCACCCGGGCCGCTGGTCACCAGACAGACTCCTACCTCACCCGACACACGAGCAAAACCCTGTGCGGCATGAGCAGCACCCTGTTCATGACGAACCAGGATGTGGTTCAACGTCTTGCGGTGGTCATATAATGCATCGAACACAGGCATGATGCTACCGCCCGGATAGCCGAACAGAGTCTTCACCCCCTGATGCTCCAAGGAGCGCATCAATGCTTCTGCACCTGTAATTAATGTCTTTGGCATAATGATATAATTGATAATTGACAATCGATAGTTGATAGTTCCATTAGCTGACGAGTTGACAAGTCAAAGTATCAACGACCCATCATCAATTATAGAAGATTATTAATTTATTATTCTCACTCCTCCCTTGTCGGCCGAGCTGACGCTTTGGGCATAGGCACGCAGCGACTTGCTGACCACACGGTTACGCTTCAGGGGCTGCTGCGGACGTGCCGCCAGTTCTTCATCCGTCAGCTTCACGTTGATGGTGCGGTTGGGAATGTCTATCTCGATGATGTCGCCGTCCACCAGCTTGCCTACGTTTCCACCGGCAGCTGCTTCCGGACTGATATGACCGATACTCAGGCCCGAGGTACCTCCCGAGAAGCGCCCATCGGTAATCAGGGCACACTCCTTACCCATGTGCATGCTCTTTATATAAGAGGTGGGATAGAGCATCTCCTGCATGCCCGGACCTCCCTTGGGACCTTCGTGGGTGATGACCACCACGTCGCCCTTCTGCACCTTGCCTCCCAGGATGCCCTCGCAGGCGTCTTCCTGTGAGTCGAACACCTTGGCGGGTCCGGAGAACTTCCAGATGCTTTCGTCCACACCGGCCGTTTTCACCACACAACCGTCCTGGGCAATGTTGCCAAAGAGCACGGCCAGGCCGCCATCCTTCGTGTAGGCATGTTCCAGGTCGCGGATGCAACCGGCCGTACGGTCGGTATCAAGGCTGGGCCAAGTGGTCGCCTGCGCACCCAGTTGGTTGCAGAACTTGCCTGCCGGGGCACTGCCATAGATTGCTTGCGGAGTCAGCACACCGGACTCCAGGGGCTTCTCTTCCGGTGCTGTGATGGAGTAGCGGGCAATGTCTTCGCCCAAGGTAGCTCCATCCACACGCTTGCAGCCCAAGTGGAGCAGGCCTCCCTTGGCCAGCTCGCCCAGGATTCCCAGAATGCCTCCGGCGCGTCCACAGTCTTCCACGCTGTACTTTGCCGTATTGGGAGCCAGCTTGCAGAGGCAGGGCACCTTGCGGCTCAGGGCATCAATGTCCTGCATCGTAAAGTCGGCCTCAGCCTCCTGAGCCACAGCCAGCAGGTGAAGAATCGTATTGGTGGAACCGCCCATAGCGATGTCCAGGGTCATGGCATTGAGGAAAGCCTCACGGGTGGCGATGCTGCGGGGCAATACGCTCTCGTCGCCCTCCTCATAGTAGGCCAGCGCATTCTTCACCACCTGTCGGGCTGCCTGCTTCATCAGCTCCACACGGTTCTTGTGGGTAGCCAGAATCGTGCCGTTTCCCGGCAGGGAGAGACCGATGGCCTCGGTCAGGGAGTTCATGGAGTTGGCCGTGAACATGCCGCTGCAACAGCCACAGCCCGGACAGGCTCTGTTCTCCACCTCGGCTAGTTCGTCATCACTCACGCTCTTGTCTGCGCCCTTCACCATGGCGGCAATCAGGTCAAGGTTTTCTCCCCGCCACTTACCGGCCTCCATCGGTCCGCCGCTCACGAATACGGCAGGGATGTTCAGCCTCATGGCAGCCATCAGCATGCCCGGGGTAATCTTGTCGCAATTGGAGATACAAATCATGGCATCGGCCTTGTGTGCATTGCACATATACTCCACAGAGTCGGCGATGATGTCGCGTGAAGGAAGCGAATAGAGCATGCCGTCGTGCCCCATGGCAATACCGTCGTCAATGGCAATGGTGTTGAACTCTGCCGCATAACAGCCCATCTTCTCTATCTCGGCCTTGACAATCTGTCCGGCCTCGTGCAGATGGGTATGTCCCGGCACAAACTGGGTAAATGAATTGACGATGGCGATGATAGGCTTGCCAAACTGTTCACGTTTCATGCCATTGGCCACCCACAGGGCGCGGGCACCTGCCATTCTACGGCCTTCCGTACATACGGCACTACGCAACTGATGTTTCATATCTCAATATCTTTTTAATGCACAAATTTAAAGCCTCTCCCACTGTCGTGAGAAAGGCTCATATACTGTTAACTATAACGTACAAACGTACATACAAACAACCTTTCTCACGCTCCCGGTTCCACGACCACGACGCGAATAATGTGAACGACTGTTAGGTTGACGACTGTATGTAGATTCATAACTTCTGTTTTCTTTTTGTATTTAATGGCTGCAAAGGTAAGCCCTTTTTTATAATCTGCAAACAAATTAACGAGAAAAATATCTCTTTATCGAAAATATGTAAGAAAACAAAGGATAAAACTCTTATTTTATCACTTCCGCAGGCTGCTGAGGAATGAAGAAGTTCATGAGTGGACATTCAGGTACGGACGAACACGGATAAGAACGCGTATACACCTTATTATATATATAGCAACGCCCACCCACCCCAAGCGAGGACTCCGAAAACGATGATTTAAGCGCATACTTTACAGGCTATTTTTGGATAGATGAAATAATGTGCGTATTTTTGCGACTTTATTTAAAGACAATTATACGTACACCCAACAAAATCTATCTGAATAGAGTTATGGAAACTATCGAAAACAAGTACATCACCGTAGCCTACAAGCTGTACACCATTGAGGACGGTGAGAAAGAATTTACAGAAGAGGCTCCTGCCGAGCATCCCTTCCAGTTCATCTCCGGCCTGGGGCTGACCTTGGAGGCTTTCGAGGAGCAAGTGAAGAACCTGCAAAAGGGCGACAAGTTCGACTTCGTCATCAAGGCCGAGGATGCCTATGGCGAATATGACGACGAGCACGTCATTGACCTGCCCAAGAACATCTTTGAAGTGGAAGGAAAGTTCGACAGCGAACATATCGTAGAAGGTGCCGTCGTTCCCCTGATGACGGCCGAGGGCCAGCGCATCAACGGCAGCGTGGTGGAAATAAAGGCAGACACGGTGGTGATGGACATGAACCATCCCCTGGCCGGATGTGACCTGAACTTCGTGGGCGAAATCACAGAGAGCCGCCCGGCTACCAACGAAGAGTTGGCCGAGATTGCCCGCATGATGAGCGGCGGATGTGGCTGCGGATGTGACAGCTGTGGTGGCGGTTGTGATGGCGGATGCGACGGACACGACCACGGATGCTGCTAACTCTATAGTTGATAATTGATAATTGACAGTTGATAATTGATAGTTTTAGGCACGGATGACACGGATTGAAACACGGATAAAAACGCTGAAACATTGACGTTTTAAGGATGACAGCTGTTTCATTGTGTTTTGTGGAAGCCCCTCAGTCACTTCGTGACAGCTCCCCTTGAAGGCGGAGCAGTTAGGGATAGCAACACTTTGTGCAGGGAAAAGTCGGAGCAATTGGATAGCACCTTTTAAATCCGTGTCATCCGTGCCTAAAACTATCAATTATCAACTGTCAACTGTCGACTGTCAACTATCCTTTCCCGTCATGATTTCCAATACCAGGCGGTCTGTTTCGTTCATGCCTTGCGAGCCTATACGGGTGAGGTTACGGATGCTCCTGTCCACGTCGGCATCAATGATGCCCTCCACAGAGGTGACATGACGGTTCTCCATAGCCATGATGGCCGAGAGAAGTGCGGTAGATACACCGGTGGTCACCTTCAAGGCACAGGAAGGCTTCGCACCGTCGCAAATCATGCCCGTCAGATTGGCTATCATGTTCTGCACGGCAAAGGCCACCTGTTCATACGTTCCTCCCATGAGCCACGTCAGGCCGCAGCTGGAACCTGTGGCAGCCACCACACAACCACACAAAGCGGACAGACGGCCCAGGCTCTGCTTGATGTAGATGACCGTCAGATGGCTCAGCATCAAGGCACGAATCAGTTCCTCCTCACTCTTGTTGTTCTCTTCGGCATAGATGACCACCGGAAGCGTGGCCGATATGCCCTGATTGCCGCTTCCCGAATTGCTCATCACAGGTATCATGGCTCCCGCCATGCGGGCATCACACGCCCCCGACGTATAGGAAAGGATGTGCGAGAAGGTGCTGTCGCCCAACACTTGATGCTTGTGCACACCACGCATCATCTTGCCCAACCCGTGCCCATAATCTCCCTTGAAGGATGCCTCGGCGGCCGCCTTGTTCAGCCGGGCCGTGTCAAGGATGAAGCGGATTTCATCCAACGGCGAAGTCGTGGCAAAGTCATACACCTTGCGCAGCGTGAGCGTCACTTCATCATCAGCTTCCTCACTGCAGCTTTCCGTCTGCTTGTTCAGCACCACTTCGCTGCCGCGCGCTATATATATAAAAGAGGTGTGTCCACCGGAGATGATGGCCGTAGCCTCTTCCCCACCGCAACGGCAGGTGACTTCGATGTAGAGTTTCTCCGTGATGCCCTCCTTCAGGGCAATGCTGATGCGCTTCTCCTCAATGAAGCGGCGTCCTTCGGCCACAGCCTCGGGCGTACAGTCCTTCAGCACCTCCAGCTGATAGTCCGACTTGCCTATCAAGGCTCCCAGGGCCACCGCAATGGGCAGGCCAATCATGCCCGTGCCCGGGATGCCCACTCCCATCGCATTCTTCAGGATGTTGGCACTCAGGTAGAGTTCTATCTTCTCGGGACGTTTGCCCAGCGTCTCGGCAGCCTTGGCCACACAAAGGGCCACAGCTATGGGTTCCGTACAGCCAATGGCCGGTACGACCTCCCGTTTCACCAAAGCTATGATTTGCTTTCTTTCACTTTCGTGTATCATATTATTAAATTTAGTTTCATCTTTCCTGCAAAAATAGGAATAATACAAGAATAATTATACAAATAGCAAAGATTATTCGCGCTCCTTGAAGCATTTTCCAAAAATAGTTGTTACTTTAGAGCCGTAAAACGGAAACAGACTAATTAAAGCATAGAGACATGTTCAACTCATTTGGAAACATTTTTCGCCTGACCAGCTTCGGAGAGTCGCATGGCAAAGGCATAGGGGGAGTGATAGACGGATTTCCCGCAGGTATCAAGATAGACGAGGCTTTCGTGCAAGCCGAGTTGAACCGCCGCAAGCCTGGTCAGTCGGCACTGACCACGCCACGCAAGGAGGCCGACAGGGTGGAATTCCTGTCGGGCATATTCGACGGCAAGTCCACCGGTTGCCCCATAGGCTTCATCGTGTGGAACGAGAACCAGCACTCCGCCGACTATGACAATCTGAAGGAGGTGTACCGTCCTTCCCATGCCGACTATACCTACATGACCAAATATGGCATCCGTGACCATCGGGGCGGCGGACGTTCATCAGCCCGCGAAACCATCTCGCGCGTAGTGGCCGGTGCCCTGGCCAAGCTGGCCCTGAACCAACTGGGCATCAGCATCACGGCCTATACCTCGCAGGTGGGTGCCGTGAAGCTGACGGAGAACTATGATGCCTATGACCTGAGCCTGACGGAAAGCAACCCCGTGCGCTGTCCCGACCCGGAGAAGGCAGCAGAGATGGAAGCCCTGATAGCCCAAGTAAAGGCCGAGGGTGACACCATCGGCGGTGTCATCACCTGCGTCATCAAGGGATGCCCCATCGGGCTGGGCCAACCGGTCTTCGGCAAACTGCATGCCGCCCTGGGCAGTGCTATGCTCAGCATCAACGCCGCCAAGGCATTCGAATATGGCGACGGATTCAAAGGGCTGAAGATGAAGGGGTCGGAGCAGAACGACATCTTCTATAACAACGCCGGCCGCATAGAGACCCACACCAATCACTCGGGAGGCATTCAGGGCGGCATCAGCAACGGACAGGACATCTACTTCCGCGTGGCCTTCAAGCCCGTAGCCACCGTATTGATGGAGCAGCACACCGTGAACATCGACGGTCGCGACACCACGCTGAAAGCCCGTGGCCGTCATGACCCCTGCGTCCTGCCACGTGCAGTACCCATCGTGGAAGCCATGGCCGCCATGACCATACTGGACTATTACCTCATCGACCGCACCACCCAGCTATAGTCCCCCCATCCTCCCTAAGGCCATCCATTATAACTATCAACTATCCATTATCAACTGTCAATTATAAACTATCAACTGTCAACTATAAAATGCTCAAATCCTACATCGCCCAGAACGAGTCCCGGATGCTCGACGAACTGTTCAGCCTCATCCGCATCCCCAGTATCAGTGCCCAACCCGAACACCACGATGACATGCTGGCCTGTGCCCAGCGCTGGAAACAGCTGTTGCTTCAGGCCGGTGCCGACGAAGCACACGTCATGCCATCGGCCGGTAACCCCATTGTCTATGCCGAGAAAGTCGTGGGTCCCAAAGCCAAGACCGTCCTGGTCTATGCCCACTATGACGTGATGCCCGTGGAGCCGTTGGAGCTGTGGCAGAGTCAGCCCTTTGAGCCCGAAGTGCGTGACGGACGCATCTATGCCCGTGGAGCCGACGACGACAAAGGACAGGCTTTCATCCAGGTGAAGGCATTCGAATACCTGACCCGACACAACCTGCTGACCCATAACGTGAAGTTTATCTTCGAAGGGGAAGAAGAGATAGGCTCGCCCAGCCTGGAAGGATTCTGCCGGGAGCACAAAGAGTTGTTGAAGGCCGATGTCATACTGGTGTCCGACACCAGCATGCTGGGAGCCGACCTGCCTTCGCTGACCACCGGACTGCGCGGTCTTGCCTACTGGGAGATAGAGGTGACAGGACCCAACCGTGACCTTCACTCGGGACACTTCGGCGGAGCGGTAGACAATCCCATCAATGCCCTTTGCCGGCTCATCGCCGGTGTGGTGGATGCAGACGGACGCATCACTATTCCCGGATTCTATGATGACGTGGAGGAAGTGCCGCAAGCCGAGCGTGAGATGATAGCCCGCATACCTTTCGACGAAACGCGCTACAAGCAGGCCATCGGTGTCAACGAACTGTTCGGCGAGAAGGGCTACAGCACGCTGGAGCGCAACAGTTGCCGTCCTTCCTTCGACGTGTGCGGCATCTGGGGCGGCTACACAGGGGAGGGTTCCAAGACCGTGCTGCCATCCAAGGCTTATGCCAAGGTTTCCTGTCGCTTAGTACCCCATCAGGATCACGAGAAGATATCCCGACTCTTCATCGACTACATCCAACGCATGGCACCCGACACCATCCAAGTGAAGGTGACCCCCATGCATGGCGGACAGGGCTACGTGTGCCCCATCTCCCTGCCGGCCTATCAGGCTGCCGAGAAAGGATTCGAGAAGGCATTCGGGAAGAAGCCGCTGGCCGTGCGTCGTGGCGGAAGCATTCCCATCATCTCCACCTTCGAAGAGGTGTTGGGCCTGAAGACCGTGCTCATGGGCTTCGGCTTAGAGGCGGATGCCATCCACTCGCCCAACGAGAACTTCTCATTAGACATCTTCCGCAAGGGCATTGAAGCCGTCGTGGAGTTCCACCTCAACTATTCGAAAGGCTGACGGAACGTGCAGCCGTTGCGCCACTCCGAACACCCATAGGCCGTCCGCCCCTTGATGATGGTGCCCTTGCCACATAGGGGACACGGCCTTCCCACCCAAGCATCGCCTGCCGGCACGACCGGCGGTTGCGGTGCTTCTTCTTTTTTCTTGCGGGGTGCACGTTTTCTGGTCGGTTTGGGCGCGTCGGCCGATGTCTTGGCAGCGGCCTTGGACGCACCCTTGGCCGCGGGCTTTTCCGGAGTGCTCACCACGGTGACACGACGGTTGCTGGTATCGGCCTTCACGGCACCCACTATCTCTCTCACCATCTGCTTCAACTCTTCCAGAAACTGTGCGGCATTATAGGTGCGGTGCTCTATCTCGCGCAGCTTCTTCTCCCAGATACCGGTCAGCTCGGCCGACTTCAGCAGTTCCTCCTTGATGAGCTGCACCAGCTCCACGCCTGTGGGTGTAGCCACCAGCGTCTTGCGCTCCCTGCGGATATAGTTGCGCTTGAAGAGGGTCTCTATGATGGCTGCCCGCGTGGAGGGGCGGCCTATGCCGTTCTCCTTCAGTGCGTCACGCAACTCATCGTTGTCCACCAGCTTGCCTGCGGTCTCCATGGCCCTCAGCAGGGTGGCCTCGGTATAGGGTTTTGGCGGTGTGGTCCAACGTTCTATGAGGTCGGGGACGTGAGGGCCGCTCTCGCCCTTCACAAAGTCGGGCAACGTGTTCTCGCCCTCCTCCTCGCGCTCCTCTTCGGACGTGCCGGCCTGTGCGCCGAAGACTACCCGCCAGCCCGGCTCCATCACCTTGCGGCCCGAAACCTTGAAGAGAATCTCCTCCACACGTCCCATCACCGTGGTGTTCATCACCTTGCATTCGGGATAGAAGGCCGCGATGAAGCGACGGGCTATGAGGTCGAAGACACGCTTCTCCATGTCGCTCAGGTTCACCGGCGGTTGTCCGGTGGGGATGATGGCGTGGTGGTCGGTCACCTTGCTGTTGTCGAACACCTTCTTCGACTTGGGCAGTGTCTTTCCTTCCAGAGGGGCGGTCAGCGTTTCGTAACCACGCAGGCCCTTCAGGATGCCGGGACACTTGGGGTAGACATCGTCGGGCAGGAAGGAGGTGTCCACACGGGGATAGGTGGCCACCTTCTTTTCATAGAGGGACTGGATGAGTTTCAGGGTCTCTTCGGCCGAGTAGCCGAACTTCTTGTTGCACTCCACCTGCAGCAGGGTGAGGTCAAAGAGGCGGGGCGCCGACTCCTTGCCCGGCTTCTTCACCACCTCGGTCACCGTGAAGGGGAGTTCCCTGATGTGCTCCACCAGTGCCTGCCCGCTCGCGCTGTCGGGTATAGGGTCAATGCCGGGATTGTCCGCTTCCAGCCTGCGCATGGCTTCGGCCGCATCAAATGGGGTGTTGCTTTTCTCCGCCTTCTCCTTCAGTTTCTCCACCTCGGCCACCAGGTCTTCCTCACTGCGTTTCAGCAGGGCGGAGAAGGTGACGTTGCGATAGGCCGTCTTCAGTTCCCAATACTGGCGGGGCACGAAGTGTTCTATCTCCTGCTGACGGTTCACGATGAGCGCCAGCGTAGGAGTCTGCACCCGTCCGATGGAGAGTACCTGCCGGTTCTGACCATACTTCATGGTGTAGAGGCGGGTGGCGTTCATGCCCAGCAGCCAGTCGCCGATGGCCCGGCTCAGTCCGGCTTCATAGAGCGGCTGATAGTCCGACGCCTCCTTCAGGTTGTTGAATCCGTCACGTATGGCCTCCTCGGTCAGGGAGGAAATCCACAGGCGCTTTACGGGACACCTGGCTCCGGCCTTCTGCATCACCCACCGCTGGATAAGCTCACCCTCCTGGCCGGCATCACCACAGTTGATGATCATGTCGGCCTGTTGCATGAGTCCCTCAATGATGCGGAACTGCTTCTCGTAAGTGGGGTTACTGATGAGTTTGATGCCAAAGCGGGGAGGTATCATGGGGAGGTATTCCAGGCGCCAGCTCTTCCAGTCGGCCGTATATTCGTGCGGCTCCTTCAGGGTGCATAGGTGGCCGAAAGTCCACGTCACCTGATAGCCGTTGCCCTCTATATATCCGTCCCGCTTGATGCGGGCACCCAGCACTTCGGCTATGTCACGCGCCACGGTGGGCTTTTCTGCTATACAAACAACCATATATATCGATGGAATGATGAATTAAGGTTGCAAAAGTACGTTTTTATCGGCTAAGTTGCCCAATCTGCCTGCACATTTATTTCTTCATCCCCTAAAATCCATGCAAAAGGATTAATATATGTTATTAAACACATCTTTTTTCTTGCATAATTTGCAGGTATGCGAAAAGTCCGTATCTTTGCAACGTGTTTTTCATAGTATTAGATTTAAGGTTAACAAAGGTTGGAGTACAGCGGTACTCCTTTTTTTATGCCCATACGGAAGCGAGTACATCCTGACTGACATACATCTATAATATAGGCACGAATGGCCTTGGGGCGTTCTCCGGCCCCTATCTTTCCACGATGTTATACACCCAGGAGGCATCGTTGAAGTCCACGTACAGCTGCATCTGTCCGTCCGACTGCTTCCTGAACCTCAGGTGGCAGCGTGCACCGTCTTCGTTCACACACTTCAGCTCCCACGTCTTTCCGCCTTCGCTGTCGGTAGTCACCTCGCTTGAGGAGTCGTATATATCATACTCCTGCGGGGTCTCGCTGTAGACGTTCACCACATTCTTGTCGAAGTTGACAACAATCAGCACCGAACTATCCTTCCAATCCGTCCAGTCGGTCCACACGCCATTATCCTGCTGATACTTAAAGGCAAAGCTTGTAGCCCTATATTTAGTGACCTGAGCCAGACACGTCATTGCGAAAACGCCAAATAGCAAAGAGAGAAATAACTTTTTCATGATATACAATGGATTTAAGTGAATACAGTGGGACAAAGAGAAGTATATTATTAAAAAAACAAACGAATTATTGCTAAAAAACTCCCGCATAAAGTAAACCGAAACAGCTTCTAAGACTTCATCGGCCCACCGTCCAGCCGCTCCCAAGGGCGGCATCGTACATGAGGGGTTGCCTCTCCCTTGCCATGCGGAAACACCTGTATAACACAAAGGGCAATGCCCGTATAACGCACGGGCCCGTGCGTATAAACGCAAGGACAGGCGCGTATAAACGTAAAGGTAATGGGGAAGATAACGAAAAAGGTTGCAGGATTATCACAGAAAGGTTGCAGGATTATAAACGGAAAGGCGGAAACGGCATCAGGAAGCAACTCGTGCGCACGGCAGCAACGGCCGGAGCGCATAGAGCGGGAGGGGGATAAAAAGAGAGGAGTCAATCGTCTTGCATTCACTTGACAATCAACTCCTTTACTTAGCGGAGAGACAGGGATTCGAACCCCGGGTACCTCTCGGTACAACGGTTTTCAAGACCGCCGCAATCGACCACTCTGCCACCTCTCCAAGTGCTCCGCACAAGAAGTTTGCACCATCCCATGCAGAAGTACTTACCTCAAAAGCGCTGCAAAGGTAAGACAGTTTTTTCATACGGCCAACAAATCCTGCCTTTTTTTGCGTGTTTTTTTGCATCACGAGAGACGCAGGGCAAAGCATTAAGGGGAAGAATGGAACATTTTTATGCTGAAAAACATAAATTAAGGGCATCCAATGGCTGATATATGAAGAAAAGGTCGTAAATTTGCACGCTCTAAAAGATAAATATAACCCAATAACAAAATGAATATTTATGGATTTGAGCAAGACCTTTATTAACGGACTCTGGAACAAGGAAATCAACGTCAGTGATTTCGTGAGTAAAAACATCGCGCCCTACACAGGAGACGCCTCCTTCCTGCAAGGCCCCACAGAGCGCACCAAGCGTATATGGGCACTGTGCCTGGAAGCAATCGAAGAGGAACGGGCCAATAATGGAGTCCGCGCACTGGACAACACCACCGTGTCCACCATCACTTCCCACCAAGCCGGCTATATAGATAAGGAGAACGAGCTGATCGTAGGTCTGCAGACCGACGAGCTGCTGAAGCGTGCCATCAAGCCCTTCGGCGGCATCAACGTAGTGGCCAAGGCCTGCCGCGAAAACGGCGTGGAGGTGGACGACCGCGTGAAGGAAATCTTCACCCACTATCGCAAGACACACAACGACGGTGTGTTCGATGCCTACACTGAAGAGATACGTTCATTCCGCTCACTGGGCTTCCTCACCGGCCTGCCCGACAACTATGCCCGCGGCCGCATCATCGGCGACTACCGCCGTCTGGCCCTCTATGGCATAGACCGCCTCATCGAGGCCAAGCAGGAAGACCTGCGTAACCTCACCGGCCCCATGACCGACGCCCGCATCCGTCTGCGCGAAGAGGTGGCCGAGCAAATCAAGGCACTGAAGGAAATCAAGGTGATGGGCGAATACTACGGCCTGGACCTGAGCCGTCCCGCCACGTCGGCACAGGAAGCCGTGCAGTGGGTCTACATGGCCTACCTGGCGGCCGTAAAGGAACAGGACGGTGCCGCCATGTCGTTAGGCAACGTATCTTCCTTCCTGGACATCTTCATCGAATATGACCTGGCCCACGGACGAATCAACGAGACCTTCGCCCAGGAACTGATAGACCAGTTCGTCATCAAGCTGCGCATGGTGCGCCACCTGCGTATGCAATCCTACAACGACATCTTCGCCGGAGACCCCACCTGGGTAACCGAAGCCATCGGCGGACGCTTCAATGACGGCCGGGTTAAGGTGACCAAGACCTCCTTCCGCTTCCTGCAGACCCTCTACAACCTGGGACCCTCGCCCGAGCCCAACATGACGGTGCTGTGGAGCCCCGAACTGCCCGAAGGCTTCAAGGACTTCTGCGCCAAGGTTTCCGTAGACACCAGCTCCATCCAGTATGAGAACGACAACCTGATGCGCGAGGTGCGCAACTGCGACGACTACGGCATTGCCTGCTGCGTCTCCTATCAGGCCATCGGCAAGCAGATACAGTTCTTCGGCGCACGCGCCAACCTGGCCAAGGCCCTGCTGCTGGCCATCAACGGCGGACGTTGCGAGAACACCGGCACCGTAATGGTAAAGGGCATCCCCGTGCTGACCAGTGACGAGCTGAAGTTCGAAGAGGTGATGGCCAACTACAAAAAGGTGCTGACCGAGATTGCCCGCGTCTACAACGAAGCCATGAACATCATCCACTACATGCACGACAAGTATTACTACGAGAAGGCTCAAATGGCCTTCGTGGATACCGACCCGCGCATCAACCTGGCCTATGGCGTAGCCGGCCTCTCCATCGCACTTGACTCGCTGTCGGCCATCCGCTATGCCAAAGTGACGGCCAAGCGTAACGACATCGGCCTGACCGAAAGCTTCCAAATCGAGGGCGAGTTCCCCTGCTTCGGCAACAACGACGACCGCGTGGATCAGCTGGGTGTAGACCTGGTCTACTACTTCAGCGAGGAGCTGAAGAAGCTGCCCGTCTACAAGAACGCCCGCCCCACCCTCTCGCTGCTGACCATCACTTCCAACGTGATGTATGGAAAGAAGACAGGTGCCACGCCCGACGGCCGTGCCAAGGGTGTACCTTTCGCTCCGGGTGCCAACCCCATGCACGGACGCGACAAGAACGGTGCCATCGCTTCGCTCAGTTCTGTGGCCAAGTTGCGCTACCGCGACTCTCAGGACGGTATCAGCAACACCTTCTCCATCGTGCCCAAGTCGCTCGGCCCCACGCCCGAAGAGCGCGTAGAGAACCTGGTGACCATGATGGACGGCTACTTCACCAAGGGTGCCCACCACCTGAACGTGAACGTGCTGAACCGTGAGATGTTGGAAGATGCCATGGAGCATCCCGAGAAGTATCCGCAACTCACCATCCGTGTATCGGGCTATGCCGTGAACTTCGTGAAGCTGAGCCGCGAGCATCAGCTGGAGGTTATCAGCCGCTCTTTCCACGAAAGGATGTGATGCACTGTCGATAATTGACAATTGACAGTTGATAGTCGACAATTGATAACTAACAGTTGATAATTGACAGTTGACAGTTATATAAACGGTTAATGATGAAATTGAATGTTCATTCCTATGAATCCATGGGAACTTTCGACGGGCCGGGTCTCCGGCTCGTCGTGTTCTTGCAAGGATGTCCCTTCCGCTGCCTCTATTGCGCCAATCCCGACACGATAGAGGTGCAGGGAGGCAAGCCCACCTCACCGGAAGAGGTGGTGCAGATGGCCGTCAGCCAAAAGCCGTTCTTCGGCAGGCGTGGAGGCGTCACCTTCTCGGGAGGAGAGCCTACCCTTCAGGCCGAAGCACTCATCCCGCTGGTCGAAGAACTGAAGCGGCAGGGCATACACACCTGTATAGACAGTAACGGCGGACTATGGAACAAGCATGTGGAGCGGCTGCTGGAAGTGTGCGACCTGGTGCTGCTCGACGTGAAGGAGTTCAATCCCGAACGCCACAAGGCACTGACCGGACGCAGCAACGAGCAGACCCTGCGCACGGCCGCCTGGTTGGAAGAGCATGGCAAGCCGTTCTGGCTGCGCTATGTGCTGGTGCCCGGACACAGCGACTTCGAGGAGGACATCCGTGCGCTGGGCGAACACTTCAGGAGCTATCGACAGATAGAGCGCGTGGAAATCCTGCCCTACCACCGTCTGGGTGTACACAAGTACGAAGCTATGGGCCTGGAATATCACCTGAAAGAGGTAAAAGAAAACACGCCCCAACAACTGGAGCGTGCCGAAAAACTGTTCAGAAGCTATCTGCAGAACGTAATAGTCAACTGATGCCCTCAATACATCAGCCGGATGCCGCCCTGCAACGAGAAGTTGCAGGGATGCTCCTTGCGGATGGTCTCCACGGAAGAGCCGTCGTCAAAGTAGTAGGCCACTCCCGGCTCGATATAGAGACCCACGCGCGAACTGACATTCACCTGGGCACCCACTGCCCCGGTGACTGAGAACTGCAGCGGATCCACACTCTCCTTCTCGCCGTCCACGCGGCCATATATACACTTTTCCACCATGCCCCCGGCCGAGGCATAAAGCAGAAAACGCTTCTTCTTCCACACGTCATAGTTCACCCGCACGGGGATGCCCAGATAGTGCAGCTTCTGCTCCACGACCGTCGAAGTACCCGGATATTTCACGTCGGAAGCCAGATAGGTGTAGACCACTCCTGTCTCCACCGAGATGCGTCCGGAGAGCGACTTGCGCAACGAGATGCCCACGCTGACCGGCTGCTTGTGTTCTATCTCGGCCTTCTCCTCGGTATCCTTCAGCAGATAGGGCATACCCTCTCGGAAGACCAGTTCTTCGCCGTCGCCCACATTCAGGATGCTGCTTGCACACTCGTTCCAATGGACGGGAGCCACCGACTGGTACGTATAGGCGGGGCCTGAGGTGTTCACCGTCTCTCCCACTCCCATGCCCAGGACACGTCCCGGATTGCCTACGGCCAGGGCAAGCGACCAGTCTGCACCCGTCTGCCTTGAGGAGTGCGGCTGTTGCAGGCTTCGCCGCTGGACAGGCCGGGTGTTCTCCCGTCGGCGGTGTTGCGGTTGGTGCTGCTGTGGTGTCTGTTCCCGATGGGAGGGTTGCGGGTATGCAGACGGCCGGTGACAGGAATCCACGGAGGCGGTCGGCTGTTGGTGCAACTGCGGATGGGGGAAGTCGTGACGGGGGGCAGCCGACACATCGGTTGCAGCGGGAGCAGCGGCTACAGCGGGAGTAGCGGACGACGGTTCTTCCTCTGCTGCATAGGCCGAAGGTTGGGAGGATGCCTCCTGAGAGGGAGGTGTCGGCGAAGCGGGCACATAGGCCATGCGCTGTTTCTCATCCACCTGCGGCATCTGCCACAGGGCAGAAAAGCCTATCAGCAGCAACAGAACGGCTGCTGCCGCCCACCAGGGCCACATCGGGCGACGCTTCGGGGCAGGTGAGGCTGTCGGCAGCCGTTGCAGGTCGGCCTCCAGCTCTTCCCAAGCGGCAGGGGAGACAGGCTCGGCATACTCCTCCAGCCGCTCCTTCATTTTCATAATCCAAGGTTCTTCTTTCATTTCAAGTTTCTCCTTTCTTTCATTGTTCCTGTTCGGCCATCCATTGGCGCACCTTGCGGGCCAGGGCCGACTTGGCACGCACCAGCTGCGAGGCCGATGACTTCTCGTTGATGCCCAGCAAGTGGGCTATTTCCTTGTGTGATTTCTCTTCGAAGACATAGAGGTTGAACACCGTGCGATAGCCCACGGGCAGTTCACGGACAAACTGCATCAGCCGCTCTTCCGGAATGCGCTCCACCATCATGGGCGACGGCGGCTCCTCATCGGCCACGCTCACCGCCTCCAGTTCGGAGGCATGACGCAGCACGTCCTGTCGGCGCAGGTACTGCAGGGCTGTGTTCACCATGACCCGCTCCATCCATGCCTTGAGTGAGCCGGTTCCCCGCCAGGTGAACTTGTCGAAAGAGGCATAGAGTTTCAGGAAGCCGTCGTGCAGCAGGTCCCGGGCCGTCTCACGCTCGCCTACATAGCGCAGGCAGATGCCCAGCATGTGCCCGGCATAGCGTTCATACAGTTGCCGCCGGGCCCGATTGTCGCCCTGCCGGCACTGTTCGGCCAGTAGTTGTTCGTCCTCTGTCATGGTGCTTCAATACAGCTATTACCTTATATAAATACAACAACGGCAAAAATACTGCATCCATAGGCGTCATTTAATTCATTTTCATTCTTTAACACTCGCAGATGCAGTAATCACGCCCCTCCTGCGTTATGAAAAGCAGAAACGAGTTTAAACGAAAGAAGTATGCCATTCACCGGAAAGACCATCTGCCTCCTGCTGCTCCACGCAGCGTTCCTGCTCCTCACGGCCTCCTGCAGTACGGAGGATGCCGACGGGATGGAAATGTACCCGCCTGCCACCAGCGACGGAAGCACGGAGTCGTCACTGGCCATCGGCACACTGAAACTCATGGAGGAGAACGACTATTACTTCGCCCTGGACGAGGGGAGCAAACTCTATCCGGAAGACACTACCGCCATACACGGCTACCGACTGATTGACGGACAGCGTGCCTTCATACTCTTCCGCCTGATGGAGATGAAGCGCACGGGCTATGACTACTGTGCGCAGGTGCTGAAGATAGAGAACATCCTGACCAAGGAGACCTACCCCATGCCGGCCGAGAAGGCCGACAGCATAGGCAACGACCCGATAGAAATTACCGAAGCCTGGGCTTCGGCCGAGCACCTGAATATCCAATACAGCTTCTACTATACGCCGCAGATGAACACCGCGCATATGTTGAGCTTAGTGGCCAACCTGGACGGAGAGACGGAAGATGCCGCAGGCAGGCCCTGCCTGGAGTTCCGTCACAACGCCTTTGGCGACACGGCAGGGGGCACGAAGCGACAGGGCATCGTCTCCTTCGCCTTGCGGAGCGTGGAAGAGATGCTGAAGGGGAAGAGCACGCTCTGCCTGCGCCACTACGGCAGCGGAGCGGAACGAAAGGAGACTATGATAACTCTTGATTAACAATACAGACTTACCTAAACCTTTGCTAAAGCATACCTATGCTGACGGGAGTGGGTGCGCGTGGAGGCGCATCCACTCTTTTTTTAGCATTCACTCCTTGGTGCCGTTGCGTTCCGCATATTCGGTAGGGGTAAGGCCATACTTCTCACGGAAGGAACTGGAGAAATGGGAGAGGTTGGAGTAGCCCGTGGCATAGGCCACTTCGGAGATGGAGAGCTTGCGGTCCTCGGCCAACAGTCGGGCAGCCTGCTGCAGGCGGATGTTGCGGATGAAGTCACGGGCCGAAAGGTTGGTCAGTTCCTTCAGCTTACGATGAATATGTACGCGGCTGAGTCCCACCTCGGCAGCCAGCATCTCCACGTTGAACTCGCTGTTGGCCATCTGTTCGTTCACCACCTTCATGATTTTGGCCATCAGCTTCTCGTCATTGGACTTCATGGTGATGCCTTCCAGCCTGCCCTCCTGCTCCTGTGCACCACTGAACTTGTTGCGCAGCAGGCGGCGGTTGGCAATGAGGTTGGCGATGGTGCTCTTCAGCAAGGCGGTATTGAAAGGCTTCACCATGTAAGCGTCCGCCCCTTGCTCCAGGCCTTCCTGACGGTCCTCGGGCTTCGACTTGGCCGTGAGCAGGATGACGGGCACATGGTTCACCTGCGTGCTCTGCCTGATTTTCCGGCAGAGGGCCAGGCCATCCATCTCGGGCATCATCAGGTCGCTGATGACCAGGTCGGGCGTGTCGTTCAGTATGCGTTCATAGGCTTCGCGACCGTTGCTGCACAGTTCTACGCGATAGTCGTCCGAGAGTTCCTCCTTCAGATAGGTACGTATGTCCACTTCATCTTCGGCTATCAGCACCTTGTAGCGGCTCTTTCCCTTGGCCGCCTTGGTTTGGGGAGTGTCTGCGTCATCATACTCCTCCTCCATCGGCAGGGCATGGGGTTTGCTCTGCGGATGGGGTTCGAAGCCCGCCTGCACCCCACTCTCCAGTTCATCGGCCCGCAAATGGTCTGACCCGAGGGGAATGCGGATGATGAAACGGCTGCCGGAGGTGTCTTCCCTGTTCTCGGCCAGGATGACGCCATGATGCAACCTCACTAACGAACGCGAGAGGTGCAGGCCGATGCCCGTACCGAAGTTGGACTTGGTCACGTCGTTCTCTATCTGGTAGAACCTTTCGAAGATGCGCTCTATCTGGTCGCGGTCGATGCCGATGCCGCTGTCCTCCACCGTAATTTCAAAGTAGCGTTGCAGGGCGTCGCGTCGGGCCGGGTCCTTGCCCGTCAGGAGGCTCACCCTGATTTCTCCCTCCTCGGGCGTGTACTTGAAAGCGTTGGAGAGGATGTTCATCAATATCTTGTCGAAGTTGTTCAGGTCCACCCACACCTTCAGTTGCTCCATGTCGTGCTCAAAGGTGAAGCGGATGCGCTTCTTCCGCGCCATGTATTCGAAGGTCTGCATCAGGTCGGCCACGAAGCCCACCATGTCGGTCTCCCTCATGTGCATCTGCATCTGTCCCTTGTCCAGTTTCCGGATGTCCATCAACTGGTTGATGAGGCGCAGGATGCGCTGTGCATTGCGGTAAATCATCTGGTAGTTCTTCTGCAGTTCGCCCTCCCTGCAGTCGGCCAGTAGTTTCTCCAATGGGTTGATGATGAGTGTCATCGGGGTGCGTATCTCGTGAGAGATATTGATGAAGAACTGCAGCTTGGCCTCGTTCAGTTGCTCGGCATGTTCGCGTTTCATGATTTCGCGACGGTGGCGCATACGCGACAACAGGATGTTGACCGCGCCCCACACGAGCAGGGCCAGCAGCAGGACGTAGATGATGTAGGCCCACCAGGTGGCATACCACGGGGGCAGGATGTGAATCTCCACAGTGCGCTCGCCCGAAGTGGTGCCGTGGGTCATGGCGCGGACGGAGAAGTGATAGGTGCCGGGCGGCAGGTTGTTGTAGGTCACCCGGTTGACGCCCGGTGCCGTAGTCAGCCACTGTCTGCCCAGTTCCTCTATCCGGTATTGGTAGGCTATCTGTTCGGTGTTGTTGTATTGCAGGGTAGAGAAGGTGAGACTGAAGGTGTTGTCCCTATGGGCCAGGCAGAAGCGGTGAGCGTCCTGCACGGCTGTCTCCACCACCTGCCGGCCGCCGGAGAGGGTGCCTTTGTGCACCGGCCGGTTGAAGATGGAGAATCCGGTAATCCACACCTGCATGTTCTTGGCCGTGGGGCCCACGGTAGCGGGATGGAAGAAGGTGATGCCGCTCATACCGCCGAAGTAGATGCGCCCGTCACGGTCCTTGTGATAGGCGCCGTGGGCAAACTCGTTGCCCTGCAGGCCGTCGGCCGAGTAGTAGTTGATGAAACGCTGCTCCTTGCGGTCGTAGCGGCTGATGCCCATGTAGGTGCTGAGCCACAGGTCGCCTGACTCGTCCTCGCAGATGCCGCAGACGACATTGTTGGGCAGGCCTTCCTTTTCGGTGAAACGCTGCAGGGCACCGCTCTTCTTGTCGAAGCGATAGAGGCCGTCGGTAGTACCGGCCCAGATGTTTCCCTCGGCATCTTCCTGCAGGGCATAGCCCACGCAGCCGGAGATTTGCCTGTTTCTTCCGCCATAGTTCAGGAAACTTCCCGTGCGGGGGTTGAAGCAGCTCACGCCTCTGTAGTGGCCTATCCAGAGGAGGCCCTCACTGTCACAGAAAAGGCTGTTCACCCAGTCGTTGGCCAGTTCGTCGCGGGTCAGGTCGTCACGGTCGTCCTTGGAGGATTCATAGTGTTGCAGGCGGCCCGTGCGCAGGTCATAGCGGTAGAAGCCCGCTCCCAGCGTGCCGATGTAGAGGTGCTTATCGGCATCTTCCACGATGGAGTAGATGCGCTCGTTGGCAATGTTCAGGGGATAGGTGCAGCGGCCCGTGCGCCTATCCAGGCGAGCCACTCCGCGGGTGTAGGAGCCGAGCCAGAAGTTGTCCTCACTGTCCCGGTGCAGGCAGGTGACTACCGACGGCACACCGTCGGGCGCGGCAGACGGGCGGTAGTGGCGCACGCGCTGTCCCTCGGCATCGAGTTCATAAAGTCCTTCATTGTCCGTGCCTACCCACAGGTGACGGTCGGCATCACGGTAGAGGGCCATGACACAGCCCGTACCGATGGGGTTGTTACGGTTCAGCTTCTCGCCATAGTAGCCGAATTGGTTCTGCCCCGCTGTCATCAGGGCCACCCCCTTTTGAAAGAGTCCTAACCAGAGATTGCCCTCCCGGTCTTCCATGATGGAGTGCACCTTGCCCGCCGAATAGTCGCGCAGCCCGGTGCTCAGCGGACAGTCTTCCAGGCATTGGCGGTCAGGGTCGTAACGTTTCAGTCCGTCGCCGTCGGTGCCCACAAGCAGACGGCCGTCCACCACCTCCAGGCAGTAGACCGAGAGACTTTTGCCGCCGGCATAGGGCACGGGATGAAAGGTGTCGGCCTCGCGGTCGTAGCGCAGGAGACCGCCTTTCAGGGTGCCGACAAAGAGCGTACCTCGCGTGTCCTCACCGATGGCCATGATGCAGTCATCGGCAATGGCCGGATAGCGATAGTGCTTCACGTCACTGCCATCTGGCAGGCGGTAGCGCGTCAGGCCCCGCTGTTCCGTACCCACCCATATGTAGCCGTGCATATCCTCGTACAGGCTGTTGAAGTTGAAGTAATTGAGATGTTTCATCAGTTCGGCCTGATGCACACCCACAGAGAGGTCACGCTCTATCCGAAAGAGTCCCTGACCCGAAGTGACCACCCACAGTTCGCCATTGCGCAACTGCCTCATTTGGGTCACGTGGGGATTGACACGCTTACCGTCGCGCATCAGGGGAATCTCATGGAAGGAATCGGTGGCACGGTCATAGCGCATCAGGCCGTCGATGCAGCCCACAAGCAGGTTCTGCCTGTCGTCCTCGAAGAGCGTGCGCACATAGTTGTTACGGATGGTGGTGGTGTCGCCCGGCAGAGAGCGGTAGGTGGTGAAGTGGAGGCCGTCGAAACAGTTCAGGCCATACTCGGTGGCTATCCAGACGTAGCCCCGGCTGTCTTGGAAGAGTTGGTTCACCAGACTGCTGGAGAGTCCGCTCTCCGTGGAGTAGAAGCGTTCGGTCTGTGCCCGCATGAACGGTGCGGAGAGCAACAGGAAGAGGAGCAGCAGGGGACGGAATATCGGGTTGTTCATAGTGCGTACATTTATATAAGGTATCGGCAAAGATACGCAATATTTCCAAACGGCCGGCAAAGCGCAACGGAAAGTTGCGCCACACACGCCATAATTCTGTTCCATCCACGTCATAAAGAGACTTGGAGGGGGAGATATAAGCCGGACATCCGCAGGTCATGCTATGAATCACGTCCTGATTCTTAAGACTCAGGCCGTGATTCATAAGAATACAGGCGCGATTCTTAAGAATCAGGGCTGTATTCCCAAGTTGTTCCATTGGCCGTCTCTCCTTGCGGCAGGCGGAAAGCCGGCTTGTCATGCGGACGATGGAACTTTTTCGCACGCATGGACGGCAGGACGGGCGCATACAGACCGATGTAACGACAGGAAAGTATGTTATACGACATAAATGTAACACTCGGAACAATTCTTGTAACACAGGGAATAGCGATGTTACATTTAAATGTAACACAGGTAACATTCAAGACAGCCGTTTCTGTAACTTTCGGATAACTTTGCGATAGTCGAAACAACGTATGTATAACCCTTAATCTAAACAATGCCCAAGATGAAGACATAAGAACAAACCTTGCGTTACACCTTATTAATATAATAGGGAACAGACCATCAATGAGAGCATCAATAACTATCCATTAAATTAATTTCATTATGAAATGCACAAATTCTTTTCTTAAGTCCATCGGACTTATCTTCGCGCTGTGCCTGCTGCCTCTTTGGGCTTATGCACAGAACATCACTGTGAAAGGAACAGTGAAAGACGCACTCGGGCCGGTCATCGGTGCCAGTGTAGTACAAAAAGGGACGAGCAACGGTGTAGTGACCGACCTTGACGGTAACTATAGCCTGACGGTTCCCTCCAACAGCACCATCATCGTCTCTTTCATCGGCTACAAGACTCAAGAGATTGCCGTAGCCGGCAAGCGGGTCATTGACGTAGTGATGAAGGAAGACAGCGAACTGCTGGAAGAAGTGGTAGTCGTAGGCTACGGACAGATGAAGCGCTCCGACCTGACGGGTGCCGTGGTCTCCGTAGGCGACCAGGCCATCAAGAAGTCCGTGCCCACCTCCATCGACCAGGTGCTCCAGGGACGTGCAGCCGGTGTGCAGATTCAGGCCAACTCGGGTACGCCGGGTGCCTCCACCTCTATCCGCATCCGTGGTATCAACTCTCTGAATGCCACCAACCAGCCCATCTTCGTCATCGACGGAGTTGTCGTGGATTCGGCCACCGATGACGAAAACAGCAACCCCCTCTCCAGCATCAACCCTTCGGACATTGTCTCCATGGACGTGCTGAAGGATGCCTCGGCCACAGCCATCTACGGTAGCCGTGCCTCCAACGGTGTCATCATGATTACCACCAAGCGCGGACAGTCCGGCGAAGCTACCATCACCTACGACGGCTATGCAGGCTGGCAGGAGATGCCCAAGCAGTTAGAGATGCTGAACCTCCGCGAATATGCCGAACATCACAACGTGCGTGCCACCACGCTGAGCAGCGTGACACAGAGCGATGCCTTCGTACGCCCCGACCTCCTCGGCGAGGGTACCAACTGGCAGGACGAACTGTTCCAGAAAGCCTTCATGACCAGCCATAACCTCTCAGTGAGCGGCGGTAACGACAAGACGACCTACGCCTTCAGCGCCGGCTATCTGAACCAGGACGGTATAGCCCTGAACTCCAGCTTCCGCCGTCTCTCCATGCGCGGCAACATGGACACGCAAATCAAGCAGTGGCTGAAGGGCGGCTTCAGCTTCTCGTTTGCCGAGTCCAAGCAGAACGTGGGTACCGACAACAACACCATCATGAGTGCCCTGCAACAGCAGCCCACCGTGGCCGTGACATCACCTGACGGTTCCTTCGACGGTCCCGATGACGTGTGGATGCCCGACAACCCCGTTGGTCTCTCCACCCTGCGCACCAACAACAACCGCAAGACGAACTTCCGCCTGAACACTTACCTGGAAGCCGAAATACTGAAAGGCCTGACCTTCAAGACCGAAGTGTCTGCCGACTGGAACTTCAACAAGTTCTACTACTATCAGCCCGACTACCAGTTTGGCGTGAAGACTCAGGATATCCGCACCTCCAAGCGTACCACTACCGACACCAAGTATTGGAGCTGGCGCAACATCCTGACCTATAACACAACGATTGCCGAAAAACACAACATCAACGCCATGCTGGGTCAGGAAATGTCCCACTCCTCTTGGGAGACACAAGTGGGCAGTGCCAACGGCTACCTGACCAACACCACCCCCGACCTGAGCGCAGGTGACATTACCACCTCTACCGCCACCGGTTCACGCGTGGAAAACTCCATAGCCTCTGTCTTCGGACGTGCCTTCTACTCCTATGACAACCGCTACCTGGTAACGGCCACCATACGCCGCGACGGTTCGTCCAAGTTCGCCAAGGGTAACAAGTGGGGATGGTTCCCCTCAGTAGCCCTCGCCTGGCGTGCTTCCGAAGAGTCCTTCCTGAAGAACGTAGAGCTGATCAAAAACCTGAAGGTACGTGCCGGATGGGGTGCCACCGGTAACCAGAACGTGAGCGACTTCGCCTACATGGCCCTGCTCTCTTTCAAAACCACACCCTGGGGCACAGGCGTACTGACAGGCAACACGGCCAACCCCGACCTGACATGGGAAACCACCCACTCCTACAACTTCGGTATCGACCTCGGCCTGCTGGATAACCGCATCGAGATTGTGGCCGATGTCTACTACAAAAAGACCAAGAACCTGTTGCTGCAACTTCCCTTGCCCTCCTACCTGGGCTCATCGGGCGCAGGTGCCGCTTCCAACCCGTGGGGTAACGTAGGCTCCTTGGAAAACAAAGGTTTCGAGCTGACCGTGAACACTACCAACATCACTAACAAGAACTTCACCTGGACCACCAACCTGGTGTTCTCCATGAACCGCAACAAGGTAGTAGAGCTGGACACTGACAACTCCAGCATCGAAAAGACCTTCGCCATCGGCTCCACCAACTACATCGTAACCAAGACCACCGTGGGCCAGCCCATCGGACAGTTCTACGGCTACAAGGTCATCGGCCGCTTTGACGAGCCCACCGACTTCTACTACAAGGACGCACAAGGCAACATCCAACAGGTAGCCATCCCCGAAGGCAACACCATCGCCAAGAGCAGTACCTGGATAGGTGACTACATTTATGAAGACAAGAACCGCGACGGCGTCATCAACAACGAAGACATGAGCTACATCGGTAACCCCGAACCCAAGTTCACCTTCGGTCTTGGCAACACCTTCTCTTACAAGGGCATTGACCTCACCATCTTCTTCTCCGGCTCTTACGGCAACAAGGCACTGAACCTCACCCGTTCACGCATTGAAGACCCGCGTCTGAACAGCAATATCCTGAAGTCAGCGCTGAACTATGCCGTAGTGGAAAAGATTGACCCCAATGGTCCGGACGATGACTTCCGTAACCTCCACGTGACAGGCGGCTCTGCCTCCATGCCCGCCATGCAGGTGTCCGATGCCAACAACAACTACACCCGCATCAGTGACATGCTCATCGAGGATGCCTCTTACATCCGACTGCAGAACCTCTCCATTGGCTATACCTTCCCCAAGAAACTCATCAGCAAAATCAACCTGAACAATCTGAGAGTATATGCCAACATACAGAACGTGTTCACACTGAGCAAGTATGACGGACTCGACCCCGAAGTGGGTGCCATGTACGGCGATGCCTTGATGACAGGCGTAGACTATGGCCGCTACCCCTCACCGCGCATCTACACCTTCGGTCTGAACGTCTCTTTCTAATCTTCTAAAATGAATCATACAATGAAAAATAAACTATTCATCATAGCAACATTGGCCGGTGCCATGGCCCTCGGGTCCTGCGACGACTTCCTGACATCGGAAAACACCACACAGGCCAATCAGGACTCATTCTTCAACAGCGACGAAGCTGTAGAGAATGCAACAGCTCCGCTCTACAACTACGTGTGGAACAGCTTCAACAACAAAGCCTACTACAGCATGGGCGACGGACGTGCCAACAACATCACCGCCCGCTGGTCGGACTACATCTATCCCTACACCAACTTCACAGAGACGGCCCTCAGTCCCGGTCTGGAAGATGCATGGGGCTCGTTCTACTCCGTCATCGCACAGGTGAACTACACCATCAACAACGTGCGCGACAAGTCTACGGCCGACGTAAGCGAAGGGGCCAAGACACAGGCCTATGCCGAATGCCGCTTCATGCGCGGACTGGCCTACTGGTATCTGGCTTCTCTGTGGGGCAAGGCTATCATCTATGAGAACACAGCCGACCTGGTGAGCAACTCCGTTGTTCCTGCCCATCGTGGTGTGGACGTCATGGAATTTGCCATCCGCGACCTGGAATATGCCGCCGTAAACCTGAGCAAGACAGCCGCCAACCCCGGCCGCGTCACCTGCTACAGTGCCTATGGCATCCTCTCCCGTGTCTATCTCTCAATGGCCGGCCTGACCACCGACGGCCAATACACCGGCAGCAACATCGCCACAGACTTCAACCGTGGCACACGCAACAGCTACTACCTGGACCTGGCCAAGCAGGCAGCACTGAAGGCCATCGAAGGACCGTATGAATTGCTGGACAACTACGGCGACCTTTTCTCCGTGGCCAAGACCAACAACAACAGCGAGTCCGTATTCCAGCTGCAATGGCTCTCTGGAAGCACCGACGCCATCGGTTGGGGTGCCAACAACCAGATGCCCGCCTTCTTCGCCTGGTCTACCATGGTGGGCGAGACCAACTGGGGCAACGCCACCTACGCCTCCTATGACCTGGTGCGCACCTATGACCCGCAAGACCGCATACGCCGCCACTACACCATCGCGACCGTAGGCGAATACTACGAGGACCTGAACATCAAGAACGGCGGTTACACCTACAACGAGACCGAGACCGGATATGAGGACCGGTGCAACATCAAGAAGTACGTCATTGGCAAGTTGGAAGACAACGGCATCAGCTATCAGCAGAGCAGTGGCCTGAACACCTACATGATGCGCCTGGCCGAAATCTACCTGAACCTGGCTGAAGCCATCTTGGGCAACAACGAGTCTACCAGCGACCCCACTGCCCTGACCTACTTCAACAAGGTTCGCGCACGTGCCCAGATGCCGGCCCTGGAGTCCATCAACTATGATGCCATCCACTATGAACGCCGCATTGAGCTGGCTCTCGAAGGCCAGTACTGGTATGACCTCCTGCGCCGTGCCTACTACAAGCAGCAGGAAGTGGTGAACTACCTGAACAACCAAGACCGCAACGCCGGTTACGAATGGAATGAAGCCGAGGCTTGCCAGTATGAAAAAACCAGCGATGCCACCGACGTATCCACAGCTACCGTCAGCCACCTGTTACTCCCCGTCTCGGACGTAGACCGTGGACGCAACCCGTTGCTGAACGATGCTCCCATCTCCTACGAATTCGGCGAGCGTGAAGTGACCACACAAGATTTGTTCAACTGATTAATACCGATAAACATATGAAAAGTATAAAATATATCTGGACACTCTGTCTGGCAGCCCTGTCGGTTGGTTTCAGTGCCTGCAACGAAGACGATGAATACTTCGACAGCAAATACCAGGACACACCGATTGTCATCAACAAGATCTATTTGGAAGACGCCGAGTCTTCAGTTCCCGACCGTCTGGTAGAGTTTGCCCGCCTCGGTCAGATGATTCGCGTGGAGGGTAGCGGACTGATGGGCATGAAGAAGGTGTACATCAACGGTTATGACACCTACTTCAACCGTGCCTACGTGAGCGACAACTCCATGCTCATCCAAATCAACAGCAAGACTCCCGTAGTGGATGCCGAACCCGAAGAGCGTGACATCATCCGCTTCGTGAAGGACAACACCGAAACAGCCTACAACTTCACCATCCGTGCAGCATCACCCTCGGTAAGCGGCATCAATACCACACTGCCCATGCCTGGCGAAATCGTCATCGTCTCTGGTACCAACCTGCACGAAACGAGCTCTGTCACTCTGCCTGACGGTACACAAGTGACCAACATCACCAACGATGAAGACGGCGAATGGTACTCCTTCGTCATGCCCGAAGGCGTAAGCGAGACCGGTGGTTCCATCCTCTCCGAAGGTGCCCACGGCTCAGCCAAATCACCGGCCTGTTTCAATGAGCGCAGAGGCATCATACTGGACTTCGACGGCACCGGCGTACAGGGCGGTTGGAGTGCCACCTACACCTCGGACGACCTGACCACAGACCCCCTGGAGACAGGACGCGGCAACGTAGTGTCTGCCATTCCGGCCAGCGCATTGGAAGAGGGCGGCATCCAGAGCGGTGCCAACGGCAAGGGTTGGTTCACAGCCGGCGGCGAGAAGGGCGCATGGAGCGACGCCACCGAAAACTGGACACGCTTCTACGACCTGATTCCGGCCGAGACTCCGGTAAGCAATATTGCCTTGCAGTTTGATGTTTACGTGCCCGAACCTTGGAGCACAGGCATGCTGGAATTCACGTTCCAGAACAACCTCTCCAGCTACGGCTATGGTTCCACTGAGACCAAGAACACTACCAACATCGCCTATCCTACAGCTGTCTTATGGATTCCTTGGTTGGTAGACGGTGAAGTAGTGCCCTATCAGAGCGAAGGCTGGACCACCATCACCATCCCCATCTCCAGCGTGGGCAAATACCAAGACACCGAGTCGGCCTATACCTTTGCCGACGTAGTGGCCGACCGCGCGGTTGCAAGCTATGCCAACTTCGGTATGTTCTTTGTCAATGGTGATGTAGTGGATGAAGAGCTTGGTTATAACTTTGCTGCCACAGCGTTCAATCAGAACATCTACGTGGACAACTGGCGTCTCGTTCCCTTTGAGACTTTCATCATCTCCGACTACCCGGAAGATGATGCCGAATAAATCTAATCGTAACACATATTTAAAGAACAACAATTATGAAACTAAATAGAATCATTCTTCCGGTAATGGCTTGCGCGCTGACCATGAGCAGCTGCGACGACCAAGTGATGGAATGGGGCCGGCCGGACTATCAGGGCGAAATCAGCTCTTCCGACATTCCCCTCAACCTGAAAGAAAAGATTGGCAACTATGACTACATCAAGACTTATGCCGCCCAATACACCCCCAACCTGAAGGTAGGCTTGGGATTGGGTGCCGACAAGTACCTCAGCGATGCCCAGTATAGCGCCGTGGCCGATGCCAACTTCCAGATGTACACCACCGGTAATGCCATGAAGCACTCCTCGGTAGTGAAGAACAACGGTGACCTGAACTTCACCACCATCGATGCCTTCCTGGCAAAGGTTCCGCAAGACGTGCAGATTTACGGTCACAACTTCCTGTGGCACACACAGCAGAAGCAGGCTTACCTGAAGACCTTGATTGCACCGGAAGTGAAGATTGAAACAAGCAGTGATGATGTATGCGAGAACGTAGTGACCAACTATGGTTTTGAAGACGGTACTTCCGGCTGGACCGGTCTTTGGGGCAAGTACACTTATGAAGTGGTACAGCCCGGACATGACAGCGACAATGCCATTCACTTCACCATCAGCGATGAGTGCGTGAATAATTATGATGCCCAGCTTTTCTGGCCCATCAGCCCGTTCCTGGAGGTTGGTGTCACTTATGCCTACTCCTTCTGGGCAAAAAGCGATAGCGGACTGGCCGTACAGTTCATGGGGCAGAACGCTGACTACGGCGGTATCTATAAAGATATATTCACCCCCGGTAGCGACTGGACACTCTGTCAGGGTGAGTTCACCTACAGCGAAGGCGATGCTGTCGACATTGAGCGTGTAGGTATCATGTTCGGTGGTGAGCCGGGTAGCCAGTTGTGGGTAGATGACTTCAAGTTTGGCAAGAAGATTGAAGGCCCTACCAACTATGTGACCAACGGTTCTTTCGAAGACGGTGTTAATGAATGGACAATCTCCAACGTAAGCGGTGGCATAGAAAGCGTAGCATTGGACGATGCCATCAACGGAAAGAACGTACTGAAGATGGTTGCATCAGCTGACGTTGTCAACGCATGGGATCTGCAAGTAACCAGTGCAGCCCTGCCGACCCTTCCAGGCAAAAAGGTTCAACTGTCATTCTATGTCAAGTCTGACCAAGAAGGTCAGGGACGTGTATCATTCTCCTCTGACCTTTCCAACCAATGGCCCTGGATGAACTGGACCGGTTCTCAGGATGGTTGGTCAGAAGCTTTCAAGACATCTACTACTTGGACACAGATTAACGTCGTACTGCAAAACTTCAATACAGACTTCGTTGAAGGTGCTTCAACCTGGACATTCAATCTGGACTTCGGTTATCTGCCCGGCGTAACCTACTACATTGACGATGTAAAGGTCATTGAATATGTAGAAGAAGAGGCCGCTACCCGTGCAGCCACCCGTGCAGGAGGCATGACATTCATCTACAAGACCGCTGAAGAGAAGAAGGAGATTCTGTTGGGTGCCATGGAGTCATGGATTAAGGGTATAGCCGAGCATGTAGAATCACAGGCTCCCGGTCGCGTAGTGGCATGGGACGTGATTAACGAGCCTATCAGCGACAACAGCAAGTGGCGCGGCATCGACGGCAGTTTCATGGACGGAGATGCTGAACCGGTAGAAGAGAACGGACTCAACCTGAACTGGGAGAGCGACCACTGGTACTGGGGCTACTACATCGGTAAGGAATATGCTCCGAAAGCCTTCGAATATGCCCGCCAATACTGCGCTGCCAACACGAAACTGTTCGTGAACGACTACAACCTGGAGACCAATCCCAGCAAGCTGACTGCCCTGATTGAGTTCGCCAAATACATTGATGAAAACAATGCTACAGGCACTGCCCTCGTTGACGGTATCGGCACACAGATGCACGTCTCCACCAGCATCACCCGTGAAGAGGTGGATGCCATGTTCAAGACGATGGCCGCCACAGGCAAGCTGGTTCGCGTGACCGAGCTGGATGTACGTTTGGATACCAGCACACCCTCAGCCGAAGAACTGGAGGCACAGGCCAACACCTATCAGATGATATTCGAATCCTACAAGGCCAACGTGCCCGAAGCACAGCAGTCCGGCATCACCATCTGGACCCTGACCGATGCCGAGGATGAACACGAATACTGGCTGAGCGGCGACGCCCCCAACCTGTTTGATGCCAACTATGCACGCAAGCACGCCTACAAGGGTGTATGCGACGGCATCGCCGGATTCGACATCAGCACTACTTTCAACGGTGACGACTGGAAAGACCTCTACGTGACCGAAGAAGTACCTGAAGAAGAATAAGTTCCCCTGAAAAGACAAAGCCCAAGAATTGGTAAGGCCGCGTGCCTTACCAATTCTTCATCATCACATCCTTATAATCATGACAAGAAGAACCATCATCATCCTGTTGCTCACCCTCCTCGTATGGACCGGCCTGTCCGCACAAAGAAGCAGCCTGCACCGACAAGGGACAGCCACCCAACTTCTGGTAGACGGGAAACCCTTCATCATCCTGGGAGGCGAGCTGGGTAACTCCTCGGCATCCTGCAATGAAGACATTGAACGCATCTTCCCCAAGCTGCAACGCATGGGACTGAACACCGTACTGGTGCCCGCCTACTGGGACCTGACGGAACCGGAAGAGGGCGTATTCGACTTCTCGCTGACCGACAAGGTGGTGGAACAAGCACGCAAGAACGACCTGAAGGTCATCTTCCTGTGGTTCGGCGCATGGAAAAACTCCATGAGTTGCTATGCCCCCCAGTGGTTCAAGGAAGACTATAAGAAATATCCGCGCGCACGCACACAGAGTGGCAAGCCGCTGGAAATAGCCAGCGCATTCTCCGAAAACGTATTCCAAGCAGACAACCGTGCTTTTTCTCAATGGATGAGACATCTGACAGCCATTGATAAAGAGGAAGGGACCGTCATCATGATACAGATAGAGAATGAAATCGGCATGCTGGAGGAGGCCAGGGATTATTCGCCCGAGGCCGACAAAGCCTTTCGGTCTGCCGTGCCCCAAGCCCTCATGGACTACCTGCAGCGCAACAGGAAACAGCTCCATCCCCAAATGCTGAAGAAGTGGGAGAGTCAGGAGTGCAAGCGGGAAGGCAACTGGCAGGAGGTCTTTGGCGACGACCTCTACACCGACGAACTCTTCATGGCCTGGCACTATGCCGCCTACGTGGAGCGCATGGCACAGACGGCACGCGCCATCTACAACGTGCCGCTCTACGTGAACGCAGCCATGAACAGCCGCAACCGCAAGCCGGGAGAATATCCCTCGGCCGGACCGTTGGCCCACCTGATAGACGTGTGGCACTGTGCCGCACCCAGTATAGACCTGTTGGCACCCGACCTGTATGACAACGGCTTCACCGACTGGGTGGCCCAATACCATCGGCACAACAATCCCCTGTTCATCCCCGAAATCCGCCTGACCGACAATGACGGCGTAAGGGCTTTCTACATCCTGGGCGAGCACGATGCCATCGGCATCAGCCCCTTCTCCATTGAAGACGGTTCGGACCATCCGGACAATCTCTTGGTGAGAAGCTACCGGAAGCTCCGCGAGCTGGCACCGCTCATCGCCCGCCATCAGGGCAAGGGAGTCATGAAGGGAGTGCTGTTCGACCAGCAGAACAAGGAACGCCAGCTCACCTTTGACGACCTGACACTGACCTGCCGCCACAACTTCACCCTGCCCTGGGACCCGCGTGCCACCGACGGCAGCGTCTGGCCCGAAGGGGGTGGCATCGTGCTGAAGTTAGCCCGCAACGAATACATCGTGGCCGGCAACGGCATAGTCATTGAGTTTGCCAAGAGCAGCGAGAAGGCACAGGCCAACGCAGCCCGGCAGTTGGGTGAAGACGGTTTCGTGGCCAACGGAAGCAACAGACAAGAGGCTGCAAGCAACGGTCGTTGGCAAGGCATGCGCTGTGGCATCGCCTCGGTGGACGAGGTGAAGGTGAACCCTGACGGCAGCCTCAGCTACCTGCGCCGCCTGAACGGCGACCAGGACCACCAGGGGCGTCACGTGCGCATATCTGTGGGCGACCTCAAGGTGCTGCATGTGAAACTGTACGAATATAAATAGGTGTAACCACTATATATAATAAGGTGATGAAAACAGACTTTCGACATAGCATAATCAGATTAGGAGTGGCAGCGTTGCTTTGCCTTTGCACCACCGGTGAGGTGGAGGCAAAGGTGAAGCTGCCTGCCTTGATTGGCGACGGCATGGTGCTGCAGCGCGAGCAGCCTGTGCGCGTGTGGGGAAGTGCCGATGCCGGCGAGACGGTAGAGGTGAAGTTTGTACGGGTGAAGGCCGCCAAGGGCGTACAGCCCATCTCCCTGCCCACCGCCTGCAAAGGCAGCAAGCTGCAGAAGCAGTACACCGTCACGGCCAATGCCGAGGGGCAATGGAGTCTCACACTGCCGCCCCTGAAGGCCGGCGGTCCCTACCGCCTGCAAGTGAACGACCAAGTGATAGACGAAATACTGATAGGCGACGTGTGGCTATGCTCGGGACAGTCCAACATGGAGCTGCCCGTGCGACGCGTGACCGACCTGTTTGCCGACGAGGTAGCCGCCTACGAAAACACGCAGATACGCCACATCATCATCCCCAAGGTCTATGACTTCCACGCTCCGCAGAGCGACATCCGTCCGACGGCATGGAAACCCCTGACGCAGGAAAACGTCATGGAGTTTTCGGCATTGGGCTACTTCTTCGCCAAGGAGATGTTCGGGCGCAACGGCGGTGTCCCCATCGGACTCATCAATGCCAGCTGGGGCGGTACGCCCGTAGAGGCCTGGATCAGCGAAGAGGGACTGAAGCCCTTCCCGCAATACCTCAACGAGAAGCGCATCTATGAAGATGATGCCTACTGCCGGAAGATAAAGGAGGTGGAGGGCCAGAACTTCTACCGCTGGAACCGTGCGCTCTACATGGCTGATGCGGGGTTGCACGAAGCGACGCCCTGGTATGCACCGGCCTATGACGACACGGCCTGGCAGAAGGTGGAGATGTTCTCCACAGCCTGGGGCAACAACGGGCTGAACCCCATCGGCGGCTCCCACTGGCTGCGCAAGACGGTGGAAGTTCCGGCTGCGTGGGAAGGCCGGGAGGCCACCATCCGCCTGGGCTGCATCGTGGATGCCGACTCGGTCTACGTGAACGGCACCTTCGTGGGCACCACCGGCTACCAATATCCGCCGCGCATCTACCGCATACCGGCCGGTGTGCTGAAGAGTGGGCAGAACGTGGTCACCGTGCGCATCATCAGCAACGGCGGGCAGCCCGGCTTCGTGCCCGAGAAGCCTTATAAAATCATCTGCGGCAGCGAAGAGGTTAGCCTGGAAGGAGGCTGGAAGTATCGCCTCGGCGCTCCCATGCCCAAGGCTCCGGACATGATGTTCTTCTGCTACAAGCCGGTCTGCCTGTACAATGCCATGATTGCCCCGCTGGCCTCCTGGACGGTGAAAGGGGTCATCTGGTATCAGGGCGAGTCCAACGTCGCACGCCGCAACGAGTATGCGCCGCTGCTCTCGGCCATGATTGCCGACTGGCGGAAGAGTTTCGGCAACGAGGAGCTTCCCTTCTACATCATCGAACTGGCCGACTTCCTGCATCCGAGCGACACGGGCGGCCGTCAGGCCTGGGCCGAACTGCGCCGCCAGCAGGCACGCGTGGCCGAAGAGAACCGTGCCACCCGTCTCGTCAGAAACAGCGACCTGGGCGAATGGAACGACATCCATCCGTTAGACAAGAAGACGCTCGGCCAACGGGTCGTGGAGTGTATAATGGAAAGCGACAACAAGTAATCACATCGTCAACAATAAAAAACATCTCATACTTATGGACACAACTAAGAAACTGAACGAAGAATCCAAGGGATTCTACAAGCTGTCCTGGCTGCAACGCATCGGGTTCGGCTCGGGCGACCTGGCCCAGAACCTCATCTACCAGACGGTATCCATGTATCTGCTCTTCTTCTACACCAACGTGTACGGACTGGATCCCGCCGCGGCTGCGATTATGTTCCTCATCGTACGCATCGTGGACGTCATCTGGGATCCCTTAGTGGGCACTTTCGTGGACAAGCACAACCCCAGATGGGGCAAATACCGCGCCTATCTGGTGTTGGGCGGCATACCGTTGACCGGCTTCGCCATCCTCTGTTTCTGGAACGGATGCTCCGGCTCACTCGTCTACGCATACGTTACATACGTGGGGCTCTCCATGTTATACACGCTCATCAATGTGCCCTATGGCGCGTTGAACTCTTCGCTTACACGCGATACCAATGAGATTACTATCCTCACCAGCACACGTATGTTCCTGGCCAACCTCGGCGGTCTGGCCGTAGCCTCGGGCATCCCCATGCTGGTGGGTTATCTGGCTCCCAAGGATGCCGAAGGGCGTGGCATCATCAACACCCCTGAAGCAAGCGACGCCTGGTTCATCACCATGGCCATCTATGCCGTCATCGGACTGGCGCTGCTCTTCTTCTGCTTCGGACAGTGCAAGGAGCGCGTAGTGATGGATGCCAAGGAGACGGCCAACGTCAAGGTGTCCGACCTGTGGCGGGAGTTCGTGAGCAACCGTCCGCTGCGCATACTGGCCTTTTTCTTCATCACGGCCTTCGCCATGATGTCGGTGGGCAATGCCGCCGGCTCCTACTACATGACGTGCAACCTCGGAGCCACGGAAAAGGAACTGGCCACCTTCATGGGGCTTGGCTCCATTCCGGCCTTCATCTTCATGCCGCTGATACCGGCCATCAAGCGGGCCGTAGGCAAGCGGGGCATGTTCTACTACTTCCTGGGCACAGCCATTGTGGGTATGGTCATGCTCTATGTCATCTCCATCGTGCCCTCACTGAAGTCACAGATGTGGCTGGTCTATGTGGCCCAGTTCGTGAAGTCCACGGGCGTCATCGTGGCCACCGGCTACATGTGGGCGCTGGTACCCGAAGTTATCTCCTACGGTGAATACACCCACGGCAAGCGCATCTCGGGCATCGTAAACGCCCTGACCGGCATCTTCTACAAGGCCGGCATGGCACTGGGCGGCGTAGTGCCAGGTCTCGTCCTTTCCTATGTGGCCTTCAATGCCGATAGCACGCAGCAAAGCCCGATGGCCGAGCAGGGCATCCTGTGGCTGGTGGCCGTGATTCCCACCTTGCTGTTGCTGCTGGCCATGTTCATCATCTCCAAGTATGAACTGGACGACGAGACCATCGACAAGATTAACCAAGAGATTGAAAAACGGAACCAATAACCAACTCCGCACAGACATGACCATCCGACCTTTCCTCTCCATGCTGCTCGGTGCCCTGCTATGGACATCGTGCAGCCATACACCCGCCGACACCGACACCCTGCCCACCCTGAAAGAGGCTTTCGGCGACAAGTTCCTGGTGGGCGTAGCCCTGAACACCAACCAAGTAGCCGGACATGACTCCATCGGTGCAGCCATAGCCCGTCGCCACTTCAACTCCATCGTGGCCGAAAACTGCATGAAGTGTGAGCTCATCCATCCCGAAGAGGAACGCTATGATTTCACGTCGGCCGACTCGTTCGTAGCCTTCGGCGAGGCAAACGGCATGACCGTCATCGGTCACTGCCTCATCTGGCACTCCCAGTGCGCACCCTGGTTCTTCGTGGACAAGGAGGGACGGCAAGTGAGTGCCGAGGTGCTGAAGCAACGCATGAAGAGCCACATACACACCATCATGACCCGCTACAAAGGGCGCATACACGGTTGGGACGTGGTGAACGAAGCTGTGGTGGAAGACGGTTCCTACCGCAAGAGCAAGTTCTATGAAATTCTGGGCGAAGAGTATATTCCCCTCGCCTTCCAGTATGCCCACGAAGCCGACCCCGATGCAGAGCTCTACCTGAACGACTATGGCATGAACGCGCCGGGACGACGGGAGACCTACGTGCGCATCATCAATGACCTGAAGCAACGTGGCCTGCGCATCGACGCCATCGGCATGCAGGGTCACATGGGCATGGACTATCCCGACCTCCGTCAGTTCGAGGAGAGCCTGGAAGCCTATGCAGGAACAGGCATCCAGGTGATGATAACGGAATGGGAGATGAGTGCCCTGCCTACCGTGCGACAAACGGCTAACATCAGCGACACCGTGGCCTTCCTGAAGGCGATGAATCCCTATCCCGATGCCCTGCCCGACTCGGTGTCCAAGGTGTGGAACGCCCGCATGGAGGGCTTCTTCCACCTGTTCCTGAAACATGCCGACGTCATCAGCCGCGTCACGGTGTGGGGCGTGAGCGACGGCGACTCCTGGAAGAACGACTTCCCCATGAAGGGGCGCAAAGAGTATCCCCTGCTCTTCGACCGCAACTACGAGCTGAAGCCCTTCCTGAAGAAACTGCTCTCTCCCAAGACCGCCCGCTTTGACCGGTTTGTCTACAGCGTGGAGGAAGAGGAGGAGGGCACGGCCGAGAGCCAAGGCATCAACAATCCGCTGCTGCCGGGCTGCTATCCCGACCCCAGCATCTGCCGCGTGGGCAACGACTATTACTTGGTGAACTCCAGCTTCGCCTATTATCCCGCCATCCCCATCTGGCACAGCACCGATCTGAAGAGCTGGAAGCAGCTGGGCTACGTGCTGAACCGTCCCGAACAGCTGACGCTGAAGGAGGGACTGCGGATGAGCGGCGGCATCTATGCCCCCGACATCAAGTACAATCCCCACAACGGCCTGTTCTATGTGATAACCACCGACGTGGACGGTGGCGGCAACTTCTTCGTCACGACCGACGACCCCAAGAAAGGGGAATGGAGCAACCCCACCTTCCTGCCCCAAGTGGGCGGCATCGACCCGGGCCTGCTGTTTGATGAAGACGGCAAAGCCTACATCGTGAACAACGACGCACCTGCCGGCGAACCCGAATACAACGGCCATCGGGCCATCTGGATTCGCGAGTTCGACTGGAAGAGCGGAACGACCAAGGGCAGCGCCAAGGTATTGGTGGACGGCGGTGTGGACAAGGCCGAACAGCCCTCCTGGATAGAAGGCCCCCACCTGTATCACATTGATGGCGACTACTTCCTGATGTGTGCCGAGGGGGGTACGGGCGACGAACACCGTGAGGTCATCTTCAAGTCCTCCTCGCCCTGGGGACCTTTCAAGCCCTGTAGCATCAACCCCATCCTGACGCAGATGGACCAGGCGGCCGACCGCCCCAACCCCGTGACCTGCACCGGTCATGCCGACCTCGTACAGAGCCCCGACGGACAGTGGTACAGCGTCTTCCTCGGCGTGCGTCCCTACCGCAACGGCCATGACGTGATGGGGCGCGAGACCTTCCTGCTCCCCGTCAGCTGGCAGGAGGGACAGCCCGTCATCCTGAAGGCCGGCGAGACCCTGACCTACGGCCGGCACGACATGGCCCCTACCCCACTCTGGACCGCCCAAGGATTAAGTCCCGAAGCCTTCTTCATCCGCACCCCGTCACACCGGTGGTACACCATCCATCCTGACGGCTCGCTCTCCCTGCAGGCCCGCAACGTGAAGCTGAACGAATGGAAGCAGCCCTCCGCCATAGGCCGCTGGGTGACCAGCAAGCACCTCCAGGCAGAGACCGCCCTGGCCTTCCGTCCCGAGTCACAGGAAGAGTTTGCCGGCCTCATCCTCTTCCAGAACGACGGCTGCAACATCCTGTGCGGCAAGACGACCGACCAGGAGGGCAACCCCTGCCTGAAACTGCAGGCCTACCGTAAGGGCAAGCTCCACTCCACGGCCACCGTAGCCCTGAGCGAGAAGGAGAACCGGGAGACCATCCACCTGAAAGTGAAGGGAGACAAGGAGGCCAACTACACCTTTGCCTACTCCTTCTCACCCGATGACGAATGGATAACCATCGGACAGCCACTCTCCGCCGACCTTCTGAGCACACGCACCGCTGGCGGATTCACAGGCACCATGGTGGGCATCTATGCCACGGGCGAATAGAACGTTCCCAACCCGACAGAAACAAGACATTAACCCCATAATCATCAGTTCATATGAAAAAGGAAATGAGATACCTCGTACCGGGCGACTATATGGCCGACCCCTCCGTACACGTCTTCAACGGCAAACTTTACATCTACCCCAGTCATGACTGGGAAAGCGGCATACCCGAAAACGACAACGGCGACCACTTCAACATGAAGGACTATCACGTCTTCTCCACCGAAGACCCCATGCAAGGGGAGATTGTGGACCACGGCATGGTGCTGGACACCAAAGACATTCCTTGGGCCGGACGCCAGCTCTGGGACTGTGACGTGGCCGAAAAGGAGGGCAAGTATTACATGTACTTCCCGTTGAAGGACCAGAACGACATCTTCCGCCTCGGCGTAGCCATAGCCGACAATCCGGCCGGCCCGTTCATACCCCAGCCCGACCCCATGAAGGGAAGCTACAGCATAGACCCGGCCGTACTGAAGGATGACGACGGTGCCTACTACCTCTACTTCGGTGGCCTGTGGGGCGGACAGTTGCAACGCTACCGCGACAACAAGGCCTTAGAGAGTGCCGACCTGGGACAGGCTGACGAGCCTGCCATCCCTGCACGAGTGGTCCGCCTGAGCGACGACATGCTGGAGTTTGCCGAAACACCGCGCCCCGTAGTCATCCTGGACGAAACGGGCCAACCGCTGAAGGTGGGCGACAACATGCGACGCTTCTTCGAAGCCAGCTGGATGCACAAGTATAACGGCAAGTACTACTTCTCCTACTCCACCGGCGACACCCACCGCCTCTGCTATGCCATCGGAGACAGCCCCTATGGTCCCTTCACCTACCAAGGCGTGATACTCACCCCCGTCGTAGGATGGACCACGCACCACAGCATTGTGGAGTACAAAGGGAAATGGTATCTGTTCCACCACGACAGTGTGCCCAGCGGCGGACGCACCTGGCTGCGCAGCCTGAAAGTGTGTGAACTGGAATATGACGAACAAGGACACATCCTGACCATCGATGGTGGAGGAGAATAAAACGACCCTAAAGCTATGAACATCCGAACAACCCTCTTGCTTCCGCTCCTCCTGTGCTGCTGCCTGACGGCCAAGGCCGAGGAGGGAAGCCGCCTGTGGTTGCGCCAAGCCACGGGAGCAGAAGCCCAAGTGACCGCCCCTCGTGGAGGAGCCACCCTGCAAACTGCCACGCACGAACTGCGCGAAGCCTGGAAAGGCCAGCCCATTACGCTCCGACTGAAGAAGGACAAGTTTCTGGGCAGCGAAGGATTCCGCATCACTCCCCTGGCCGACAGGCTGGAACTGACAGCCGCTACCGAAAGAGGGTTGCTCTATGGGGCCTATCACCTGCTTCGTCTGCAGGAGAGCAACGGCGGCCATGCCTTTACGCCACAGCAAGAGATAACCGAGGTGCCGGCCTATGACCTGCGCATCCTGAACCATTGGGACAATATCGACGGCACCGTGGAGCGCGGCTATGCCGGCAGTTCCCTGTGGGATTGGGAGAGCCTGCCCGAGCAGGGGAGTGACCGCTATGAAGCCTATGCCCGTGCCAATGCCTCCATCGGCATCAACGGCACAGTGCTGAACAATGTCAACGCCTCGCCACGCATCCTCAGCCGGAGCTACATAGAGAAGGTGAAGGCACTGGCCGACGTGTTCCGCCCCTACGGGCTGCGCGTCTACCTGTCGGTGAACTTCGCTTCGCCCATGGCGTTGGACAGCCTGCCCACCGCCGACCCTGCCGACAAGGCTGTGGCCCGCTGGTGGAAGAACAAGGTGAAGGAGATATACCGCCTGATACCCGACTTCGGCGGTTTCCTCGTGAAGGCCAACAGCGAGGGTCAGCCCGGACCGTGCGACTACGGACGCACCCATGCCGAGGGGGCCAACATGCTGGCCGATGCCCTGGCACCTCATGGCGGCATCGTGATGTGGCGGGCATTCGTCTACAGCCCTGGCGATGCCGACCGCGCCAAGCAAGCCTATATAGAGTTCAAGCCCTTAGACGGCAAGTTCCGGAAGAACGTCATCGTACAGGTGAAGAACGGTCCCGTGGACTTCCAGCCCCGCGAACCCTACAGTCCCCTCTTCGGAGCCATGCAGCAGACACCGCTCATGGCCGAACTGCAAATCACGCAGGAATACCTGGGCCACGCCAACCACGTTGCCTACCTGGCCCCCATGTGGAAGGAGTTCTTCCAATACGTGCCGCCCACCTCTCTGCGGGCCATCGCCGGCGTGAGCAACATCGGCAACAGCCCGAACTGGTGTGGGCACCCCCTGGCACAGAGCAACTGGTATGCCTTCGGCCGTCTGGCCTGGAACCCTGCCCTATCGGCAGAAGCCATCGCCGACGAATGGCTGGTACAGACGTTCCGTTCACTGGAGCGGCAAGAAACCTCCGGAGTTGACGAACAAGCGGCCTACAAGGCCATGAAGCAGATTCTTATGGAGAGTCGGGAAGCGGTCGTGAACTACATGATGCCCTTAGGGTTGCACCACCTCTTTGCCTGGGGACACCACTATGGACCCGAACCGTGGTGTGACATACCGGGCGCACGCCCCGACTGGATGCCCTCCTACTATCACAAGGCCGACAAGGAGGGCATCGGCTTCGACCGTAGCAGCAGGGGAAGCAATGCCGTGGCACAATATCCCGACTCGCTGGCCCGCCTGTTAGACGATGCCTACAGCTGTCCCGAACAGTTCCTCCTGTGGTTCCACCACCTGCCCTGGAACCATCCGATGCAGAGCGGCAACAGCCTGTGGGAGGAGTTGTGCCGCCACTACAGTCTCGGTGTAAGGGAGGTGCGCAAGTTCCAGCAACTGTGGGACAGGGCCCGCCCCTACATAGACGAGGAGCGTTTCCTGCTTGTGCAGTCGCTGCTGAAGATTCAGGTGCGCGATGCCGTCTGGTGGAAAGATGCCTGCCTGCTCTATTTCCAGGAGCTGTCGGGCCTACCCTTCCCCGACGAAATGGAGCGGCCCATCCACACGCTGCCCCAACTGAAGCAGGTGAAGCTGGGCATCAGCAACTACGAATGTCCCGATGCCGAACTGCTTGACAGCCAGAGATAGCCAGTGCCTTGACTACGGCCGGCCCATGCCACCTCCCATACCGCCACCAGCACCGCCCGAGGCACTGCCCACGGTGGTGACCATAGCGGAGGTTGTGAAGGTATAGGCTTGCGTGCCAGCAGTATAGTTACCGCCGAAGCCATTGTCCGGCATCCCGCCCCAGTCCGTCATGGGGTCTGTGCTGCAAGAGAGGCAGAGCAACAGGAGCATCCCCGTCCCTGCCAGATAGTTCCAAGTCTTCATTTCTTTCCGCATACTTATAACGTTTGACTATACCTTCTTCGATAGGGGTACAAATGTAACGGCCCTCCACACGAGAAAGAAAAAGATTAGACTAACCGCTCCTTTTTGCCGACGAACCCTGCGCATGGCATTTTCCATACGCCATGCCCGTGACCTTCCGTGAAGCCACACCAAAAGAAGAGGGCGTACCCACAATAGGCACGCCCCCGGTCGTTAATACCCAAAACAATAAATGAAACCTTTTTACCTTAAATCGCTAGTTACCTTTTATTTCCTTTCAAGAGAATCAAATCATTTCCATTTCTTCACGCCTTTCAGTGTTTCCGGCGTGGCCTCTATCAGGCTCAGGGCAAAGCCACCGCTGCGGGCCTCCTTCACGGAGAGCTTGGTCTTGCTGGTCACTACACCTTTCTTTATCTGATAGGAGGTAGGGTTGGCCTGATAGTCGGCATCCTTGCCGTCGGCATAGAGCGTGGCGATGTACTTCTTGCCCGGCTCCAGGAAGTCCAGGGTGAAGACGGCCGTGCGTGCATTCTCGTCGGTGATGCCACCCACGAACCAGTTGCCTGTGCCCTTGGCCTTGCGGGCAATGGTGAGGTAGTCGGCCGGCTCGGCTTCAAGATACTTGGTCTCGTCCCAATCCACGGCTACATCCTTGATGAACTGGAAGGCATCCATATGCTTCTTGTAGTTGTCCACCAAGTCGGCCGCCATCTGCAAGGGACTGTAGAGGGTCACGTAGAGGGCCAGCTGCTTGGCCAGCGTGGTCTGCACCTGTCCGTGGGGCAGGTCGCCCATGAAGTCGAGCTTGGTGTCGAAGATGCCCGGCGTATAGTCCATCGGACCACCGATGAGGCGGGTGAAGGGGAGCATCACGGTGTGATGGGGCTTGCTGCCGCCAAAGGCTTCATACTCGGTACCGCGTGCAGACTCGTTGCCGATGAGGTTGGGATAGGTGCGGCACAGTCCGGTGGGGCGCACGGCCTCGTGGGCATTCACACATATCTTGTATTCGGCAGCCTTCTTCACGGCATAGAGGTAGTGGTTGTTCAGCCACTGGCCGTAGTGGTGCTCGCCACGGGGAATCATGTCGCCCACGTAGCCGCTCTTCACGGCGTTGTATCCGTTGTCCACCATGAACTGGTAGGCCTTGTCCATGTGGCGCTCGTAGTTGCGCACGGAGCTGGAGGTCTCGTGGTGCATCATCAGGCGCACGCCCTTGCTCTGTGCATAGGCGTTCAGCATCTTCACATCGAAGTCGGGATAGGGGGTCACGAAGTCAAAGACGTAGTCCTTGGACTTGCCGAACCAGTCTTCCCAGCCTTCGTTCCATCCCTCTACCAGCACCTGGTCGAATCCGTGCTCGGCGGCAAAGTCGATGTACTTCTTCACGTTCTCGTTGTTGGCACCGTGACGGCCGTTGGGCTTCATCTGCGTGTAGTCCACCTCTCCCAGCTTGATGGAGGGCAGTTCGTCAGTATAGGCCCATGTGCTGTAGCCGGCAATCATCTCCCACCACACGCCGACGTACTTCACCGGCTTAATCCAGGAGACGTCCTCGTAGGCGCAAGGTTCGTTCAGGTTCAGCGTGATGCGTGAAGCCAGGATGTCGCGTGCGTCGTCGCTCACGATGACCGTGCGCCAGGGTGAGGTGCAGGGTGCCTGCAGATAGCCCTTGTCGCCCTTGGCATCGGGGGTGAGCCAGGACTCGAAGACGAAGTTCTTGTCGTCCAGGTTGAGGTGCATGCAGGAGTAGTCCACCAGGGCTGCCTCATGCAGGTTGATATAGAGTCCGTCGGCTGTCTTTAGCTGCAGGGAGGTCTGCACGCCGGTCTCCGAGAAGGGAGTCTGTGAGGAGTTGGGCGTGATGGCTCCTTCCATCAGGCCACGGATTTCGGAGAGCTTGGAGACGGTGTAGTCATACTCCTGCGTGTCATAGTCGCCGGGAATCCAGTAGGCCGTATGGTCGCCGGTCATGGCAAACTGTGTATGCTCTTCCTTGATGACAAAGTAGTTCAGGTTCTTCTGCAGGGGGAACTCATAGCGGAAACCCAGTCCGTCGTCGAAGAGGCGGAAGCGGATGATGATGTTGCGCTCCTGAGCCTTCTGCTCCAGCGTCACGGCCAGTTCGTTGTAGTGGTTGCGGATTTCCTTCTCCTCGCCCCACACGGGTTGCCAGGTCTCGTCGAAGGTGGCCGTCCGGGCCTCCTTCAGCGTGAATCCACTCATCAGGCCGGGGTCGTTCTTCAGTTCAAGGCCCAGTTTGGAAGGCTTGATAACCGCCTTGCCCTTGTAGGAGAGTTCATAGAGGGGCTCGCCCTTGGTGTTGACGGTGAAGGTCAGTTGGAGTTGTCCGTTGGGAGAGGTTATCCCTTCGGCAGTTGCCGCTCCGCCCATCATCAGCAGGAAGAGCAGCAGGAATGTCAGTCTTTTACAAATATTCTTCATGTTTCTCAAAGATATTAATATAATTATCTGCGGACAAAGATAACGAGGAATATGATACGCGCTACACGATTGATGCAAAATATTCTGCCACACCACTGAAAACGTTTGCATAGAGGGCAAGAGGAGATAGATTTCATCAAAGGGGCGATAGAAATTATGCATCGGCAGGAAGAACCTTCGGACGGGGAAAACTGTTATATTTGCATATCCTTAAAAGATTAACCCCATAAAAGAAGAAAGTCATGAAAATAAAGAAGATTATCGGCAGAGAAATACTCGACTCACGTGGCAACCCCACCGTGGAAGTGGACGTCATCCTGGAATCTGGCTTCATGGGCCGCGCCTCGGTACCGTCAGGTGCATCCACGGGCGAGCACGAAGCCATCGAACTGCGCGACGGAGACCACCGCCGCTATGGCGGCAAGGGGGTGCTGCGGGCTGTGGACAATATAAATAAGGTGATAGCTCCCAAGCTGGTGGGCATGTCGGCCCTGGAACAGATGGCCATTGACCATGCGATGCTGGCTCTGGACGGCACCAAGACTAAGTCCAACCTGGGCGCCAACGCCATTCTCGGGGTCTCCCTGGCTGTGGCCAAGGCGGCAGCGACCTACTTGGACATCCCCCTCTACCGCTATATCGGCGGCACCAATACTTACATCCTGCCCGTCCCCATGATGAACATCATCAACGGAGGCTCCCACAGCGATGCACCCATCGCCTTCCAGGAGTTCATGATTCGCCCCGTGGGGGCCACCTCCTTCCACGAAGGCCTGCGCATGGGCACCGAGGTGTTCCATGCCCTGAAGAAGGTGTTGAAGGGGCGCGGACTCAGCACGGCCGTAGGCGACGAGGGTGGTTTTGCACCGGCACTGGACGGCACGGAGGATGCCCTGGACTGCATCGTGGAGGCCATCAGGCAGGCGGGCTATGAGCCGGGACGCGACGTCAGGATAGCCATGGACTGTGCCGCCTCCGAGTTCTATGCTGATGGTGTCTACGACTACAGCCTCTTCGAAGGGGCTAAGGGCAAGAAGCGCACTCCGGCCGAGCAGATTGATTACCTGGAGCAACTGGTGGACCGCTACCCCATCGACTCCATAGAAGACGGCATGAGTGAGAACGACTGGGAGGGTTGGAAGGAGCTGACCCGACGCATCGGACACCGCTGCCAGCTGGTGGGCGATGACCTCTTTGTGACCAACGTGGACTTCCTCGCCATGGGCATCGGACAAGGCTGCGCCAACTCCATCCTCATCAAGGTGAACCAGATAGGTACCCTCACCGAAACCCTGAACGCCATCGAAATGGCCCACCGACACGGCTACACCACCGTCACCTCCCACCGCTCCGGCGAAACGGAGGACACCACCATCGCCGACATCGCCGTGGCCACCAATAGCGGACAGATAAAGACCGGTTCCCTCAGCCGCTCCGACCGTATAGCCAAGTACAACCAACTGCTCCGCATCGAGGAAGAACTGGGCATCAATGCCGTCTATGGCTACCACAAGATGAAATAGTGCATACATCGCTATATATCAACAATTTACAGACAACCTAACAAACATTCTTTCTTAAATCACTACAACGCCTAAGTGTTGAGCCGCTGAGCACCTCGGCGTTAAGCCGCTGAACACTCAAGTGCTCAGCGGCTGAGCTATATGACCACTCATTAGCGTAGTGGTGGCACCATTCATTGGCTGAGCGGGGGCACCGTTCAGCCAATGAGCACTTCGGCCTGCATCAATGGAGGGCCTGAACGCTTATGAGAACAGGGGATATACCGTAAAAAAGGTACTATTTTCCGTAATTCCCATGAGGTTATTCTCGGAGGTATTGCCTATCTTTGCAGAAACAACAGATTGCAACAACCATTGAACATCCAATATATGAATACGGATAATAAAATCAGTCGTCGGGATGCCCTGAAGCGCATGGGAACTGCCGTCATCAGCAGTGTCGTCGCCTCCTCGGGCTTGCTCTCCCTGGTATCCTGCGAGGGAAAACGGAAGAAACGCATCATCCTGTATTTCACGGGTACGGGAAACTGTCTCTATGTGGCACGGCAGTTGGCAAACGAGAGTACGGAACTGCTGAGCATTCCGCAACTGATGAAGCTGAAGAAGCTTGAGATTGAAGCTGATGAAATCGGACTCGTCTATCCCATCTATGGACACATGCCGCCCTATATGGTCCGACTGTTCATACAGCAAGCCAAGCTGAAGGCCGGATACAAGTTTGCCATTCTCACTTACGGAGCAAGGAAGTGCGATGCCGTGGAGATATGGGACGGCATTTCGCGGAAGGCCGGCCATGCGTTCGATTACATCAACACGCTAATCATGGTGGACAACTGGCTGCCGAACTTCGACATGAACGAGCAGATACTGATGGACAAACATATTCCGGAAAACCTGCAAAGGATATCCGCAGACCTTGCCGAGCAAAAGCATTGGCATGAACCGGTGACTGAAGAAGAACGGAGAATGCACCAAGGATTCATGGCATATACGGGGCTGAATCCCGAAACAGGCTTCCTGATGAGGAGCGAGAAGTATTTCACCGTGACCGACACCTGCATAGGGTGCGGCGCTTGCGTTTCCGTCTGTCCGCGCGGCAACTACAAACTGATCTCACAGGGTGTGAAGATGCGGGGCGACTGCGAGTTCTGTTTTGCATGCATACAGAACTGTCCGCAAAAATCCATCCGGTTTGCCAAAAACGAGAGCGACCCGCTGTTGGGACGCGGTGAAGTGAATCCCAACGCACGCTACCGCAACGAACACATTTCGCTGATGGACATCAAGCGGGCAAACAATCAGTTCTAACCATCAGAAAAGAGCTTTTCAGGGAACATATCTTCGTGGGCATTTGAACCTATGTCGTGTCATTTTATCCGTATCATCCGAGCCTAAAAGGATATTTCAGCATATTGTTGGATTCGTGATATAAAAGCCATATCTTTGCCCAATATTCCGTTTACGAAACGATTATGGCAACCAATAAAGACTTGGCACAATACATAGCCGACCAAATGTCGCGCGCCGGCGAAGTAACACTGAAACGAATATTCGGCGAGTATGGACTGTATCTCAACGGGAAGTTCTTCGCCATGGTGTGCGATGACCGTCTGCTGTTCAAGCCCACCGAGGCGGGCAGGCAGTTGTTGGGCACCCCCGTCCTACGCGAGCCATACCCCGGTGCCAAACCCTGCTTCTACGTGGAGAACGTAGACGACCACGAGCTACTCACCGCCCTGGCCGTCGCTACTTGCAGGGAACTTCCGGAAGGAAAGAAACGGAAAACAGCCACATTGCAAAGCGGTGGACAATGCTAAGGAAGCCCCAAAGAAAACAATGATAGAACTAACCTCGGAACAAATAGAAGCGAAAAAACGCTTCGCCGGTAAAGCTGTCCCGTCGATGAAACGCCGTCGTGAAAGACACGACTATGAAGCCCGTCGAATGTACCTCATCACGATGACGGTAGAGGGGCGACGTCCCTTGTTTGGACAGCTAGCAGGAAATCCCGAGGTGCCTCATGGCGAGCCTGACGCTCCACGTCTCCTGCTCTCTCCCTTGGGCGAGGCCGTACAAAGGGAATGGATAGCCATCAGCACACACCGCCCCGAGATAAGCATCCTCGCACTTCAGCTTATGCCCGATCATCTGCATGGCATCCTCTTCGTTCGAAGCCGCATACCCTGCCACCTGGGGCAAGTAATAAAGGGCTTCAAGATAGCCACCAACCGAGCATACAGAGAACTCATAACAGGAACCAATCCTACTGTCGCAGCAAGCACCCCCTCCACCCGTCCGGTAAGCTGCGATTCAATCGCAGTTGAAACGAAAATCAACCGTAAGCACGGCCTCTTATGGAGCCCCGGCTACACCGACGGCATCCTGGCTCGGCGTGAGCAACTACAGCGATGGCAGGCCTACCTGCGCGACAACCCGCGCCGCCTGCTGGTAAAGCGCTTGCATCCGGAGTTCTTCCGCATCCGACGGAACGTGCAGATAGGTACCTACACTTTCTCGGCCATCGGTAACCTATTCCTGCAGAAGCACCCCGTGAGGATACAAGTGCAGTGCTCGCGCCGACTGACCGAGCCCGCTATCCAGGAGCAAAAGGAGCATTTCCTCAGCCTTGCCCGCAGAGGAGCGGTATTGGTTTCTCCCTCCATCTCTCCAGGGGAGAAAGCTGTGATGCGGGCTGCATTCGATGAGGGGTTGCCACTCATCCTCCTTCAGGAAAACGGCTTTGGTGAACTGGCCAAGCCCGGTGGTGCCAAATTTGACGCTTGTGCCGAGGGCCGCTTGCTCATTCTCGCTCCGTGGGAACATCATAACCAACATATAACTATCAGTCGCACCCAATGCCTCTCGCTGAACAAAATGGCGGAAGTAGTGTACAACCAATAAAGACTTGGCACAAATGGAAAAGAAATACTTTAGCAGAACAGAGATAAGCGAAGAGGTTTTGCTCTTAATGGCAAAAACCTCGATGCTGACCAAACAATTGAACAGCCTTACACTGGCTGAATTTGCAAAGAAGCAGGATATCATCTGGGAATTGTTGGGCACAGTGGGAGAAAACCCATTCATTGGCGACAATTTCCATTGCGATTTCGGCAAGAACATCCATGTGGGTGAAAACTTTCATGCAGACTACAACTGCACTATGCTGGACGTAGCAGAAATCCGCATCGGTAAGAACTGCCTGATAGGGCCGGACGTAAGTATCTATACTGCCGGACACCGCATCCAACCGGAAGGTAGAACATTGGATGGTTACGGCTCACCCATTCATATCGGTGACGATGTCTGGATAGGAGGGCACTCCACTATCCTACCTGGAATAACAATCGGCAACGGCTCGGTAATAGGTGCAGGCAGTGTAGTAACCAAAGACATTCCGGCCAATGTGGTAGCTGTAGGCAACCCTTGCAAAGTAATAAAGATCATAAGTCCACAATCATAAATCGCCAGCCTTTTGTAAATCATGAAGAAAGAGATTGAAAAGATGCGCAACGCAGAGCTGTACAGCTTTGCCGACCCGGAGGTAAACGCAAGCATTGCCCGCGCCCAGCAGCTTTGTGCCCGCCTGAGGACGATGAGCATCCACGACGACGGTTATCGGGCACTGATGGAAGAACTGATACCGGGCTTCCCGAAGACGGCATTGGTGTGCCCACCTTTCCACTGCGACCACGGTCATGGCATCGTGTTGGGCGAGGGAGTGTTCATCAACTACAACGTCACGATGCTCGACAGCGGCACTATCCGCATCGGACGAAACACCAAGGTGGGTCCCAACTGTCAGTTCTACACCCCCAACCACCCGACAAACTACCTGGAGCGCCGACTGCCTCAGGAGACCGCCCTCCCCATTACCGTAGGCGAAGACACCTGGATAGCCGGAGGAGTGGTGATTTGTCCCGGAGTGACCATCGGTAGCCGTTGCATCATTGCAGCAGGCAGCGTGGTGACAAGAGACATCCCCGACGACTCGCTGGCGGCAGGCTGTCCGGCCATAGTAAAGAAGAAACTAAATAACCCATAATATATGGAAATCATCATCATCCTTGCCCTGATTCTGCTGAACGGCATCTTCTCGATGTCGGAAATAGCACTTATCTCGGCTCGTAAAAGCAGTTTGAACAACGATGCCCGCAAAGGCAGCTCTTCGGCTCGCACAGCCTTGAAGCTCTCCAACGACCCCGACAAGTTCCTCTCTACCGTACAAATCGGCATCACGCTGATTGGTATCCTGACCGGTATTTACTCGGGGGCTGCCCTGGCCGACGACCTGGGACACGTACTGGAGGCATGGGGATTCCCCTTGGCCTATGCCCGCGTCACGGCACAGTCGTTCATTGTCTTCTTAGTGACTTATCTCACCATCTTGTTTGGCGAACTGATACCCAAGCGTGTCGGCATGGCTGCCTCTACCCGCATCGCAAAGCTGCTGGCACGCCCCATGTACTGGCTCTCGCTGGCAGCCTCGCCTTTCGTGTGGCTGCTCTCCAAGAGCACGGCGGTGATTTTCAAGCTGATGGACATCAATACCTCTTCAGAAAAGATAACCGAGGAAGAGATTAAGTCGATGATAGACGAGGGTACCGAAAACGGCGAGGTGCAGGAGGTGGAACAGGAGATAGTGGACCGTGTTTTCTCCCTGGGCGACCGCAGCGTGAGTACCATCATGACCCATCGCAGCGACATCGTGGCCATCGACATAGATATGAACAATGCCGAGATATTCGAGACCGTCTACGAGAATCTCTATCAGGTTTACCCCATTACCCGCAACAACACACTGGACGATATCGTGGGAGTGGTCTACCTGAAAGACCTCTTCGGCAAGTTGCAAGACAAGCTGTTCAACCTGCGCGACGTCATTCGCCCGCCGCAGTACTTCCACGAGAGCATGGACGTGTACAAGTCGCTCGACCAGATACGGAAGAGCCACATCAAGTATGGACTGGTGTGCGACGAGTTCGGCAGTCTGCAAGGCATAGTCACCATGAAAGACATTCTCGAAGCCTTGGTCGGCTCACTACCCGGCGAAGCAGAAGAAGCCGACATCCTGCCGCGCACAGACGGCAGTTGGCTCATTGACGGCCAGTGCCCTTTCTACGACTTCCTGAAGCACTTCGACCGTGAAGACCTCTACACCGACAACATCCACAACACGCTGAGCGGACTTATCCTCAGCCGGCTGGGCCACATTCCCCATACCGGCGAAACACTGCAGTGGGACAAGTTCAACATGGAGGTTGTAGATATGGACGGGGCAAGAATAGATAAAGTTTTGGTTTGCCTGAAAAGAGAAAAAGAATAGCAAGGTTATCCCAGCCTACCAAAATCGTTCCAATCACCGAACTTTTTCCCTCATGCGTCTTCTCAAGGAAACGCCGAAGACGGCTGGCAAAAAGTTCGGGGTTACTTCGTTTCAACTGAATATTGTAGATGCGCACCCGCCGGTAGAGAGGAGGGAAAGACAGGAAGTTCTTCCACGTCACTTCATCGGCTTGTAAGGCAGCAAGGATGTCAGGGTCGATATGAAACTCCTCGTCGAGATACCACAACTCGCCTTCCGGCTCTTTCCGGGCACGACGACAAGTCACCCAGCACTCCTTGGCCGTAGCTGCATTCTCTGTCAGCCATTGGCGGAGCTGGCTTCGGTGTGCGAAGTGAAGTATCTGTTTCATCCGATAGTCCCCTTTCATTTTATTCCGCCGACACCTCCACATAATTCCCTTCCGGGTCGAGCACAGCAAATTCGTAATAGCCATCGCCCGTGTGGCGCAGGGGGCTGGCGATGGTGTAGCCATCGGCCAAGAGGCGGTGGTGCAGGGTGTTGACATCCTCCTCCGTGCCGACAACAATGTCGAAGTGGGCAATGCCCTTCATGAAGCCGCGATGAAGAGGTTCTTCGGTGATGTCCGTACGCTTCATCAACTCGATACGTGCTCCTCCCTCACCGAAAGCGAGAAAGTAAGACTTGAATCCTTTCTTCGGATTGTGATACAAAGCATTGGCTGTGCATCCAAAGTATTGCATATAGAATGCCTTCATGCGTTCAAGGTCGTCGCACCAAAGGGCGAGGTGGTCTATCTTCATAATTATAACGTTTAAAAACAATGATAAGAACTGTACTTGGCTAATCTCAAGACAAGCACAAAAGTAACATCTTTCTTCAGAAATAGCAAAATATTCGTCCACACGACTTAAAATAGCAGAATGGCATAAGCAGATATTCGCACGGAATAGTTACTTTTGCCACAGATTATGAAACTCTGAACAAATTACGACCATGAGATATGCCATTATTGGAACAGGTGCCGTAGGAGGATTCTATGGCGGAAAACTGGCCCATGCAGGATTGGATGTACACTTCTTGCTGCACAGCGATTATGAGTATGTGCGCCAACATGGGTTGCAGGTGGATTCATGCGACGGTTCGTTTCACATCGCCTCCCCCAACGTGTACAACAGCGTTTCGGACATGCCCAAGGCCGATGTAGTGATTGTGGCGCTGAAGACTACCCGCAACCATCTGCTCGCCCAATTGCTGCCTCCTCTGCTTCACAAGGAGACACTTGTACTGTTGATTCAAAACGGGATTGGTCCCGAACCGGAGCTGCAGAAACAGTTTCCCGACCTTTATCAGGCTGCCGGTCTGGCCTTCATCTGCTCGGCCAAGACAGAGCCGGGACGTGTCAACCACCAGTGCTACGGCAGCATAAACATCGGGAACTATTCGTGCAAAAGTGCCGAGGTTTTCAACCAAATGATGACTGATTTTATCGGAGCCGGCATCAAGACTGCAGAAGTGGAATATCATGAAGCCCGTTGGAAGAAGGCGGTATGGAACATGCCATTCAACGGCATGACGGTGGCTCTGAACACACAAACCGACCAGTTATTGGCCAATCCCCACACTCGGAAACTGATTCATCGTCAAATGCTTGAGGTGATTGGCGCAGCGCAAGCCCTCGGGGTAAAGAACCTCGACTCCTCCTTTGCCGACCGCATGATAGAAAATACCCTGAAGATGACACCCTACTCCCCCTCCATGAAACTCGACTTCGACTTTCATCGTCCCATGGAGATAGACTACCTCTACACGCGTGCCATCGCCGAAGCACACTCAGTAGGCTACTCCATGCCTTGCCTGGAGATGCTGGAAGCACAGTTGAGATTTATAGAAGGAAAGTACTGAAAACAAGAAAAAGCAGAATGTCCCATCACATAAGAAAAAACCTCCTTTTATCCCTGTTCTGCTGCCTGATACTCCTTTTGCAGGCAGCAGAACCGGTGGACAGTCTGCAAACAACACACAAATCTGCCTCTACCCCAAGGCATCTCTCGCTAAGTGCCGAATTGGCCATGCGCCCCGGAGGAGACTATCGCGTGGAGCAAGAGGGTGAATCTGTGGAGTTGGGACGGAACGACCTTTATACCAAGGCAAGCGTGCGGGCATCCATGCCTATCTATCAAAATGGAAGTACCCTTATCTCTTCATCGCTCAGATACACGCATATTCATCAGCACTTCAACCCCGAGGTACAACTACTGGATTATGGATTTGGGGCAACCGCTCATCACATCTTTGCAGCCAACATCATGGGCATGGGCAAAGTGAAACTTGGACGTAAATCGTTGATGCTGATGGGAATGGTCAGTGGCGAGTGTAGTCAGTATGGTCTTGAGCGATGGACAGCAATCGGCACGGCGGTTTTGATGCTCAAGGAGACCCGCCGCACGCAGTTCGGCATCGGGGTGTTAGGAATGGTAAACACATTGTCCAAAATTCCCGTTTTCCCTTTCTTCACCTATCGACACACGTTCAATGAGCAGTGGATGGTGAACCTGGTACTACCCAATCTGCAAGTGCGATACACCCTTTCTCCCTCTGATTTTATCAGCCTGGGCATGAGTATTGATGCCGACCACTATTTCATTCACCCCAATACCAAGGGCTTGCCCGACCGTGTGCGCTACAGTCGCTGTGTCCAGAACTTTGGTCCTATCTTCGAGCATCGCTTCGCTTCCGGACTGTCCCTGACTGTCGACATGGGGCTCTCCATGCTTATGGCCGACCGAGTACACAAAAGCGGAGGTAGCACAAAGATTGCCGAGGTACACGAAAAAGCAGTACCGTATGGCAAAGTGACCATACAGAAACGATTCTAAAAGTTAAAATAAAACTATGGCTACAATCATCAAACAAAGCGAACGGGAGTTTCAAGAGAATCCCGACAAAATTGACAAATTCCGTATTCTGACGGACATTTCACGTTCCAGGAAGGGGGTAAATCCCGAATACCTGAACTTTGACGTACGTCTGCTGAATCCCGGACAATACTGTACTGCCTACCATTTCCACCGCTATGCAGAGGAACTGTTCATGATTCTTTCGGGCAAAGCGACACTACGTACCCCTAAAGGATTTGAGGAAGTAGAAAGCGGTGATATTATATTCTTCGAGAAAGGAGCAGAAGGAGCGCACCAACTCTATAACCACACCTCCGAGCCGTGTACCTACCTTGATATCCGCACCTACATTGGCTACGATGTATGCGAATACCCCGACTCCGACAAAATATACATTGTGCCCGGTGGTGAAATTCTCCGCAAAAGTGCGACGTTGGAATACTTCGATGGAGAAAAGGATGTGGACGAGAAATGGAGATAAGATTGTCTCTTTCAGAGTCTGTTTTGAATTTATTCAGCCTTTTTATGAGGAGTCTTTTCGAGATATTTTGGTTGTTCTTTCAAGGAGCATAGCGGGCTATGTGACGAGAAAGAACGGGCAAAAGAGCCGAAAAGAAACTCATGGAAAGCGAATAATAAAAGAATGGAATAAATTCAAAACAGACTCTCAGATTTATAAGAAACAATTAAAGGCTACCCGATTGAGGTAGCCTTTAATATGATTGTTTTCCTTGAAAGGATTATTCCTCGTCCAACAGAATCTCCAGAATCTGGCAAGCGGACTTGGCGACGGGTGAACCGGGGCCGAAGATGGCAGCCACACCGGCCTGATACAGGAAGTCATAGTCCTGAGCGGGGATAACACCACCGGCGATAACCACGATGTCTTCACGACCCAACTTCTTCAGCTCGTCGATGATTTGCGGAACCAAAGTCTTGTGACCGGCAGCCAATGAAGACACGCCCACTACGTGAACGTCGTTTTCAACAGCTTCGCGGGCAGCCTCGGCAGGAGTCTGGAACAACGGTCCCATATCTACGTCGAAACCGCAGTCGGCATAGCCGGTTGCTACAACTTTTGCACCACGGTCGTGTCCGTCCTGACCCATCTTGGCAATCATGATACGGGGCTGACGACCCTCTTTCTTAGCGAACTTCTCAGCCAACTCACAAGCTTTCTGGAAGTAATTATCGTTCTTTGTCTCTGATGAATACACGCCTGATATAGTTCTGATTACTGCTTTATAACGTCCTACTACTTTCTCGCAAGCATAAGAAATTTCTCCCAGGGTAGCGCGAACGCGAGCTGCCTCTACGGCCAGCTCCAACAGGTTGCCTTCCTTGGTCTCCACACACTTGGTGATGGCTTCGAGTGCCTTCTGTACGGCAGCCTCGTCGCGACCTTCCTTCAGTACGCGCAGGTTCTCAATCTGTTCCTGACGAACAGCAGTGTTGTCGATTTCGAGGATATCGATAGGAGCTTCCTTCTCCAAGCGATACTTGTTTACGCCGACAATAGTCTGCGAACCGCTGTCGATGCGAGCCTGAGTACGGGCAGCAGCCTCTTCGATACGCATCTTGGGAATACCTGTCTCGATAGCCTTGGCCATACCGCCCAGCTTCTCGATTTCCTGAATGTGTTCCCAAGCCTTGTGAGCAATCTCGTTGGTCAGCGACTCTACATAGTAAGAACCTCCCCATGGGTCAACGTTCTTGCAAACGTAGGTTTCTTCCTGGATATAAATCTGGGTGTTACGGGCGATACGGGCTGAGAAGTCTGTCGGCAGAGCGATAGCTTCGTCCAGCGCGTTGGTGTGCAGAGACTGGGTGTGTCCCAAAGCTGCAGCCATAGCCTCGATACATGTACGACCTACGTTGTTGAAGGGGTCTTGTTCGGTGAGTGACCAACCGGAAGTCTGTGAGTGAGTACGCAGAGCGAGCGACTTCGGGTTCTTCGGGTTGAACTGCTTCACAATCTTAGCCCACAGCATACGGGCAGCACGCATCTTGGCAATTTCCATGAAGTGGTTGGTACCGATAGCCCAGAAGAAAGAGAGACGGGGAGCAAAGGCGTCGATGTCGATACCTGCTGCTACACCGGCACGGAGGTATTCCAAACCGTCGGCCAAGGTGTATGCTAACTCAATGTCGGCCGTAGCACCGGCTTCCTGCATATGGTAACCGGAGATAGAGATACTGTTGAACTTCGGCATCTTCTGAGAAGTGTACTCAAAGATGTCGGAGATAATCTTCATGGAGAATGCAGGCGGATAGATATAGGTGTTACGCACCATGAACTCTTTCAGGATATCGTTCTGAATAGTACCTGCCATTTCTTCCAATTTTGCACCTTGTTCCAGTCCGGCGTTGATGTAGAATGCCATAACGGGCAGCACGGCACCGTTCATAGTCATAGAAACAGACATCTTGTTCAAAGGAATACCGTCGAACAATACCTTCATGTTCTCCAACGAACAGATAGACACACCGGCCTTACCTACGTCGCCCACTACACGTTCGTGGTCAGGGTCGTAGCCGCGGTGAGTAGCAAGGTCGAATGCTACTGACAAACCTTTCTGACCACTGGCCAGGTTGCGGCGATAGAATGCATTACTCTCCTCGGCAGTAGAGAAACCGGCATACTGACGGATGGTCCAAGGACGCAGGGTGTACATCACTGAGTACGGGCCACGCAGATAGGGAGGAATACCGGCTGCATAATCCAGGTGTTCCATTCCTTCAAGGTCTTCTTTTGTATAAACAGGCTTCACTTCGATGTGTTCCGGTGTCTTCCAGTTGGAAGCGATTCCGTTAGCCTTCTGCCACTCCATGCCATTCTGAGGCTGGAAACCGGCATAAATATCTATATTCTTAAAATCTTTTCTCATTACTCTTTAATTTATAAACACAGAGACAGAAAGACGCAGGGGGAATATTCGGCTCTGCCGTTCTGTGTTCGTTAATTCTATTACTTCAACAGCTTCGCGTTATACTCCTTCAAGGTTTCCAATACGTTGACACGGACATGGATGAAGTTCTCAATGCCTGCGGCCTTCAGTTCGTCCATGCAGGCGGGAGCACCGGCTACGATGAACATGGCCTTATCGCCCACGGCCTTGAAAGCAGGAATGGCGTATTCAGCATATTCGTCATCGCTTGAGCAGAGCACCACGATATCGGCTCCGGCCTTCATTGCAGCCTCAACGCCCTCTTCCACAGTGGGGAAACCCAGGTTATCGATAACCTCGTATCCGGCACAAGCCAGGAAGTTGCAAGAGAACTGAGCACGAGCCTGACGCATGGCCAGATTACCGATGGTCAGCATAAATGCCTTGGGACGCTTGGTAGCGGCCTCTGTCTGCAGGCGCAATGCCTCAAACTCGCTGGCTGCACGGTCGAAGTTCAACGTAGCACAATCCTTCTCGCAAGAAGCCTCGGCACCGCCACAACAGCAGGTGCATTCCAACGGTTTCTTGTCACCGGCCTTCTCCGTGAAGTTGGGGAACTGGTTGGTGCCAAGCAACACCTCTCTGCGCTTGGCTACGGCAGCATGACGGGCAGCGTTGCTTTCGTTCACGGCAGCCTGTACCTTACCGGCCTTCACGGCAACATGGAAGCCGCCCTCTTCCTCAACAGCGAGGAAAAGTTCCCAAGCCTGCTTGGCAATGGCTACAGTGAGGTTTTCTATATAGTAGGAACCGGCAGCAGGGTCTACTACCTTATCGAAATGAGATTCTTCCTTCAGCAGGAGTTGCTGGTTGCGAGCCATGCGCTCGGAGAATTCGTTGGGAGCCTCATAAGCCTTGTCGAAAGGAGTGACGGTCATGGAGTCCACACCGGCAAGGGCTGCACTCATCGCCTCTGTCTGCGTGCGCAACAGGTTCACGTGAGCATCAAACAGCGTCAGGTTAAAGGAGGATGTTTCAGCGTGAATCTTCATCTTGGCCGAGCAGTTGCACTGAGGTGCATACTGAGCCACGATGTTAGCCCACAGCATACGGGCGGCACGGAACTTGGCTATTTCCAGGAAGTAGTTGGAACTGATACCGAAATTGAATTTGATGTTCTTGGCCACAGTGTCTACCGGAACACCGGCTTCTGTCAGCTGCGACAGGTACTCATTGCCCCAAGCCAAGGCATAACCCAATTCCTGATAGATATAGGCACCGGCATTGTTCAGAGTCAGCGCCGTCACATTCAATACACGATATTGGGGCAGTGCTGCCGTAGCGGCAATCAGGGCTTTGACCGTTTCTGCCATATTGCCTTTCTCCTTGCCCTTGGCCAGCATCTTGTCAAAGTAATCATAGTTGATGGAACCTTGCAACTTGCTGAGATCATAGCCTTTCTTTTCAAAATAGGCAACGAGCAGGTTGGCCAACTCTACCACATGTCCCTGGCAAGTGGAGAAGTTCAGTTCCACACATTCGGCACAGATGTCCTTCAGCAGGGTTTCCAGATAGTCCTCATTGAGGTCAGCGGCCTTTACGCGGAATGAAAGCGAATCTACGCCCTTGTTCAGGATGTCCAGTGCCTTTTCGTTGGCTTCCTTGGGAGATACGACCTTGATTTCCTGACGCACGAGCCACTCGTTGTTGTCTTTCTTGGTACCTCTCAGATAGGGGAATTCACCGGGAAGAGCGTCGGTAGTCTTCAAGCCTTCGAGGTCTTCCAAGCGATAGAAAGGTTTCACTTTAAATCCTTCGTTTGTTTTCCAAACCAGTTTCTTCTCGAAATCAGCACCTTTCAGGTCGGCTGTCACTTTCTCCATCCACTGTTCGGTTGTGGTGGGAGCAAAGTCCGAGAAGAGTCTTTCTTTACTGTCTGCCATAAGTTTATTTTTAGTTAAAATAGATGATTACTATTCATTTTGTCACGAAATGACCTGCAAATATACAGAATAACTTTAAACTAAAATACTTTTTTGCGTTTTTTCATCTTCCTCTGCCTGCAATGTGCAAGAAAAAAGAGAGGCATTCCTTTGTCACCTCCCGCCTATTGAGTAATTTTGCGGCGCAATTTAAACAAATACTCAATAAATACAAATCACTTAAGCGTCAAAAACAGTGTTATGAATTGGTTAGAAAGTTTGTTGTGGGATCCCTCTTCTGTGGCCCATATTGTCTGCCTCTACGCCTTCGTCATTGCGGCAGGTGTGTGGTTAGGCAAGATTAAAATCTTCGGTGTTTCCCTTGGTGTCACCTTTGTTCTGTTTGCCGGCATTCTGATGGGGCATTTCGGCTTCACAGGCGAAGGGCACATTCTCCACTTTATCCGTGAGTTCGGGCTCATCCTGTTCGTGTTCTGCATAGGTCTGCAGGTTGGTCCCTCATTCTTTTCCTCATTCAAGAAGGGAGGGATGACCCTGAACATGCTGGCTGTAGCCATCGTGGTGCTGAACATTGTGGTAGCCCTGAGCATATACTTCATTGACGGCAACGTGGAATTGCCCATGATTATCGGTGTACTTTATGGTGCCGTGACCAACACTCCCGGCCTCGGTGCGGCCAATGAAGCCCTGAACCAACTGCACTATACAGGAGACCCCATAGCACTGGGCTATGCCTGTGCCTATCCCCTTGGCGTAGTGGGTATCATCGGTTCCATCATCGCCATACGCTACATCTGCCGCGTGAACATGAACAAAGAGGAAGAGAGCCTCAACCAGGGAGCCGACCTGAAACACAAGCCCCACATGCTCCACTTGGAGGTGCGCAATGAGTCCATCTCGGGCAAGACCTTGATTCAGGTCAAAGAGTTCCTGGGACGACCGTTTGTATGCTCACGCATCTGCCATGAAGGCCACGTCTCCATCCCCAACCATGAAACCCTATTTACCATGGGCGACCAACTGTTCATCGTCTGCTCCGAGGAGGACGCGGCTGCCGTGACGGCTTTCATAGGACGCGAAATCAAGGTGGACTGGGAAAAGCAGGACATGCCGATGGTATCGCGCCGCATCCTGGTCACCAAGTCGGACATCAATGGCCGCAAGCTGGGCGACATGCACTTCCGCAGCATGTATGGCGTAAACGTTACCCGCGTGAACCGTTCGGGCATGGACCTTTTCGCCGACCCCAACCTGGTGTTGCAGGTGGGCGACCGCGTCATGGTGGTGGGCCAACAAGATGCCGTAGAGCGGGTGGCACGCGTCCTGGGCAATGAGTTGAAGCGCCTGGACACTCCCAACATTCTGACCATCTTCGTAGGCATCTTCCTGGGCATCCTGCTGGGCAGCCTGCCCATAGCCTTCCCCGGCATGCCCACTCCCGTGAAACTGGGCTTAGCAGGCGGACCGTTGGTAGTGGCCATCCTGATAGGCCGCTTCGGACACAAGCTGCGCTTAGTGGCCTATACCACCATGAGTGCCAACCTGATGCTGCGCGAAATCGGCATCGTGCTCTTCCTGGCCAGTGTGGGCATCGAGGCAGGCGAACATTTCGTGGAGACAGTGGTGCATGGCAACGGTCTTTCCTACGTAGGTTATGGCTTTCTGATTACCGTAGTTCCGCTACTAATTGTAGGCATCGTGGCACGGCTCTATTTCAAGGTGAACTACTTCACCCTGATGGGTCTCATAGCAGGCAGCAACACCGACCCGCCCGCACTGGCCTACTCCAACCAGACTGCAGGCAATGATGCACCGGCCGTGGGCTACTCCACAGTATATCCGCTGACCATGTTCCTGCGCATCCTGACCGGCCAGATGATTCTGTTGGCCATGATGTGAGAGTAGATAATTGATAGTTGATAATTTCAGGAATAGCGAATCCCTGTCTCTCGATATCACATCGGGAAGACAGGGATTGTTGTCTCTTGACAATAGTGTGTGTGTAGTTACGTAATTATGACTAACTAATTCATTCCTTAAAAATCTGACGATGCAAAGGTAAAGGGTTTGCCAGGAAAGGACAATACCACAAATCAGGTAAAAAGACAAGGGGGAAATACCTATTGGTAGGTACCCCCCGGGGGGGGGGCAAGCGGGAGAGAAAGCCCCGCTATCCGTCAGCCGTTGGCATAGCTGTGCATACCGCCCAGGAAACAGTTCACTCCGAACCAAGTCATCAGCACCGCCAAGAAAGCCGCCACCACGTAGCCATGAAAGAAGCGTGGACGACGGAAACAGGCGAACGGACCGGCATGGAAAGCCGCCGCATAGACCAGGAAGGTAATCAAGGCCCACACCTCCTTGGGATCCCAAGCCCAATAGCGTCCCCAAGAGACATTGGCCCAGACGGCACCGATAAAGATTCCCGCCCCCAGAAAGAAAGTGGCCGGATAGAGCATCAGACGGCTGAGAAGCATCAGGCGTTCACCCTCCCCGGGCAGACAGAAAGCCAACAGCCCATTAAGCATCATAAAGGCAAACAAGGCATAGGAAATCATGATGAAAGAGACATGCGTACTGAGCCAGGGAGAGACCAGCACCGGCATCAAGGGAGTAACCTGCGGATTCATCTCGCCCAAATGGGCCACCAGAAGAGTGAACCCCGAGAGCAGGAAACCAAACGGAAGCAAGAAAGGCCATCGACGATATAGCAGCAGAGCCATGACCAGCGCACAGAGAGACATGAACTGCATGGTCTCATAACCATTGCTCAAAGGCATGCGTCCGGCAATGTACCAACGCAGCAGATAACCCGCCAGATGAAACAGGCAGGAAAGCCATAGGGCCACAGCCAATCCACGACCGACCCACCCCATGCGTAGGGAGACACCGCGGACATCCCCGCCCGCCCCGCCACGCAACAAGCGGAAGAGCAGACGGGCAAGCCCGAGAAGGCCCAAGGAGAGATTGAGCATAAAGAGAAGACGACTGAACGGAAGCCGGTTGTAGAGAATTTCGGCACGAAGACGAAGTTCGGAAAGCGGTGCCGACGTGCCGTCATCGGACAACGTCTGGAAAAGCGTCCCCCCCAGCAACATTCCCACCAGAGCCACCTTCTCATCCGTTTCCAGCACCGCCTTTTCCATGGATGAGGGACGGCCGCTTCCCTCCCTTCCGCCATGCCGGAAACGGCGCAAGCGATAATCTCCATCCTGAAACAAATCGACCAGACGGGCATAGGCAGAAGAGAGCTGCAGGCTGTCGCGCAATGCCTGACTCCTGATGCGGATAATCGGGACATTTCTCCACGCTTCCGGATAGGCCATCCAGCTGCCCACAATCTCCTCGGCCGAAAGAGCACCGAAAGAGGGGTGTCCCGTCAGTTTCTTCACCAAGTCTGTAGCCATCGTATGGAAGGGAGCGACACGTCCATTATAAACGACCTGCGTCCTGGCCAGGCTGTCGGCCAAAGACGATGAAATGACGGGAAGCCTGCGGGCGGCCTGTCCCTCCAGACCTCCGTTCCACAGGAGCATCAGCAGCAACACCGCCCCACCCTTCAGTAAAGGATGATGCAGCAAACGCCAGAACTCGCCCCGACGATACAGTAACAGGAGCAGCATGGAAAGTCCCAACAGTAGATAGCCGGCATAGGTAATCCCCGTGCCCCAAGGATCGTGATTCACGGTCAGCCAACTGCCGGTTCCGTCATCGTCATAGGAAGCCTGACAGAAACGGTAGCCCTGATAGTCCAGCACGTTGTTCATGGAGACAGCAGCCTGTAACAAGAGGCGTGAAGCGGCAGGCGTTTCCTCCGCCGTAGGCAAGGCGAGAAGAGTCACCCGGCTTACATAATCGGAAGGAGTCTCCGTACCCGCATAGCAGACTATCCGGAAAGAGTCCAGAAGCAGTTCAAAGGGCAAGGGACAGAGTTTCCGGCTCTCTTCCTCCACATAATACCTCACCGGATGTCCCCTCTCCAGATGGACATGCCCTCGCCGCCCCCAAAGATGGGTTGTCATGGCCCCTGCCAGAATGAACAGCAGGGAGCCATGAGCCAACACAACAGGAACACGGCGCCACATGCGCCGCCGAAGCATACAGCCCAGGGAGAGCAACGCCAATGTTCCCCAACAACAACAAAACCATGGGGATTGATAGATGTGTGCAGTGACAAACGGTGTACCACAGCCTCGCTCCGCCAAAGTAGCGACAGCAAGCAGGCTGATGATGGACACATAGCACACGGCAATAACCGACTTCAATTTCATTTCTTCATCCTTCCATTCCTAACAACGCTCAATACGGGGCATACGCTGCATGTTCCATTTCCTTCACCGCCATGCACTCCATCTCTATCAGCCATCCCGGACGGCACACTGGGGCAAGAAGGAACACCTTGGGAGTGTCAGGGAAACGGACGTCATACATTTCCTTCACCACAGCATAGTCGGCCGCATCGCGCAGATAGACAATCATCTGGCTCACATGTTCAAAGCCACATCCGGCCTCCACAAGCAAAGCCTCCACATTTTCCCACATACGCAGGGTCTGCCGGCGGATGTCACCGGGATAAAGCACCTCCCCCTTATCGTTGATGCTGGCCGTGCCCGAGATGAAGACCTGCCGACGGTCGCCATAGTCCACACAGGTGCCCCGTTCAAAGCTGACACCATATTCATACGTAGGGTTCAGGTGAGTACGAGCATAAAGATAGCTCACCTGTCCGGCTTGCAATCCCTCCACGGCATAGCTGTCCATCTGCACCAGCACCTTCGGGTCGGCATGACGGCCGGCAATGCCCGTGCTGGCAATGAAGTGGGTTTCGGGAGTCAGGTTCTGAGTGACGAAGACCTCGTTGCGGGCTTTCACCACACCGGCATAGTTCACGTCCACATTCTGTACGAAGAACCAGGTACGGATACAATGTTCTGCCAGTCTGCACCCCTGTCCCATGAGCTGCATGACATAGTCGTTCAGCAGCAGACGCGTCTGATATTCGGCATTAGCAGCCCTGTTGCAGGCACTTCCGCCCCACAAGTGACGGTAACGGCCATGAGCCACCTCGTAGAGTCCGCAGGAGAGGGCACGTCCCTGTATTCCGGTCTGCAGATAGGCCCACAAGGCTACCTTGCTCCCATTGAGGGGCGGTTGTTCCACTACCGAAAGGGCACAGTCTGTGGTCTCGGCCGTAAGGGCCAGCAACGCATCAGCCTGATTGGCAGCATCGCTCAGGAAATAACGTTTGAAGACAGCCACAGCCCCCGGCAGTTCATTGCCAAGCAAACGGTCATAAGTCTCGGAAAGGGCCTCCAACTGTTCGGTAAAGGTGAGGGTGGTATCGGTGACATGAATCATGGCATGATACTCGCACACCCCCTCCTTCACTTCATATCTGGACAGTTCGGTTTTTGTATTTTCGTTCATAATCTATAGTTTTGTTGTTGAGAATGTGTGTTGCAGGCGTGCCGCTACTTCTCCGCACCGCCTTCTATCCAGTCGGCAACTAGCTGCTGCATAGTCTCGGACAGCACCTCCTTGGAGTGGTCATAGCTCCATGAGGCCGTGATGTCAGTGGAGAGCAAGCGATAGAGCAGGCTGTTCTCCGCATCATGAGGCTTCAGCAGCAGTTCGCCAGGCATCACGGTAGAGGGTTGGTTCAGCAGGGCCGCATAGCTGTGTCCCGCTGTCAGGTAGAGTCCGGCAGCCGCCTGCGTACTGGCTCCGTGACAGTTGGCACACGTCGTGTTAAACAGTTGATCCTGAATGGTAGCATACATGCTGACATCCAGAGTGCCGGCATCCATATAGAGCGTGTCATCAGCGAAGAAGGCACAATCCATGGAGAGGAAAGTCAGCACCCGTTTGCGCAGTTTGTTGATGACACAAAGTTCCACCGTGCTCACCTCCTCGCCGATACCGGCCATCACCACCTGCTGCACAGCGTCTGCTGCGGCAGAGGAGACACTCTTGGTCATCACTGCATACTCGCTCTTGCCATTGAAACCAGCCACGACAACGCTGTAGTCCTCGGTCCACTTTTCACATCCGGCCAGCCGACCGGTCAGTTTCAGTACACGTCCGTCACCTGCGTTCTGCACCGTGTGTTCATAGATGCGTCCATCGTCGCAGGCACTGAACAGGAAGATGGAGAGTGATAGTATGAACAGGAGAATAGATAAAGCATTCCATTTCATAGCATGTTTCTTTATTAGGAAGTCCGGCATTTAAAAACAATATTGCAGTTGCACGATACCGGTGTGTGTGGCCAGTCCCAGGTTATCATTGTCGCGGTCCAGTTGGGTGTCGTGTCCCGTACGGCCTATGTACTGATACATGGCCTGCAGTTTCAGGTTGCAGTCTTTGAAGAAGTAGTTGATGCCTACTGCCGGCATGTTGAGAAAGCCGTTAGTGTCTATTCCGTTGCGATTGAAGAAATCATACCTTACCGCAACCTGCAGGCGGGGAGCCACGAAATAGCCGCCCTGCACATACCCGCCCAGGAAATCGTATGAGCCATCTATTTTCTGTCGTTTGGTGAAACCCACGTGCATGTAGTAGACCTCGGCCGCCAGATAGAGCCTGCGTTTCAGCATGGCAAATTCCAGTCCGGCACGGAAGTCGTTGGTACTTTCGTTCTCGCTTTCCACATTCATGGAGGCCGACAGGCCGAAAAGCATTTTGTTTTCGTTCAGGCGATTGGGATTGCCTTGCGTGGAGGGCATGACTCCCTTGGGCATGTAGGTGAGACGTCCGGCATAGAGCAGTGAGGGGATGTGCCAGTCATCACTGAAAGTTTTTCCGGCCGTGTTCGTGGATGCGCCCGTACCGTTGAATATGCCCACTTCATAGCCGAAGCGGTTATCCAGCAAGCCATGTAGTTCTACACCGAGGTCGAATCCGGTGGCCATATTGGGGGTAACGGCGTTCAACGAGTAGGGTTGGATGACGGCCGAAGTGAGCGAAACCGGTAATGACGGCATCAATGTTTCGCCCAAAGTGGTGAGATAGGCATGAGAGAAAGGAGTCTTGAACTTGCCTGCACGCAGGGCCAAGGACTTCCTGAACTGCACGTCAAACCATGCCTGCTGCAGCAGGGTGCCTCCACTGGAGGCTGCATTGACGGAGAGGTTGAAGGTGACTTTTCCAAAGGCTTTTCCCGTGAAGCCAAGTACGGCATAGGGTATGGAGAAGCCGGAGTTGGCCACGTTGTCCTGATTGTAAGCCTTGTCCAGTCCCTCGTCATCATACCAGCGGAAGTTGGCAGCTGTCTGTACCAGCAGATAGGGTTTGAAGACAAAATCGCCTTTCTTGGACTCGATGGTGAAACCTTCACGGCCGGCCAGCGAAACCACACCGTTCTCGGTCTCTTCTTCATGTTGGGCCATGAGGGCCAGGGGAAAGGCCGCAAGCATGGCAATGAGTAGTCTCTTTTTCATTGTTATTGTTGTTGTCGTTTGTTGATGTCCATGTTTTTCAGAGGGAATGGAGGAAGGCTATCAGCGCATCGCGGTCTTCACGTGGCATCTGCCTGAAGAGATTCTTGGAAGCCTCTCCCTCGCCGCCGTGCCACATGATAGCCTCCAGCAGGTTGCGAGCCCTGCCATCGTGCAGGAAGTAGGTGTGTCCGTTTACCTTCTCTTGTAGGCCGATGCCCCACAGGGGTGTAGTGCGCCATTCATTGCCACGTGCCAGGCCGCTGACATAATTGTCGTTCAGGCCCACTCCCATGATTTCGGAACCCATGTCATGCAGCAGGAAGTCTGAATAGGGATGCACCGTCTGCCCGCCCAGCCAGGGCAGGCCTGTACCGTTCAGGAGTGTGGAACCTCGCGGACGGGTGTGAAGGGTGGTGACATGACACAGGTGACACTTGGCCTGATAGAACATCTCTTCACCACGTTTCACTGTGGGATCATTCACATTGCGCCGTGCCGGTACTCCCAGTCCCTGCATATAGAGGTCCACATTTTCCATGTCCTCGGTACTGATGTCCAGTTGGTCGTAAGAGAGGCCCATCATACTGCCACCCTGCATCTGACTCTGTCCCTCGCAGATTTCTTCGGGATAACGGCTGTTGGTCACTCCCATATCGCTGGAGAAGCCGAGTTCCACCGTCAGGTCGGCATGTTGTGCCTTGTTGCCGCTCAAGCCAAGGCTCTTCACGCCCCGCTCGGTGATGTAGTTGCAGCGCCCGCTGATGCCATATTCCGGATAGTTGCTCCGCGCAGCCAAGGTCTCGATCTCTGCCTGGTCCAAAGCCATCATCTGCCCCATGCCCACATGACGAAGGGGGATTCGCACAGTGCAGAAGAGGTCCTCGGGAGCAATGCTGTCGGCATACCACTCCGTGATTTCATAACCGGGCACACAGAGTTCATAGGTCTCTCCGTCAGGGAAGGAGAAGGTTTCACAGCGCAGGGAGGTGCGTAGTTTTCCTTCGGGCTGCACGCCATAGATGGCCTGGTCATGCAAGACGCGTCCATAGTCGGGAAAGAAAGCCCCGTTCTTGCGGGTGATGTAGACCAGCATGGCCGAGAAGCCATAACTTCCCGAGCCCTTTTCGCTCCACAGGGCGGGCTTCGTGCGTCCGGCATTGCGATGACAACTTCCGCACGAATAGCCGGCATAGACCGGTCCCAGGCCTCCTCCATGTCCGTTGCTGCTGGTGCGAATGTCATCATAGAGTTTGTCGCCACGGATAAACCGGGACTCATAGGTGCCGCTCAGCCAATCGGCCGGTGAGTCGTAGGCATAAGAGGAGTTGACGAAGAGGGTCGACGTACCGGCCGAAAGGGCATAATTGTCGGGTATCTCCAGGTCGCGCACATCCATGCCCTCTTCTTCACAGGAGGGCAGGAAGGGCAGGACAGCCAGCAGCAACAGGATGTTACGGATGGTTCTCATGAGGTTGTCACTTTACGGTACGTGGATTGCCGTCCTTGAAGAGCAGGTATTCCAGGGTGTGGAAACCACGCACACTCTGTGCGGCTTCAATGGCATCGTCGCTGTCGCCGTCGCTCCAGTTCAGGTCGTCATAATTGCCCGAGGTGAGAATCTGCACGATGGCATCCTGATCCAAGGGCCAACTGTCCATGTTGGGATCCAGTCCCAGGGCGTCCACGGGTCCGAAGAGGAAGGCCTCGCTTTCCTCCCAAGGGCGGCGTGCTTCCAGCCAGGCGTCACAGGCCTTCTCAAAGTTGGAGTCGGTGGGATTCTTGGTAAAGGCCACCACGGCATCATAAAGGGCGGCATTGCCGTTCTTCAGGTCCAGGTAAGTGGGCATCACCACTCCGTCTACATAGTTGACCACCACGGCTGCCAGTTGTTCATTGGTCAGGGTGTTGCGTACCAAGGGCAGCAGTCTGTTATCCATCACCTCCACCAGTTCGGCACAAGCCGTCATGGCCTCACGTGCCTCCTGGCTGTTGATGTGGTTACGGAAGGGTTGGGGAATATCCTGAATGGCCTGTGCCGCCTTGTTGATGGCCGCCTTCACGGTAGCGTCCAAAGTAGCATCAACATCTGCCACCACTTTGGAGAGAGAAGCCTGGTGCAGGGTTCCGTCCAAAGAGCCGAGATAGGCGTTGCGGATGGAGTAGATGTTATTGGTATAGTCATCGCGGGAGTGCCAACTGTACCAGGACTCCACGGCATAGAGTGCCTCTGTGGTTCTTCCGCTGACATAGAGGTTGTAAGGGTCACCTATCTTGGCTGTTCCTACTTCGGTGGCAATGGTGATGCAGCCGTCCACCACCTGTTCCACACAGTCCTTGGCTGTCTGATAGTCCGAGAGTGTCTGATGCTTGAATCCATCGGCAAAAGAGGCACCTCCGTTATAGCTTGTGTTCCAGGCTTCATAAAGTGTGTTGGCATCGTTTTTCAACAAGCTTGCCACGTTCTTCATATAATTGTGCCAACTTTGTGCATTGGCCGCACTGTAGTCCAGGTCGGCCGATGATACATTCTCCGGATTTTCATCGTCATCGCTGCTGCATGACACAGCAGTCATGGCAAGGCCCAACATGAGCACTGCCGCAAAAAGGAAATTCTTCTTCATGATTGTTCGTCTTGTGTATGATTATGGATGATTGATTGTTGTGTGTGTGTATCCGCTCTTCAGGCCTCACTTGCTGAAGAACCATCCCACGTAGGCAATAGCCACGGAAAACTCGTTCTCACTGTTGTAGCGACCGCTGCCGAACAGTTTTCCTGTACCTATCTGGCGCGTCATATAGTCGGCCTTCACCACGAGATTGGGCCGTGCAAACCAGTTCACCCCCACGGTCCACATGCTGGTCTGCAGGCGTTTGTCCATGGTCTGCCCCTTCTCGCCTTCTTCCTGGGAGTTATAGTACTCATAGCGCACAAAGGGATAGACCACCGGCACTCTCTTTCCGCTCCTGCCGAAAAAGGAACTGATGTTCACGCCCACTTCACCGGCATAGCTCACGGCATGTTTGGCCACAGGAGTCAGTCGGCTGTAGGGCGAAGCATTGGAGAGCATGGAGACATTGGCTTCGCTCAGTTTCTTGGAGTTGCCCAGGTTGCCATACACCATGTTGGCACGGGCCGTGACATGGCGGCCACGATACTGTACATCGGCCGTATAGATGCGCACGGGAATCTTGCCCACCGAGGCATAGGTCTGCGCCTTGTCTGAATTGCTGCCGGCATCCGCCTGATAGTAGAAGGAAGCCCCTATCCTCAGTCCTGTCACTCCACGCCAGTCCAGGCGCAGGGCATAGCCCGGTGAGGTAAAGTTGTCTTCTTCAAAGAAGCCCTGCCGGCCACCGGCCACCCAGGTGTTGCGGTCGAAACCATTGGCATTCAGGCCTGCCACAATCAGGGTTTGATAGTCAAAGCGGGCATACCCCTTACCGAAAGAGCCGAAGAATTCCACACCGGTCTCGTGCCAGGTGGAGGGCAGAATGGTGGCTTCACCCTCAGGACGATAAGTGCCGAAAAAGTTCACCGGCTCATGATAGGCATTGGTAAGACCTACGGGAACAATCAAGTGTCCGGCACGCACGTTGAAAGCAGGATGTATGAGGCGCGTGATGTGGAACTGCTCCAAAGCGACCTCGCCGCCTTTTTCCATCTCAGTCTCATACTCACCGTTTTCGGTATTCTCCAACTCCAGAGCTACACCCGTTCCGCCTGACTCAAACTCTATCTCGGCTCCCAGTATCCATTTCGGGGTAAACTTATAGTCTAATGCCAGGATGAAGCGGGGAATGGCAATGGTGTTGCGATGATCCTTAGTGTTGCCGCTCTCCTTGCCCGTGAAGCGGTTGATGCCATAGTCCTTGAAGCTGGCCACCATTTCGCCATAGCCTCCCAAACGGAATTGGCTGTAGTTTTCTGTCGTTTCGGCTTGTCCAGGAGCCATCGTGTAGGTTCCCCTTTTCTCGGGTTCAGTGGCCTGCACAGAGAGAACTGCCAAGAGGAAGAGGGAAAACAAAGTCGTTGTTCGTTTCATCTTTTACCTTTTATTTTGTCGCTGCAAAGGTAGAAGAGGAGACGAGCGCGGGCAATACCCCAAAACATGTATAATACCCGCCGGCATTAATCACTTGTAGGTATTGCAGAAGCCGAGAAGGATTCACTCCAACCGTCCGGTATGCACAAAGCGGGTCACGTCATCCATCAGATAGGCCGGCACGGGAGCCGCTTCCTGATACTCCAGCGGAGTGGACTTGCCCACTCCCTCCTGCATCAGGTGGTTCAGTTTGGGATAGGACTTGAAGAAGGCATTCTTGCTTCTCATCAGATTGATGCGCCACAGGCCAAAGTCCAGCATGGTCACCTGATAGTCACGCTCACCCTGCAACACCAATATGGGAAGTTTCAGCCTGGCGGCCACCTCGGCCGGACGATACCGATTGTTCAGACGCCAGTAGGAAGCCGGCAACCCCATGGGCAAAGGAATGGAAGGGTCAAAGTCCATGCTATCCAAACGTTTCACATTGGCAACCTGCAACTTCAGCTGTTCCAATTGCGCCTTGGCTTCAGCACTGTTTCCCGTAAGCGAGTTGAGATAGCCCACCTGCTCCACCAACAGGTCTTCCAGACTCCTCACTGGAGCTGCCAGCAGAACGATGCCTGCCAACGTACTGTCACGCTCTGCCATGCGGGGAGCCAGCATGGCCCCCAAGCTATGTCCCAGGATATAAATGCTGTCAGCAGCCAGTTCCGGTTGTTTCCTTGCCCAGCTGACCGCCGCCATGGCATCATCCACTGTCTCTACATCATAATCCAACTCACGCCCGGACGGCACACAAGCCGCGCCATAGACCTTTGTCCGTTTGTCATAGCGGATTGTAGCCACGCCCCGCTCTGCCAATCCCCATGCCAAGTCACGGAAAGGTTTGTTGGGTCCCAATGTCTCATCCCGGTCATGAGGCCCCGAGCCATGCACCAATATCATGCAGGGTACCCGTCTGTCAGGCGATGCATTTTGGGGCAGGGTCAATGTGCCGGGCAATTCAAAGCCATCGGCTCCCAGCGTCAGTTCACGCTCCGCCATGGTCTCTATATTATATAAGGTGGAAGGAGTTGCGGTACTTACGGGAACAGGTTTCAGCCACAAACCTATCAGCTCCCTTCGAACATTAAACGAAAGTTGGAAGCGCAAGCGGTAACGCTCCAATGTGAGGTCACGGTAGCAGAAGGTACAGTCCTGCATCTCTCCTTCATGCCAATCGCCTGCCGACTGCAAAGCGCCGAACTGCTTTTCTATTTTGGGCAGAAGGTCATGGAAAAGTTCGGGGGTACTCTTTTGACGCACTTCCTCAGATAAGGCAGCATGAATACGGTCTCCCTCATTTGCTTCAAACAAGGCATATATATACCGGGCATGCTCCAAACATTGCCCATCCTGCGCACTTGCCTGAAAGGGTTCCCACCCCATCAGCATCACGAGCACAACCATTCGGGACATTGCCAAAGAGTATATCCATCGTTTCATCATTCCGTCCATAACAATACGCAAAAACAAGTTCTTCTAAGTTTCGCAAATATACGTTTATTCCATCTTTCCCTAACCACCCGAAGAAAGTTTTAACCAACATTAAGAAACTCAAGTTCCACTATCCCTTGCAAAATAGAAAATAATAGCTACCTTTGCACCCGCAAACAGGCAAGGTGCCATAGCTCAGTTGGTAGAGCAAAGGACTGAAAATCCTTGTGTCCCCGGTTCGATTCCTGGTGGCACCACTGAAAATCAGAGAGTTACAGCAATGTAGCTCTTTTTTTATGGCTAAATAGAGGGTAAAACAGGGAAATGTTTTCTCCAATGTTTTAACCAAAATGACTACAGTAGATGTTATTTGCTACAAGTACAAACCCCTGAAAACAGGAGAGTTGCCACTAAAGATTAAAGTCTGTAAAGACAGGAAGACAAGGTATATTAACCTTGGCGTTTCTACCAAAGCTGAGCATTGGGATTTTGAGAAGAATCAACCCAAATCCACCTGTCCCAACAAGGAATTGCTTGAAAAGCTCATTTCCAGTAAAATAAGTGAAGTCAAGAGCAAGATAGTAGAGCTAAAAGCAGAAAACAAGGACTTTTCTGCCACTACACTTGTTGACAAAGCATCTAATTCTACTAAAATTGTTACTGTCGGAGAATTATTCAAACAACACCTGCATTGTCTTGAAGAGGAAAAAAGAACAGGTTACAAGCTTTCCATACAACAAACCTATAATTCATTAATCAAGTTTAACAGGCATTTGGATATTCCTTTTTCAGAAATGGATTGTAACTGGTTGAGGAAATATGAGGTTTGGTTGAGGAAACAAGGTAAATCCGAGAACACTATTGGCATAAGGTTCAGAAATATAAGGATGATATTCAATTTAGCTGTAAATATGGAATTTGTCAAACAAGAAAGCTATCCATTCAGAAAGTTCAAAGTATCCAAGTTGTATCAAGAAACAGTAAAAAGAGCCTTGACAAAAGAAGAAGTACAAACTGTAATAAACTACCCAATGGCAGAAACAGACTTTTATACAAGGCTTGCAATCAACTTGTTTTCTTTTTCTTATTTTATGGGAGGCATAAACTTTGTAGATATGGCTTATCTGACAGAAAGGAATGTCATAAATAACAGGCTTATATACCATAGAAGAAAGACTGGTAAACTTATCAACCTGCCTATGCAAGAAAGAGCCTTGCTGGTCTTGAAGGAGTATAAAAAGAGTAATGAACCGTACTTATTTCCCATCTTATCCTCTAATCATAAGACGGAACAACAAAGATTAAACAGGCTTCATAAGGTTATCACAAAAGTAAATAAGGCATTGAAAGCCATTGGAGAAAAGTTGCATATACCCATTAAACTCACGACCTATGTTGCAAGACATTCTTATGCAACAGTCTTAAAGAGAGCTGGGGTTGCTACTTCCATCATCTGTGAATCATTGGGACATAGTTCTGAAAAAGTCACCCAAATCTATTTGGACAGCTTTGAAAACACTCAAATTGACGAAGCAATGGAAAATTTATAAAATTATCCATCAGAAATATTGGAATTCAAAAAGTCTTTTGTAACTTTGCACTCAACATCAACAATCCTCAATCCAACAATCAAATTATCTTATTCACCGATGTTAGGGTCAAAATTACCCTGATACTAATTATAAGCTATATATTATAGGTAGGTATTTAGGATAGGGGTGTTTTTGACCCATCTATATGTTAAATTTTAAATCATAAAAAAGATGGAACAAAGCATCAGTAATTTGATTGTGGCAACAAAGGATTACACTACTTTTCCTGTTGCTGCCATTGGCTTGTTTAAGCCTAAAGACTTGTACCTGCTTGCAGGAATGTATTTATCATCCCACTATCAGAGAAATAGTAGTATTCTACACACGGATATTACCATATCACAACTGTCTTTATTAACAGGTGTGCAAAGTGAGTATATCAGTGAGAGCTACTATCCAAGACTGAAAAGAAGTGGCTTTATTTCTTACAGATGTGTGCAGGAACAACCTAATGTAAAGAGAAACCATTTCTATTTACCTCTTCCTAAGCAGAACTTTAGATTCATCAGAAAAGAATTCTTCTTTGACAGAACTCTTTCTCCTGAAGAAAAAGGAATGATAATTGGATTGTATGGGCTTTGCCTGAACAATACTTTCAGATATGACTTATTTGACCAAAGGGCATGGGAGGCATTGGGCATATCCAAAAACACATTCAAAAAGTACAGAAATGTCCTTATTGACAAGGATGTGCTGTGGTCTTCTTATGATGCACCTATGGCATTAACCAATGCAGAACATTTGGATGCAAAAGTGCTGATGTACCCTCATCTTGGTCATAAGACTTGGCTTGATTTAGTGGAAGAATTCAATCCTACAGAAGATGAAATAAATCACTATCTTCTTATGGTTGAAGAGGTTGCATAATTCTATGCCTGATTGAATACATAATCTCCTATTTGTCCCTTTACAAGTAGGGGATTATTGTTTATACACATTAGTAATGTATAGCTATTTTTACTGAATCAGCCACATTGCAATGTCATACAAATCAAATGCAAATTGAAACATGTTTATCCAACCTATCTCTTGACATTTATACATCAATATCTTACTCTTTACTTTAAATGAAGCTATTCTCATATGGCTTTTATTTTAGAATAGTCAAGCCTATGAATTCAGGTTTGAATTTTTCTGATATTTTTATCACTTCTTGTCTTCAAGAGCAGTAATTACACCATCCTGATACCCTCCCCATCACTTAGGGTGGGGATAATCCCCTCCCACAACAATTAAAATCATAAATTATGGATAGCTTAAAGTTTATTGAAACCATGTATGTTGCAGACTTCAAGGCAAAAATGGGAGTGGAGAGAGTTGATGTTAAACAGAATCCTCATACAGGGAAATGTTTCTTTGTGTTTGGCTGTGAAACAGGTGCTGTAAGTGAAAGATTCCTCAAAGGGGATATTACAAAGCCTGTCATTTCACAAGTATGCTCTCCTGAAACAGGGGATATGTTCTACATGCTGCATCAACAAGGGGATGGTGGAGCACCTACATTGGCAACCTTGTAACATACAAGTTGCATGTCTTACATGGGCAGTTGGATTGAGTTCTGACTGCCTTTTTTATTTTCAGATTGTAGAATCATTAATAGAATTTGAATATGATGCAGTTAAGAGTTTCATCAAAGAAGCAGGCTAAGATAAAGCTTGCTCTCCAAGGATGTTCAGGAGCAGGAAAGACCTATTCTGCCTTACTTCTTGCCTATGGCTTATGTGGTGATTGGACTAAAATAGCCATCATTGACAGTGAGAATGGCAGTGCAGACTTGTATGCCAGTTTGGGCAATTATAATGTGCTTGCTCTTCAGGACAATTTCACTCCTGAAAACTATATGGAAGCTATTGGAGTGTGTGAAAATGCTGGGATGGAAGTGATTATCATTGATTCCATTTCCCAAAGTTGGGATAACTTGTTGGAATACCATGCCAACTTGCAAGGCAACAGCTTTACTAATTGGCAGAAAGTCACTCCAAGAATCAATGCTTTCATGCAGAAGATATTGCAAAGTGAGAAGCATATCATTTGCACAATGAGATGCAAGCAGGATTATATTCTGAATGAGAAGAATGGTAAGATGGTGCCTGAAAAGGTAGGACTAAAAGCTGTAATGAGAGATGGAATAGACTATGAGTTTACCATAGTATTTGACATCAACATGAAGCACCAAGCCATTGCAAGCAAGAACAGAACCAATCTTTTCATGGGAAAGCCGGATTTCACAATTACACCCTCTACAGGTCAGATTATACTTGACTGGTGCAATGATGGTATAAATGTGGAAATGATAAGACAGCAAATCAATGAAGCCCAAACCATTGAAGAACTGACAGCCATTTACCATAAATATCCTGAATGGTATCAGCAGCTGACTTCTGATTTTATGCAGAAGAAGATGCAGTTGAAAGAAGAAAAAGATAAACCGAGTATTAATTATAATCCAAATTTCATAAGATATGGAAGCAATGCAGTTACAGCCTGTCAAGGCTAACCTGATTTATCCAAGCAGGGTAAACAGGACTTTGGAATTATCCCAAGAGCAGGAAATTGTTGATGTGACACCAATCTTGTCAAGAAGAGAAGTAAAAAGATTTCCCTTTATTGAAGCAAACACAAAAGAAGTGACTATTGAACATCTGAAAAATGATTGTGTGGTGCCAGTGTTCAGCAAGGACAATGAAATAACCATTTCCCATCCCAACTTCATTGAAGCAACATGGGAAGCTGCAAACAGGGTGTTCCCCAATGAAACCATTGAAGAGCCTGCCATAAGGGTAAGTCATGTAATTAAGGGCAGAACTCCCGAAGCCATCCATAAACCAGTAAAGGATTTGTTGGAAGAGGACAAGACCATCTATTATGAGAGGATGATGTTCTGTTTTGAGATACCTACAATCCATGAAGACATAATGGGCAACAGGCTTAATCTCACTATTGGTGGAGTAAGGGCTTATAATCATGAGAACCTTTACAGCAAGAAAGGGATGGAGAAATTCAAGCTTTTCATTGGCTTTAAGAATATGGTATGCTGCAATATGTGTGTCAATACAGATGGTTTCAAGTCAGAACTAAAGGTTATGGATGTGCATGGATTATTCAATGCTGCAATACAGCTTTTCCAAGAATACAATGCAGCCAAACACCTTTATTATATGGGTGCATTAAAGGACAGCTATATGACAGAACACCAGTTTGCACAGTTCCTTGGAAGAAGCAGGTTATACCAATATCTGCCTGCGGAGCAAAAGAAAATGCTGCCACAAATGCTCATGACAGACACCCAAATAGGCATTGTAGCCAAGTCTTTCTATCAAGATGAGAATTTCTCAACCATTGAGAATGGCAATGAAATATCTATGTGGAATGTATATAACCTGCTTACAGGAGCAAATAAATCTTCCTACATAGACAACTTCTTAGACAGGGCTTACAATGCCACCCAGCTTGCTTATGGACTGAATAAAGCCCTTTATAGAGATAGTGAGTATTCTTGGTTCATCCAATAATAATGATATATATTCATTATGGTGGGAAATTTTCATAGTAGGCTTATGGGAGAAATAGTGTTTGCCATTATAAACTTGGTAATAGGGGCATTAGCACTCTGTTACTTTTATGCGGACAGAAATAAGGAACCATGATTTATGGTTTAATTGTTGAATGGAGCCTCATTGCCTTACTTTAGGCATTGAGGCTTTTATAAATTGAAAGTTATGAGAATTCTAAATATGTAATAAAAGCAGTATTTTTGTATAAGATTAAGGAGAGATATTAATTATCCCTTCAAGACAAGCTATAGCCCACATCTAAGATGCAGATATGGATTGGCTTCTATTGATTTTGCCTTTTCTATACTTGTTTTTTTGCAGAATTATCGTATTTTTGCAGAAGTAACAAAAAAGTGAGACAATGAAATAGAAGTTTAACAAGACATATTAGAAAAAGAAGTGTTTGCTTCTTGCTTGATGAATTCTGAAAAATCGCCAGTTTAGAAGAATATATCCATCAACAGCAAGGTAGTGAATGCTCATGCCATCAGGTGTGGGCTTTCCTTGTTTGTATGGATATAGGTGTTTGGCGATACCTTCAGAATGACAAATCAAGGTTGAGCCTACACCTTTCTTTTTGTGGTATGGCTGCAAAAAGAGTAAGAAATGATGGATTTAAGAGTTATCAACTTTCCTGATAAGGTTTTTAAAAAGTACCTTATAGACAACTTTGATAAAGACGGTGATGGAGAAATATCACTTACAGAAGCATTGACTATTACCCAAGTCCTTTGCTCCCAAAAAGGTATCAAATCTATTGCTGGAATAGAGCATTTTTTAAACTTGGAAGTGCTTGATTGTTCAAGGAATGATATTGAAAACATTGATATTTCAGAGAATAGGAAGTTAAAACATTTGAGTTGTTATAGCAATCCTATATGGCATCTTAATATTAAAGAGAATCCACTCCTTATTACATTATATTGTGGTAATTGTAATATAGATGATTTGGATTGTTCGCAAAATAAAGAATTAGAAATTCTTTCCTGTCGATTTAATCCTTTAAAACAAATAGATTTATGGAAGAACACGAAACTTATTCAGTTAAATGTTCGCAGATGTCTATTAGAAGAATTAGAATTACGAAGCCTAAAAAATCTGAAATCCTTGGATTGTCGTGAAAATCAGTTATATGAAATTCAGTTGTATGAAAATAAGGAACTCATTCAAATGGACTGTTCTGATAATAATTTACATAATGACCTATATATTGGAGCCAACCTTAAATTAAAATCATTAAATTGCTGTGGTAATAAATGCTTGGAGAGTATAACTATCTCGGAAGGACAACATATTGAAAAAGTATACTCGCACATCAAGCCTATGACCGAATCTTATAGACAATATCTTTCATGGGAAAATTACAATGATAGTGGGTATAATACTTCACAAGAAGATAGAGAGAATTGGGAAAGCCAAAGACTTGATGCTTTTGAAGGTGACGAGAGTAATTATTGGAATATTGAATAACTAAAAAACATATAAATATGAACAAGAAAATCAATACATTTTTATGCTACTTTGCTGTATGTTTGTTTATAGTAAGTTGTGGCAATGATGATGAAAACAGCAATCAGTCTGTAGTTGGTGTTTGGAATGCCACTTGCTTAACAGAAGATGTGATATATTCAGATTTAGGGAAAGAGGTACATAATGATGTTGAAATAAGTTACGGTTCTTATATTTGGAATTTTGAAGAGGATGGCAGTATCAATATCAAGGGTAATGATGGAGGCTCTTATCAGTGGTATAATACAGGAGAAAAACCTACAGATTATCAAACTTTTATTTTTGACAAGAATCAAATGAAGTTATTATTTGGATTTTCTGATGCCTCAAAATCATCTATAGCCTATGATGTTTTACAAATATCTGATACAGAAATGGTATTAAGGGAAACTGCAAAATGGCTAATTGTAGGTGATGGGCAAGCTATAATTACACGAACTTTAACTTTCAGCAAAATCAACTAAAAGATGGAATTCCCACTAACATTTGGTTTACAAAAGACAGGCTTGCCACTGATAGTGACATCAGGCAGATTAAAGAACTTGTGCTTTCTTATAGACACAGGAGCAACAAATAACATCCTATTTACCTATGTATATGAACACTTTAAAGATGAATTTAGAGTGTTGGAAGATAAACAAAAAATCATGGGGATAGAGGGAGAATATAAAGAAGCTCCTGTAATTGAAGCTACATTTAACTTTGAGGGAATAGATTATACATCTACTTTCTCTGTATTTAATGGCTCTGATGCTATAAGGCAGGTACAAGAAGAAACAGGGGTGCAAATTCATGGTATCCTAAGTACGGACTTTCTTGTAAAAAATAAATGGATTCTTGATTTTGATAAATTGATAATAACAACAGACTAAAATATGCATACAAATGAAGAAGAATTTTGTAATTTTATCCATCCTATTAGGAATTGTTTCAGTAGCTTCTATCTCTTATAACATATCACTATACCAAGAGAATAGAACATTGACAGCCAAGCAAGATTCCTTATACACATTATCAGAAGCACAAAAGGTGTTTAAAGAAAATGGATTAAAGCTGATAGATGATGTAACAGTATCTATCCAAGATGTTAAAAAACACGCAGCCAAGTATAGTATAGACCTGCCTGAAAGTAGAAATTCATTCAATATCAAAGGGCTTAATCCTCTGATTGTGTATTATCTTGCTTATAATGTAATAGACTTTTCCAGCCATCCAATGATTTTAGGAAATACTATCAATCCTGCAATAGGAAGAGTAAATAAGAATGAGGTTGTTGATAAGGTATTTATAACCATACAACAATTGTCTAAAGGAGACAATAGTAATCTATTCAGCACTTTAAGAATACAGGCTATGAGTGTAGGAGATTTGCCAAAGCCTGAAATAAGAGAACTTCCATTAGAATGAAATCAAAATGAATGAAATCTTCATCCAAGTCAAAGGCATAGGCTTTACTTTCTTTCTTGATAAGAAAATGAAACATAACTTAGTCAGTCCTGCATTCTTGGCTTTCTTCAATCTTGGAGGAAGACAGATGTATTCACTTCCTAAAAATAATGTAAGAGAAGTAAATACAAAGCCTATCTGTGACAATTTGCAACCTTTTCTTCCTGATTATGTGGATTCCATCAGCACTAATGATGTGTTCTATTATACAGGGAAGAAAGAGGGAAGATGTAAGGATAACAAGTTGAGAGTATGCAAAGTGTTCAAGTTTGGATTTGAGTATGAAGGATGCACTTTCTCTTTTCCTTTCCTTCTTGACAAGAGTTTGAATATTCCAGCTGTAATAGGACAAGAATCATTTAACCGAATAACAAAAATAGTTATGGAAAAGAAACAAGAAACTTAGCACTCTTTAAGTGCCAATACATATTGTGATAAATAAATTTAGTATTAACTTGAAAACAATCTTTGTTTTCTCCACTGTATTAACCATAAAAAAGAAGGTGCAAGTATCTAATTGATATACAATAGATTCACTATTTATCAATTTATTACTGAAAATCCTTGTGTCCCCGGTTCGATTCCTGGTGGCACCACGAAACACCTTAGAAATCAAGGTTTTGCAAAATTGACACCCGAGAAAACACCCGAAAGCGGTATTTTTCGGGTGTTTTTTCGTTTATCTAAGCTTAACGTATAAGTATATTGGAAAAGCCAGAAGCATGCATTGAGGCTACAAAGTCCGCTTTTCTAATTTTGCGTTTTTGCCATTAAGCGTTAATGCCAATTCTTCGCAATCTTCGGGCATAACCAATGCTGTTGATAGCATATCGTGCGCAGGTGTAAGCACATATTCCCCCCGTTCCTTGCTATATAGCGATTATACCTATCGGGTGCAAACACAATGAAAGTTTCCCATTTTACACCTTATCGGGTATAATCTCCGGTATTCGCACAGAACACTCCCATGCAAATGCTATCCGAAGAGAATATAAACCCGCTTCTTTTGTCAGGTGCAACATGTTGCACCTGACAAAAGACAACTTTCTTGAGATTTCGTTTGGAATGTAAACCCATTTGGGATTATCTTTGCAAAGCGTAAACTCATATAGGAATAAATATTTCTAATGTAAACCTGTATAGGATTCTAAGTTTAACCTGTCAACTTATCTCAGTACACTGCACCGTATTGCGTAGCGAAGTTGCAAGACATGGCAGTCACACATAAGTAGTACTGCAGTACCACATAAGGAGATACTGCAGTACCAGCTATGTAACACTGCAGTACCTCTTATGATAAAATAAAAAAGATACTGGAGTATCCAATCTTAAAACATAAAAAGGATACTGAGCAATTGGCGGTGACTATCCTTAGAAAGGACAACAAAAAAAAAAACGGATGCGCCTTTTTTTGGGGACACATCCGCTTTTCTTGAAGAGACTGAACAGGCAGTCTCTAAATCCTTAGCTTCAAATGAAACCGCGTACCGATGATTATTCGGCAGCAGCAGTTTCTTCAGCCGGAGCCTCTTCTGCCGGAGCTTCAGCAGCTGCCTTGGCAGCCTCTTCGGCAGCCTTCTTCTCGGCAATGGCTTTGGCCTTGGCTTCATTGATCTTCTTCTCGGCTTCCAGACGAGCCTTGGCAGCAGCCTTCTTGGCTTCATCTTCCTTGGCCTTCAGGGCAGCCAGACCGTTCTGCTTGTCCTTCTTCCAAGCTTCGAACTTGGCTTCAGCAGCAGCTTCGTCAAATGCACCCTTTGCAACACCGCCCAGCAAGTGCTTCTTCATGTAAACACCTTCCCAAGAAAGGATGTTGTGTACAGTGTCGGTAGGTTGTGCGCCTGTCATAACCCAGTACAGTGCGCGGTCGAACTTCAAATCTACAGTGGCAGGATTGGTGTTCGGGTTATAGGTACCAATCTTCTCGATAAATTTACCATCACGTGGTGCTCTTGAGTCGGCAATGACGATGGAGTAGAAAGCGTAGCTCTTGCGGCCATGTCTTTGCAGTCTGATTTTTGTTGCCATTCTTACAAATGTTTTTTAAGTGTTAATGATTTGAATTATGCCATTATCCCGTAATGGCGGCGCAAAGGTAGCGACTTTTTTTGGAATATGTATCACGAGCGGCTCTTTTTGTCGCTGATTTATTGCTGTTTCAACGTTTTTTTTTTCCTTTGTGCCCAGATATGACATAAATTAACCCTTAAAACGAAAACCACATCATGGAACAAGAACTCAAGCGCGAGCAGTATCATAAGAGCTATTCTGTGAAGGCGATGATTATATTTAGCCTTTTATGCATAGCAGGAATGCTGTTTATGTTCTGCTGGACCCCCCAGCGGGAATTTACCGACGGCAGCCGGACACTGACCCTGAAAGAAGAGTGCAACAAGGAGTTTGTCACGCTGAAAGACGGAGAGTGGATGGTGAGAGAGACCGATGAGAGAGTGGCCAAAGGCAGCACCTGGAAGGCCATTGCCGAAATAGACAAGTGGACCTGGGCGGTGGAAGACGAGGCGGGCAACCGTTTCGGTGTCACCAAACCCTGCGTGGAGGAATCGGGTGATGAACTGAAAAGGCTGAACCCCAACTTCCGCTACGTCTTCCATGGAAAGACACTGGATGGACACAGCCTGCAGAGCATCATGAAGAAGGCCGGTGACTATCTCCTTGCCGACAAGAAGAACAGGACCTACTATTTCCCCCAAATCGTGCTGGCCGAAGGCAGCAAACGCTGCAAGGAGGTGCTGCTGACGGTGGACGAAGCGGGCATCGTGACCCATACGACGATTCTCCGCAAGGAAAAGAGCAACCTCTATACCCATCTGCCTTTCTTCAGCCACATCGCAAGTTGGAACCTGCTGACCAACTTTCAGGGCTTCACCATCGATGCCAACAGCGAACCGATTGTCCACGACGAGAGTGTCGGCGAGGCGATAGGCGGTTGGTTCTCGGACATGTTCGCCGCCATAGGCGTATTCATCTTCAAGATGTTCCTTTCCTTCGTTCTGATGATTGCCCTGCCGTTTGTGGCCTATTGTGCCCTCCTTCCGCTGCTCTACCTGATGGCACGCAGCAAGGGCGTGAGCAACCTGGTGATAAACGTGACGGGCTGGGTGTGGGCAGGCATCTGGGCCTACATATTCCTCCTCTCTTTACTCTACCTCTACAATTCATTGTGGATATTGGTTGCCTTCCTGGCTATCGGAGCTTTGTTGGGTGCCGGAATACTGATTCACACATACGCCATCACGGGCTATCGCTGTGCAGAATGTCGCCAGATGGGCACCAAGGACGTGGTGGAGACCACTGTCTTGTGTGGAGTGGACGTAGAGGCCGACAGCACTCCGGGACGCCTGCATGTGGTGAAGGAGTCCACAAGAGGACGTATAGTGAAGCACCGGGAAAACAGGACAGACTCCGTATGCTCCATCTGTCGGCACGAAGAGCACAGCAAGGAGAAGGAGGAGGAGCCGCAAGAGTGGCAACCACTGTCCGAAATCGCCTGTCCTTCCTGCGGCAGCAAGGAGTTGGAAGGCACCTCGGAACTGGTGGAAGACACCGTGAAGACCACGGGATATACCACGCACAAGCGGGGCAAGATCAAGGACAAAGGCTACAGCTTCACCGAGCTCAGGACAAAGTACGAGAGCGAAGACACAACCACCCACTACAGCGCGACCTCAGGCTATATGACCTATGTCACGGTGACAAAATGCCCGAAGTGCGGCTACATCCACGAATCCCGTCTGAAGAAAGACATGAGCACCGGCTACACCAAGGACTATCAGACCAAGGAGACCGTCCAGTGGAGACGGGTGGATTAAGAGTCTGTTTTGAATTTATTCCATGCTTTTATTATTCGCTTTCCATGAGTTTCTTTTCGGCTCTTTTGCCCGTTCTTTCTCGTCACATAGCCCGCTATGCTCCTTGAAAGTACAAACAAAATATCTCGAAAAGACTCCTCATAAAAAGGCGGAATAAATTCAAAACAGACTCT
>JAFURM010000050.1 GCA_017471925.1 Bacteroides sp.
ATATATAATATTATATATATTATAATACTTTCTATGTCTCCTCTCTTTTTCGCCCCCGGTGAGGTGTATGTGTGCCTCCTTAAATTGATATTTTGATAAATTGATTAATTGATACGGGGTGTGAAAACGGGGATTGGACGGACGTTTTTCGGCAGAGGTCTGAGAAAAATTCGGGGAGGACAGGGGAGGATTTTTATAGTTGATAAGGTCAGCGAAGCTAAATCCGTGTTTTTAATCCGTGTCATCCGTGCCTGAAATTTTCAAGCGTGATGAAAAATGTGTACAGGAAGGAGGCTGTGGTGTGTTAAATGGTCCGCCATGTGGAGTGGGGGAATCGGGGCTGTAGGGGTGTGTAGGGGCGTTTTGGGCGGAGGGAATTGTTAATCGGAGGGGATGAGGGGTGAAAGGCTTGACAGGCCGGGGCTGGGAAGGGTATATTTGCAGCGTAAGTGATGCTTGGCCAAGCGCGAATGATGAACTTTTTTTCTTAACCCATAGGGTCTGTCATCGGATGCGTTCCGCTTTTTGATGCGGACTCTAAAAAAAACGATTTACTATTATGGCAATCAATCTGAAAGCAAAGGAGTGCCTGCAGTATGTGGGCAAGTATGCGGGTAGTTATCGCTATGTGATGACTCCGGAGATTTACAGCCGGCTGACGGAGCGCAAGGTGCTCAACGAGGCGGCCATGCGAAGCGGCATCAGCCAGGGCACCATCAATGCGGCCTGGAGTGCCATCGGCGAGGTGATCAAGGCGTGGGCCACCGAGGGCCACAGCGTGGCCATCCCGGGACTGGGCACGATGAGATTTGGCGTGAGGGCCACCAGCGTGGAGAGCGTGGCCGACGTGAGCAGCTCCCTCATCACCTGCCGACGCGTCATCTTCACTCCCTCTACCGACATCAAGAACGAGCTGGCCAACACGGGCATCAACATCACCTGTTATGACCGCGACGGCAACGTGGTGAAGCAGGTGGCCAGTGATGACGACACCTCCGTGGAGGACGGTGAGGACGCGGGCGGCGACTCCGGAACGGAGAACGGCGACAATCCGCTGGTGTGACGGTTTAGTTGATAGTTGATAGTTGATAGTTTTTTGGCACGGATGACACGGATGAAAACACGGATTGGGGGGTTATCAATTTTATCAAGTTATCAAAATATCAATTTAAGAAAACCATCAATTGTCAACTATCAACTGTCAATTGTCAACTGTCAACTGTCAATTATCAATTATAAGAAACTATCAATTATCAAAAAGAAATGGCAAAGAAAGATGTTTGGAAGCTGGTGGTACAGACGCTGATTACGATTCTGACCGCCATTGGAACGAGCCTGGGTGTAGTGGGCTGCACCATGTAGCGGGGCGAACGGCTGCACTGTGAGAGGCTGCACGGGCTGCACTGCGAAACGGTTGCACGGGCTGCCATGAGAACGGCTGCACGGGCTGCACGTCGAAACGGCTGCACGGGCTGTAGAGAGGAGAGAGAGGGTGTGTGTGAGAGAGAGAGGGTTGCGTCTGCCACCGGCAGCGCGGCTCTCTCTCTACTTTTCTGATTTCCTCGCTCCAGGCATGGGGAGCCTACAGGACATCGTATGCCATGAGGGGGGGGGGAAATATGGTTCATCCGACATTTCGAGTGATACATTGTCGGATTAACGAAGAAAAATATCTCGAAAAGACTCCTCATGGAAAAGGCGGAATAATTTCAAAAAACAGTTTCTTAAAATGGCGATATAATCAGTGTATATCCGTGTCATCCGAGCCTGAAATCCGATATCTCAGAGATTGGCTGCCAGGTATTTCTGCATGACGGGCAGGGGGAGGCCGCGCCTGCGGGCATAGTCTTCCAGCTGGTCGCGGCCGATGCGGCCGATGCTGAAGTAGCGGGCGGCAGGATGGGCGAGCATCAGGCCGCAGGTGGAGGAGTGGGGGTGCATGGCACCGTTTTCGGTGAGGGTGATGCCTATCCGTTGCAGGCAGAGCAGGCGGTCGATGAGGAAGCTGACCGACTGGTCGGGCAGGGAGGGATAGCCCACGGCGGGGCGTATGCCCTGAAACTTCTCTTGCAGCAGTTCGGGGATGGTGAGCTGTTCATCGGGCGCATATCCCCAGGCTTCGCGGCGCACGTGGAGGTGCATCCTCTCCACGGCCGCTTCGGCCAGTCGGTCGCACAGGGTCTGCACCAGCAGGTGCCTGTAGGGGTCGTCCTTGTAGCGCGCTTCGGCCGTGGTGGCTGCGGAGGAGGCGAAGAATCCCACCGTGTCCCGCTGTCCGGAGGAGGCGGGGCGCACGAAGTCGCTCAGGCAGAGGAAGGGTGCGCCGTCGGCCTGGACCGTCTGTTGCCTCAGGAGGGGAAAGCGGAGCGGGCCTTCCTGGGTGCTGACCATCAGGTTGTCTCCATCGCTGTTGGCCGGGAAGAGGCGGAAGAGGGTCTGCACCTCGGTCTCCCCCTCCATGAGCTGCAGCATGCGCAGTGCCTCCTTGTGGAGCTGCATGGCTTCGGCGGCCTTGGCCCGCTCTGTCTCGGGAAAGGAGGCTATCCACATGGCCCGGCAGGCGTCGCAACCGTGCAGGCCGGCAATGGTGGCAAAGCGTGGCTGGAAGCCCCAGGCGTGGAAGAAGTAGACCCAGTTGATGTACGCCGTGAGGCCGCTTGTGGTCCATCTCTCCCTGCTCATCGTTCGAAGCGGAGCTCTTCGCCCCGGTAGTTCTCGTCCACGGAGTGCCCGTCGTAGATAAGGTGTCCGTTGGCAAAGGTCTTTTCCACTTTCCAGTCGAAGGTGCGGCCTTCCAGCGGGCTCCAGCCGCACTTGCTGAGGACGGTTTCGGCAGTGAGCTGCCAGGGCGAGTCGGGGCGCACCAGGACGAGGTCGGCCCGGTAGCCTTCGCGGATGTAGCCGCGCTCGTGGATGTGGAAGAGGGTGGCCGGGGCGTGGCACATCTTCTCCACCACCTTCTCTATGCTGAAGAGGCCTTCGCTGACCAGCTGCAGCATGCTGACGAGGGAGAACTGTATCATGGGCATGCCCGACACGGCCTTCAGTGCGCCGCCCGCCTTCTCGCCCAGCAGGTGGGGGGCATGGTCGGTGGCGATGACGTCTATCAGGCCGGTGGCTGCGGCCCGTCGCAGGGCATCGCGCTGGACGCGGTTCTTGATGGAGGGGTTGCACTTGATGCGGGTGCCGAGGGTGGTGTAGTCGCGCTGGTAGAAGAGCAGGTGTCCCACGCAGACTTCGGCGGTGATTCGCTTTTCGTCGCTCAGGGGACGGTCGCTCAGGAACTCCAGCTCGCGGGCGGTGGAGACGTGCAGCAGGTGGAGGCGGGCGTTGGTCTCCCGGGCCAGCCGTATGGCGAGGGCCGAGGAGGTGTAGCAGGCTTCGATGGAGCGGATGGTGGAGTGCTTGTTCACGGGGACATCCTCGCGCTTGGCAAAGATTTGCTTGAACCGCTCCGCATTCTTCCGGATGATTGCCTGGTCTTCACAGTGGGCGGCTATCGGGAGGTCGGTGCCCGAGAAGATGCGGACAAGGCTGTCCATGTTGTCCACCAGCATGTTGCCCGTGCTGGAGCCCATGAAGAGCTTGATGCCGCAGACGCGCCGGCTGTCCAGGCGGGTGAAGTCGCGGTAGTTCTCGTTGGTGGCACCATAGTAGCAGGAGTGGTTCACGATGCAGTTGCGGCCCATCAGGTCCATCTTCTCCTGCAGGGCTTCGATGGTGGTGGTCTGTGGCTGCGTGTTGGGCATGTCCATGACGGAGGTCACTCCGCCTGCGGCTGCCGCGCGGCTTTCGCCCAGCATGTCGGCCTTGTGGGTGAATCCCGGTTCGCGGAAGTGCACGTGGTCGTCTATCACGCCGGGCAGGAGGTAGCATCCCGTGGCATCTATGGTTTCGTCGCAGGGGGCGGAGAGTGGCTTGCCGTGGGTCAGCACTTCCGCTATGCGGCCGTTCTCTATGACTAAGGAGCCCCGGACGGATGCTCCTTCATTGACTATCGTCGCGTTGTGTATGAGGGTGCGCATATGTAGTTGACAGTTGATAGTTGATAGTTTTTTAGGCACGGATTGAATACGGATTCAAAACACGATTTTTTTTACGGATTTTTTCTCTGCGTAAACCTGTGCTTTGCATTATTTCCCTTTTCTTTTCTTCTTGTGGAAGAGGCTGTTCCACTTCAGCTGTATCACGCCGAAGAGGGCTTCGCCGAAGATGCTGCTGTTCATCTTGGAGGTGCCCAGCTCGCGGTTGATGAAGATGACGGGCACTTCCTTGATGCGGAAGCCCCATTGATGGGCGGTGAACTTCATCTCTATCTGGAAAGCATAGCCCTTGAAGCGTATGGCATCCAGGTCGATGGTCTGCAGCACCCGGCGGCGGTAGCAGACGAAGCCGGCGGTGGTGTCGTGTATGGGCAGGCCGGTGATGATGCGCACATAGCGGGAGGCAAAGTAGGACATCAGCACGCGCCCCATGGGCCAGTTCACCACGTTCACGCCGCTGACGTAGCGCGAACCGATGCTCACGTCGGCTCCCTCCTCGCTGCAGGCCCTGAGGAGCCGGGGCAGGTCCTGGGGGTTGTGGCTGAAGTCGGCATCCATCTCGAAGACATACTCATAGCCGTGGGCCAGCGCCCACCGGAAGCCGGCGATATAGGCGGTGCCCAAGCCCAGCTTGCCGCTGCGCTCCACCATGTGCAGGCGGTCGGCAAACTCCTGCTGCAGGCTCTTCACGATGGCCGCCGTGCCGTCGGGCGAGCCGTCCTCTATGACGAGGATGTGGAAGCCATGCTCCAGGGCGAATACAGCCCTGATGATATTCTCTATGTTCTCCCGCTCGTTATAGGTGGGAATGATGACAATGCTATCCGATTTCTGCATATTCACTTTGCTGTATTTGCGGCAAAAATAGTCAGTTCTTCAGAAAGTAACAAATTTCGGAGGATTTTGCTTTGATTTTCGTGCCTCCTACATGCCGAAGGCATACTGCCCGATGCCCTCATAGACGGCGGAGACGAGGCCCAGCGCCACGACACCCAGCGTGCACAGGAGGAGCGCCGCACGGGTGTAGCCGTCGCTGCGGAAGGGCGCGATGGGGTTGTCCGCCGGGCAGATGTACATGGCCTTCACCACACGCAGGTAATAGTAGAGCGAGAGCACGGTGTTCACCAAGGCAATGAACACCAGCAGGTGCCAGCCCCCCTGGAAGGCTGCGGCAAAGATGAAGAACTTGGAGAAGAAGCCGGCAAACGGCGGAATGCCCGCCAGCGAGAAGAGGGCCAGCGTCAGCAGGAAGGCGATGCGCGGATTGGTCTTGTAGAGCCCGTTATACTCCTCCACCGTGAAGCGATGGCTGCGCAGGGCCACGATGGTGATGACGGTGAACACCGAGAGGTTGGCAAAGAGGTAGATGAGCACATAGCAGATGAGCGACGTCATGCCCTGGGCCGTGCCGCTGATGACGCCCAGCATGATGTAGCCCGCCTGCGAGATGCTGCTGAAGGCCATCAGACGTTTCAGGTTCTCCTGGCGCAGGGCAAAGAGGTTGGCCAGCGTGATGGAGGCGATGATGACCCAGCAGAGCACCTCCTGCCAATGCTCCACCATCGGGGCGAAGACCTTGTAGAGCAGGGTCATCAGCACAAAGGCGGCAGCTCCCTTGGAGACCACGCTGAGGTAGGCCGTCACCGTGCTGGGGGCTCCCTGATAGACGTCGGCCGTCCAGAGGTGGAAAGGCACCAGCGAAATCTTGAAGCCCAGGCCGGAGAAGAGGAAGACGAAGGCCACCACCTGCATGGCATTGCCGCTGAGCCGTCCGGGCAGGTCGATAAAATAGAGCGTGCCCGTGGTGCCGTAGATGAGCGACAGGCCATAGAGCAGCAGGCCGCTGGAAAAGAGGGCCGTCAGGATGTACTTCGCGCCGGCCTCGGCCGAGTGGTGACGGTATTTGTCGAAGGCCACGAGGGCGGCCATCGGGATGCTGGCCATCTCCAGGCCGATGTAGAACATCAGGAAGTGTCCGGCACTGATCATGAAATACATGCCCAGCAGCGTGCAGAGGGTGAGGAAGTAGAACTCGCCCTGCTTGTGGAACGTGTCGGGCAGCTTCATCCACTCGTGGGCCATCAGGAAGACGATGAGGGTGCCCACACTGAGGATGGACTTCACGATGCTCTGCACGGGCGCGTTCTGATACATGCCGCCGAAGGCTGCGTCCTCGGGCCCGGGCACGATGGTGATGATTGTGTGTATCAGCATCAGGAGCACGGGAAACATGGTGTTCAGCACCGGCTTGCCGTCCTTCTTGTGGGCGTCGGGGCTCAGGAAGAGCAGGTCGGACACGAAGAGGATGATGATGACGGCTATCAATGAAAGCTCTTCTTTCAGAATAAGGAATTGAGAATAATCCATATCGAATTTGGAAATTTTTGAATTATCAACTATCAATTATCAACTGTCAATTATCAACTGTCACCTGTCAACTATCTGAACAGGTCCGTTATCGGCACTACACTCTCGCCAATCATGTCGCTGACCCACCACGGGGCAAGGCCCAGGGCAGCCACGCAGGCGATGAGGATGATGACAGCCGTGCGCTCGTCCCACGTGGCATCGCTGAGGGTCAGGTGGTGCTTGTCGGTGCAGGTGCCATAGAGAATCTTGCCCACCAGGCGGAGGATATAGACCGCCGTAATCACGATGGAGCAGCAGGCAATGACCGTCCAGGCCCGATGGAAGGTGTCGGCATGCTGGAAGGCACCGTTGAAGATGGTCATTTCGGCCACGAAGCCGCTCAGCCCGGGCAGCCCCAGGTTGGCCAGGCCGGCAATGACATAGCAGACAGCGAGGAAGGGCATCACCTTCATCAGCCCCGACAGCTCACGCACGTCGCGCGTGTGGGTGCGTCCGTAAATCATGCCGATGAGGGCAAAGAAGAGGGCCGTCATCAGCCCGTGGCTCAGCATCTGCAACACGGCACCCGTGCAGGCCGTGCGGTTCATCATCAGGATGGCGAAGAGCACCAGGCCGCAATGGCTCACGGAGCTGTAGGCGTTGATATACTTCAGGTCCGTCTGCACGCAGGCCGAGAAGGCACCATAGACCACCGAAATGCCCGTCAGCACCAGGAAAATCCATCCCAACTCGGCAGCAGCCTGGGGCATGAGGTACATGGCAATGCGGAAGCAGCCGTAGCCCCCCAGCTTCATCAGCACGCCGGCATGAAGCATGGAGACCGCCGTGGGAGCCGAGGCATGACCGTCGGGGCTCCAGGTGTGGAAGGGAAACAGGGCACCCAGCACGCCGAAGCCCAGAAACGTCAGGGGAAACCAGATGCGCTGCTGCTCCACGGGGATATTGCCCTTGGACGCTATCTCCAGCAGGTTCATCGTGTCGGCACCACTGCCGTAGTAGATGCCCAGGATGCCTATCAGCAGGAAGGCCGAGCCCCCCATCAGCATCAGCGTCAGCTTCATGGCCGAATACTCCTTCTTGCCGCTTCCCCACACCCCGATGAGCAGATACATGGGGATGAGCGCCACCTCGTAGAACATGAACATGGTGAAGAGGTCGGTGGAGATGAAGAACCCGAACACACCCATGGAGAGCAGCGTGAACCACAGGAAATACTCCTTGGTCAGCGGCCGCAGCTTCCACGAGGCGAACACACCGGTGAAGACGATGATGGCCGACAACAGCAGCATGGCTACCGAAATGCCATCCACGCCCACCGAATAGCTGATGTGCAGGGCTGGATACCAGGTTACGGAATCGGTGAAGAGCATCTCTGCGTCGGCACCGCCGGAGCGGGCCTGCAGGTAAGCAACGGTGAGCCAGGCGGCACCGAGCAACAGTGCCGACGCACCGCACACCATCACGGCACGTATCCACTTGAGGCCGCGTGCCATCCACAGGGCACCGAGCATCAGCAAAGGAATGAGTACGAATAGACTAAGTATGTTCATCTGAATTTTGAATTATCAATTTATCAATTTATCAAATTATCAATTTTATCCACTGTCAACTGTCCACTGTCAAATCAACAGCAGCAGAATCAGCGCCAGCGTGCCGAGCAGGAAGACGAAGACATACTGTTGCACCCGTCCGCTCTGCAGGCTGCGGATGCTGTCGCTGGCGGCATTGGCACTCCAGGCCAGGAAGTCGAAAGCACCGTCCACCACATGGCGATCCCACCAGGCAATGGGGCGGCTGATGCATCCGAAGATAATCCGGTGAGTGACAAACTGGTAGACTTCATCGATATAGAAGCGGTGGTAGGCCGCTTTCCACAATCCGCTGAAACGGCGCTGCAGGGCATCGGCCACGGGCTGCTTTTCGCCCTTATAGATATAGGTGGCCAGCAAGATGGCACCCGCTGCCACAGCGATGCTGGTGGCGGCCACGCCCCAATCCAGATGGATGTCATAGGCCGTGCCGTCGGCAGTGGTGAAGTGTCCGAAGGGGATGAATCCGGCCACGCAGGTGACGGCGGCCAGGAATATCAGAGGCAGAGACATGGGGAGGGTATCTCCGAGCCTCTCCCTAACCCTCCCCCGAGGGGAGGGAACAGAGTAAGAATGCTCAGTATCTCCAAGCCTCTCCCTAACCCTCCCCCGAGGGGAGGGAACAGCGTAAGAATGCTCAGTATCTCCAAGCCTCTCCCTAACAGCGTAGGAATGCTCAGTATCTCCAAGCTCCCCCTCGGGGGGAGTTGAGGGGGCTCCGGGGGGAGTTGAGGGGGCTCCGTACACAGATGTTTTCCCCCAGAAAATGCCATAATAAAGGCGGAACATATAGAAAGCCGTCATGCCGGCAATCAGCGTCATGGCTCCTCCCATGACGGGGCTGAACCGGAAGCAGGCAGTCAGAATCTCGTCTTTGGAGAAGAAGCCCGAGAAGGGCGGTATGCCCGCAATGGCCAGGCAGGCGATGAGGAAGGTCCAATGGGTGACGGGCATATACTTGCGCAGGCCGCCCATGGCCGACATCTCGTTGCTGTGTACGGCATGGATGATGCTGCCCGCTCCCAGGAAGAGCAGGGCCTTGAACATGGCATGAGTGAAGAGGTGGAACATGGAGGCCATGTAGCCCAGCCCCCCGTGGTGCGGGTCGTCGCCGGTGCATACCCCCAGCGCCACCATCATGAATCCGATTTGAGAAATGGTGGAGAAGGCCAGCACACGCTTGATGTCGCTCTGCACGCAGGCCACCGAGGCGGCATAGAAGGCGGTGAAGACCCCCACGTAGGCCACGATGTGGAGCACGTCGGGCGCATAGCCGATGAAGAGCGGAAACATGCGGGCCACTAAGTAGACACCTGCCACCACCATCGTGGCGGCATGAATCAGGGCACTGACCGGCGTGGGGCCCTCCATGGCGTCGGGCAGCCAGATGTGCAGGGGGAACATGGCACTCTTTCCCGCACCGCCGATGGACATCAGCCCCAGGGCGACGGGCAGCAGGCGGGCACCCTCGGCAGGCACGGAGGCCGCTTCACCGAAGAAACTGTAGGTGCCCGTATAGTAGCCGTAGACCAGGATGCCGATGAGGAATCCCAGGTCGGCGAAGCGCGTCACGATGAATGCCTTCTTGGAGGCGGCGATGGCAGCCTGCCTGGTGTAGTAGAAACCGATGAGCAGGTAGGAAGAGACACCCACCAACTCCCAGAAGAGGTACATCTGGAAGATGTTGGTGGCCACCACCAGTCCGAGCATGGACATGGTGAAGAGCGAGAGGAAGGCATAGTAGCGCTGGAATCCGCGCTCGCCCTTCATGTAGCCGAAGGAGTAGATGTGTACCATCAGGCTGACGGTAGAGATGACCACGAGCATCATCACCGAGATGGGGTCGAGCAGGATGCCCAGGTCGATGCTCAGCGTCTCCGTGAAGGGCAGCCAGCGGAAGTTGCAGGGGATGAGTGTCCCGAAGGTGCCGTCGGCCAGGCGTGGCATGGTGAAGTATTGCCCTGCCGTGAGCCACGACAGCACCGTCACGGCTCCCAACGATACCGTGCCGATGAGTCCCGCCGTGCGATGGCCCATCCATTTGCCTCCCAGGCCCAGCGTGAGAAACGAGAGCAGCGGAAGCAGAAGTATCAGAATTGTATAGTCCATATATGTTTTTTTAAAATGTTGGTTTTACTGTTTCCTACCACTTCAGCTCGTCCAGCTTGTTCACCTGGATGCTGCGCAGGTTGCGGTAGATGTTGATCATGATGGCAATGGCCACGGCCGTCTCTGCCGCCGATATGGCAATGGAGAAGAGGGCGAAGAAGTAGCCCTCCATGCTTCCCGGGAAGAGAAAGCGGTTGAACACGGCAAAGTTGATGTCCGTGGCGTTCAGAATCAACTCCACGCTGATCAGGATGGCCAGCGTGTTGCGTCGGGTGAAGAAGCCATAGATGCCGGCAAAGAACATGATGGCCGAGAGGATGAGGTAATATTCGATATGAATCATAGTGCGGATGATGGTTTTGGAGTTTTTGCAGCTTTGGGGGAATGGTTTGCGTCGCTTTATCTCTTCCGGGCGATGAGGATGCCGCCCACGATGCAGGCCAGCAGCAGTACGCTGACAGCTTCGAAGGGAAGCAGGTAGCCATATTTCTCGCCCGAGAGCATCTGTTGTCCGATGAGTGAAATGTTTATCTCGGTGGGCTTCAGGTCGGCGGGCGAGAGGAACTTGTGCTTCAGGGTGACGATGAGCACGATGATCACTCCCACCATGGTGGCTCCCAGTCCGGCCCATATCCTGCTGCGTTTCAGGGCTTCGATGCGGTCGCCCTTGTCGCTTGTCAGCAGGATGGAGAAGACGTAGAGCACCACGATACCTCCGGCATACACCATCATCTGGACGGCTCCCAGGAAGGTGTAGCCCAGCAGGAAGTAGATGCCTGCCGTGCCGAAGAGCACGAAGAGCAGGTAGGTGGCCGAGCGCACGGTGTGCTTGGTGGTCACGGTCAGCACCGAGAATGCTGCGATGAAGGCAGCCAGGATGAAGAATACGATTGTTTCGAGAGACATGTGTATAAAGGTGTTTAGTGGGTGATGTTGGGATGTTCGCAGGGTTGTGCCAGGTCAATGATGAGCTTGCTGCGGTCGAACACGGCGTTCTCGAACTCCTGGTCGAAGGTGATGGCCCCGTGCGGGCAGGCATTCGTGCAGAGCTGGCAGAAGATGCACGAGCCGAGGTTGTACTCATAGGCCGTGAGCAGTTTTTTCTTCTTGCCCTCTTCGGTGGTTATCGTTTCGCTGGCAATGCGGATGGTGCCGTTGGGGCAGGCCATCTGGCAGAGTCCGCAGGCCACGCACTTGTGTCGTCCCTCTTCGTCGTGGGGCATGGTCAGGCGGCCACGGAAGCGGTCGGGCAGGACGAGTGTCCGGCGGTTTTCGGGATACTGTTCGGTCACCTTCCGGGTGAAGAACTCGCGCAGGGTGGTCTTCAGTCCTGTGCCCAGGCTCACGATGGCCTGGACGATGGTGCCGGGATATGTCTTTTGGTCTTTCATATTCTTTAATTATGAATTATCAACTATCAACTGTCAACTGTCAGAAGTGCAGGCCGAAGGTGGCTATCAGCGCCATCAGCAGCAGGTTTACCATGGAGATGGGCACCAGGAACTTCCACTCTAAGGTCAGAATCTGGTCTATACGCAGGCGTGGGAAGCTCCAGCGCATCCACATCATGAGCCACACGACGAAGAAGGCTTTGCCGAAAAACCACAGGAAGCCGGGTATGCAGTCCATCACGCCGTTGAATCCCTCCCAGCCCGCGATGTGCAGGGGCATCCATCCGCCCAGGAAGACGGTGGCGGCGATGGCGGCCACGATGAAGAGGTTCAGGTATTCGGCCAGGTAGAAGAAGCCGAAGCCCATGCCGCTGTATTCGGTGTGATAGCCGGCCGTCAGTTCGCTTTCGGCTTCGGGCAGGTCAAAGGGGCCGCGGTTGCACTCGGCGTTGCCGGCAATCAGGTAGATGACGAAGGCGATGAGCGCGGGCACGTGTCCCTTGAAGATGAACCAGGCGTCGGCCTGTCCCTCCACGATTTCGCTCATCTGCATGGTGCCGGCCAGCACAACCATCGTCAGGATGCTCATCCCGACGGAGAGTTCATAGCTCACGATCTGCGCTCCGCTTCGGATGGCACCGATGAGGGAAAACTTGTTGTTGCTGCTCCATCCGGCCAGCAGGATGCCCACCACGCCGATGCTCGACGCCGCCAGGATGAAGAAGACGCCCACGTTGAAGTCCAGCACCTCCAGCCCCTTGGAGATGGGCAGGCAGGCAAAGGTGAGAAACGAGGCCAGCAGTATCATGTAGGGCGCCAGGCGGTAGAGCACCTTGTCCACGCCCTTGGGGGCGAAGATTTCCTTGGTCAGCATCTTCAGCACGTCACAGATGACCTGCAGGCTTCCCCACGGGCCCACGCGCATCGGGCCCAGGCGGCATTGGAAGAAGGCGCACACTTTGCGCTCCATATAAATGAGGATGATGGCCAGCAGGGCATAGAGCAGGACGATGCCCACTCCCACGGCCACGCACTCCAGAAAAACGGCCAGTCGCTCGGGCATGGCCGAGACGAGCCATTGGTGTATACACTCTGTCATGTCATTAAAGTCGTACATAGCTTATCTGTCTATATCGGGTACTACATAATCCAACGTGCCGCCGATGGCTATCAGGTCGGCAATCTTCTGTCCGCGGGTGATGGTGTCCACAACCGATACTAACGGCAGCCCCGTGCTGCGATAGTGCAGGCGGTAGGGGTATTTGTCGCCACGGCTTTCCAAGTAGACGCCGAACTCGCCCCGGCTGCCCTCCACGGCTGCATAGTAGGCACCTTCGGGCACACGGATGACGGGCTTCATCTTCTCCTGTATGGGGCCTTCGGGGATGTTGTCGATGAGCTGCTCCAGGATGTGCAGGCTCTCCTCAATCTCCTCCATGCGCACCATGTAGCGCGCCATGCAGTCGCCCCCCTTGCGGAGCACTTCGCGGAACTCCACACGGTCATAGGCGGCATAGGGATGACGCTTGCGCACGTCGCACTTCCATCCGCAGGCCCGTCCGGTGCCGCCCGTCGCTCCGAAGCCGATGGCATCCTTGCGGCTCAGGAATCCGGTGCCCGTCAGCCGGCGGCGGGCAATGATGTTGCCCGTGAAGATGTCGTGATACTCCTTCATCTGGCGGCGCAGGTAGGGAATCAGCCGCTTCACCCGTCGCTGGAAGTCGGGGTGGAGGTCGGCCTGCACGCCGCCTATGGTGTTGTAGTTCAGGATGAGCCGTCCGCCGCAGGTCTCCTCGAAGATGTCCAATACGTGCTCGCGGTCACGGAAGCCATAGAGGAAGGCGGTGGTGGCCCCCATGTCCTGACACAGGCAGGAGAAGAAGAGCAGGTGGGAGTCGATGCGCTGCAGCTCGTCCATGAGGGTGCGGATGACCTTTACGCGGTCGCTCACCTCCACCCCCATGGCCTGCTCGATGCACATGCACAGGGCGTGGCGGTTCTGCATGGCGCCCAGGTAATCCAGCCGGTCGGTCAGGGCCAGTGTCTGCGGATAGGTCAGGCTTTCGTTCATCTTCTCTATGCCCCGGTGGATGTAGCCGCAGTTCACGTCTGTCTTGCGTATGTTCTCTCCCTCTAACGAGACGCGGAAGCGCAGCACGCCGTGGGTGGCCGGATGTTGCGGGCCTATGTTCACCACGTACTCCTCGGGCTGGAAGAGCAGGTGTGTCCTCTCTTCCAGGGTGCCGTCTTCACGCTTGTGATAGCTGTGGGTGAGGTCGCTGGTCTCTTCGTTGGTCATGCGCAGGGGGTTGTCGGCTTCGGGCTTGTTGTCCTTGCGCAGGGGGAATCCCTGCCAGTCGTGGCGCAGGTAGAGGCGGCGCATGTCGGGATGTCCCAGGAAGCGGATGCCGAAGAAGTCATAGACTTCGCGCTCCTTCAGCAGGGCGGCCGGAAAGATGTCGCTGACGCTGGGCAGCAGGGCTTGCACGCGGTCGCAGGTAGCCGTGCGCACCGTGATGCTCTCGCGGGTGACGGTGGATTCCAGCAGGTAGACCACTCCCAGACCGCATGCCACTTCAGCAGGGTCGGCTCCATCCGCTGCCGGCTCTCCCCAATCCATGCCGATGAGGTCAATGAGGTAGTCCATCTCCTCTGCCTCGCGCAGGCGGGTCATCTCCTCATGCAGTTTTTCGGGGGCTATATATATTGTTTCCATATACCTTGGTTATTATGATTCTTTTTTCTTCTTGTTGATTCCACCCAGAAACTTCTCCACCTTCACCTTGCGCTGCAGTTGCATCATGCCATACAGGAAGGATTCGGGGCGCGGAGGACAGCCGGGGATGTAGACGTCCACCGGCAGAATCTGATCCACACCCTGCACCACGTGGTAGGACTTGCGGAAGGGACCTCCGCTCACGGCACAGCCGCCTACGGCGATGACATACTTGGGGTCGGCCATCTGGTCATACAGGCGTCGCAACACGGGGGCCATCTTGTGGGTGATGGTGCCGCTCACCAGGATGACGTCGGCCTGTCGGGGACTGTTTCGCGTCACCTCAAAGCCGAAGCGGGCAATGTCATATCGTGCGGCACAGACAGCCATGAACTCAATGCCGCAGCAGCTGGTGGCGAAGGTCAGCGGCCACAGGGAGTTGCTGCGCCCCCAGTCGATGAGGTCGTCCAGCGCACCGACCACCACGTTGGTGCCGCCGGCGTTCAGCTCTCTGACCAGTTGCTCCAGTGTCTCGTTGTCCTTGAACTCCTCATAGGGGACGGACTTGATTTTGGGACGTTTCAGGCTTTCCATTCCAACGCTCCTTTCCTCCAGGCATAGGCAAGGCCCAGAACCAGTATGATGAAAAAGAACAGGATGCCCAGCAGCCCGGCTCCGCCGAGCTGGCGAGTCACCACGGCCCAGGGAAAGAGAAACACGGTTTCCACTTCGAACATCAGGAAGAGGATGGCAAACAGGTAGTAGCCCACCCGAAACTGCATCCAGGAATGCCCGCGGGTGGGGATGCCACATTCATATGGCTCCAGCTTCTGGGCATTGCTGCTGTGGGGCGCAATCAGGCGTGACAGCACGTTGACGATACCCACAAAGGTGATGGCCGTCACGATGACGGTCACAAGCATAGTAAAGTTCATGTGATTGAGATAATATGAGTTTTAATGTGCACTGTTTCTGTACGTTGGCCCTATGACGGGCCATTCTCCCGCACCGGCCTCGTTTCCGATGGGCGGGCAGGGGGCCTTCCGGCGTAGGAGAGTCAGTTTTGTCAACACAGGATTTTCCTCAGGCCGTAGATGTAGTAGCCCAAGGGGTCGCTCGGGGGCGGACAGGGGAGTATGGTGCAGGCGTACCCTTGCTGTGCCAGGGGGGCACGCAGCAGTTTGGCGCGGGTGGCAGGCAGGCGCATATACTTGCTCTTGAAGCTCTGTGCGCTGTCCGTCATGTTCAGGGCATTCGTGTGCGAGGAGATGTACTTGTAGAAGTCGTCCAGCAGTTGCTGCATGGTCGGCGCTTGCGACAGGCTGCATTGCTCGCTTGCATCGGCGGGGCAGGCACAGCCGTTGCTTTCACCCTCCGTTGCGCTTGCGTGCAGCAGGAGAATCAGCAACATCAACGATATCATCTTTATGCACTGCTTCATGTTTCCCGGCTCGTTTTCTTGTTTTAGGCTGCAAATGTATAACAAAAAATGTTAGGTTGTCTTTCTTGCCGACAAGAATTTACCTCTTTTAGAGTCTGTTTTAAATTTATTCAGTCTTTTTATGAGGAGTCTTTTCGAGAGTTTTTGTTCGCTCTTTCAAGGAGCATAGCGGGCTATGTGACGAGAAAGAACGGGCAGAAGAGCCGAAAAGAGACTCATGGAAAGCGAATAATAAAAGGATGGAATAAATTAAAAACAGACTCTAATAGTCACTTGAATAGCAGGGTGAAGCAGGTGCCGCCTTCGGGGCTGGACTCCACGGTGATGTTGCCGCCGTGGCGGGTCATGATTTGTCGGCAGAGGCTGAGCCCGATGCCTGAGCCGCAGGGCTTGGTGGTGAAGAAGGGCACGAATACCTTGTCCTGCACCTCGGGCAATATGCCGCAACCGTTGTCGCTCACGGTTATCAGGCACTCCCACGCTATAGAGGCATGCATCGTCACCTCTATACGTGGGTGCGCTTGCCTGCTACACGCTTCGCGCGCGTTCTTTATAAGATTGATGAGCACCTGTTCCACTTGCGTGCGATCCATCATGACGATGCGGTCGCTGTGGGGGATGGAGATGTGGATGTCGCTTTCGGGGTATAGCTCCTGCAGGTCGCTGAAGAGGGCGCGTATGGACTCGGGCCGCAGGGTGGGGGCGGGCAGACGGGTCAGCTTGCGGTAGTTCTCCACAAACTCCAGCAGCCCCTTGCTGCGCCGGTGTATGGTCTGCATCCCTTGGCGCATGACGGCACTGTCTTCCTCTCCCATCTTCCTTTCGCTCAGGGTTTCGGAGAGGGAGATGATGGGGGTGATGGAGTTCATGATTTCGTGGGTCAGCACACGGATGAGCTTCTGCCAGGCCTCCATCTCGTTGTGCTGCATGGTGCGGGTGCGGAAGTTGTGCATGGCCAGAGAGAGCTCTTGCACCATCTCTTCGATGGCGGGGTTCTTGTAGGGGGTGCGGAAGGAGAGCATCATGTTGTCGTGGCGCAGGCTTTCGGCCAGGTGGTGCATCATGCGCACCTGCATCATCTGCAGGTGATAGAGGTGGAAGGCTGTCCCTGCCAGGAGCAGCAGGGCAATGACTGCACTGAACCACAGCTCTCCTTGCAGCAGCAGGCAGATGCCGGCAGCCAGCAGGGCGATGGCGATGACGTGCAGGGCAACGATGAGTGAATAGCGTTTCATAATCCCATTTTTTCGAGTTTGCGGTAAAGGGCGAAGCGGGTGATGCCCAGGTATTCGGCCGCCCGTGTCAGGTTGCCTTCGCTCAGACGCATGGCCCGTTCAATGGCCGAGCGTTCTATCTGCTCGAGGTTCAGCAGCGGCTCTTCCTCCTTCCGGTGGCTGCGCGAGGCGGTGGGTGACTGCAGCAGGAAGTTTTCGGGGCGCAGCAGGGAGCCGTCGCCCAGTATGACGGCCCGCTCCATGGTGTGCTGCAGTTCGCGCACGTTTCCTGGCCAGGCATACTTCAGCAGTTTGTTCTTGGCTTCGCGCGTCAGGCCTCTCATCTCCTTCTGATATTTGCGGGCATAGCGTTGCAGGAAGTGTTCGGCCAGGAGCAGGATGTCGTTTCCGCGCTCACGCAGGGGCGGTATGTGCAGTTCGATGGTATTGATGCGATACAGGAGGTCTTGCCTGAAGTTTCCCTCCTCCACCAGCCGGTGGATGTCGGCATTTGTGGCACAGATGAGTCGCACGTCTATCGCGATGTCGTGTGTGCTTCCCAAGCGGGTAATCTTCCGTTTCTCGATGGCGGTCAGCAGTTTGGCCTGCATGGGCAGGGAGAGGTTGCCTATCTCGTCCAGGAAGAGGGTGCCTCCCGTGGCCACCTCCATGCGTCCGGCCTTGGGCTTGCGGGCATCAGTGAAGGCACCCTTCTCGTAACCGAAGAGCTCGCTTTCGAAGAGTTGTTCGGGGATGCTGCCCAGGTCTATGTTGACGAAGGGTTTTCCGCAGCGTGGCGAGTGTCGGTAGAGCAGGCGTGCAATGACGTCCTTGCCCGTGCCGTTTTCGCCCAGGATGAGGATGTTGGCATCGGTCGTGCTCAGTTTCTCCACGGTGGAGAAGACCTCCTGCATGGCAGGGGAGTCGCCGATGATTTGTTCGTCGGGGCTGCCGGTGGTGCCGTTGCTCAGCACCTCCACCTGCTCTTTCAGCAGGTTCACCTCGCGTTGTGAGCTGCGCAGCTTCATGCCCGAGGAGAGCGTGGCCAGCAGTTTCTCCTTTTCCCAGGGTTTGGAAATGAAGTCGGTGGCTCCCGCCTTGATGGCTTTCACCGCCTTGTCAGTGTCGGCATAGGCTGTCATGAAGATGACGACGGCCTGCGGGTCGATGTCCAGAATCTGCTTCAGGCTGTCGAAGCCCTCCTGTCCGCTGATGGCGTCGCGGCTGAAGTTCATGTCTAACAGCACGATGTCCGGTTCGAAGGTGGTCATGAAATGGGTGATGCGGTCGGGCCTGGTGGTCACCTTCACCTTTTCGGCATAAGGCTCCAGGAGGAGGTTCAGTGCGAAGAGCACATCCTCGTTGTCGTCCACGATAAGAATTTTGCCAAGTGCTTTCATGGGTTGTCAATGTTATGGGGTATCCGCGGCAAAGGTACGCATTATATTCATGTGTTGTATGTGCGATTGCGCACTATTTTCGTGCATAATCGCACGCTGTTTTTCGCTGTGTTTCTCACTTATATTTTTGAGTATCAGTTATTTGTATGTTTGGCATGGTTTTTGAAATATGATTTGCATAAAAAACGTCATTATGCAAACGAAGAACTATCTGATAGGCCTGGCCTGCCTCCTGTGGCAGAGCCTTCCTGCCCAAGAGCAGCCGATGGAGCTTACCCTGACGCAGGCCATTGAGCAGGCCCGCCTGCAGTCGCCCGACGCGCAGACGGCCCGCCACACCTTCCGCTCGGCCTATTGGAACTACAAGTATCACAAGGCCAACTACCTGCCCTCGCTGACGCTCACCTCCACTCCCTACCTGAACCGTGCCATCAACAAGGTGACCCTGGGCGACGGCAGCGTGAAGTTTGTGGAGCAGAACCTGCTGGCCACCGACCTCACCCTGAGCCTGACGCAAAACGTCCCTCTGACGGGAGGCACCCTCTTCTTAGAGACATCGGCCCAGCGCATTGACCTCTTCAGCGATGACACCTCCTCGTGGCAAACCTCGCCCGTGAACTTCGGCTACAGACAGTCGCTCTTTGGCTACAACAGCCTGAAGTGGGACCGTCGTATCGAACCTTTGCGCTATCGCGAAGCCCGCAGGAGTTATGTGGAGACGCTGGAGCTGGTGGCAGCACGGGCCACTTCGCTCTTCTTCGACCTGGCCAGGGCACAAAGCGACTACGAGACCGCCACCCAAAACTATGCTCATGCCGACACCTTATATAAATACGCCAAGGGACGCTATGACATCGGCACCATCAGCGAGAACGAGATGCTGCAGTTAGAGCTGAACAGGCTGAACGAAGAGACCAACAGCATGAATGCCCGCATCGAGATGGAGAACTGCATGCAGGCCCTGCGCTCCTACCTGGGCATCAGGCAGGAGGTGGAGCTGCAGGTCAGGATAGAGGAAAAGCTGCCCGACCTGCACGTGGACGCGAGTACCGCCCTGTTGCTGGCCAACCAAAACAGCCCCGACGTGCTGAACATGCAGCGCCGCAAGCTGGAGAGCGACAGCAAGGTGGCCAGTGCCCGTGCCAATGCCGGACTGAAGGCCGACCTCTACCTGCGCTTCGGCCTCACGCAGACGGCTGCCACTCTGAAGGAGGCCTATCGCGACCCCTTGGATCAGCAGTATGTCACCCTGGGCATCACCCTCCCCATCCTGGATTGGGGCAGGGGAAAGGGGCAGGTGCGTGTGGCACGCTCCAACCGCGACCTCACCTACACACAGGTGGAGCAGGACAAGACCGACTTTGACACAAATGTGCGCAAGCTCGTCAGCCAGTTCAACCTGCAGTCGAGACGGGTACGCATTGCTGCACGCACCGATGAGACCGCCCGCCGCCGTGCTGAAGTGGCCCGTCGGCTCTACCTGCTGGGAAAGTCCAACGTGCTGGACCTCAACGCTTCCATCACCGAGAAAGACACCGCCCGGCGCAACTACATCACCGCCCTCTATGACTATTGGAGCCTCTACTATACCTTGCGCAGCATGACGCTCTACGATTTCGAGCACTGCCGCTTGCTGGAGGAGAACATATAAATAACCGTACACACAATGGATATTCAACTGAAAAAAAGACCGTGGTACATCCGTTACCGCTACTACCTGTTGGCAGGAGCCGCCTTTGCGGGCTTCCTGGCCTATGTCGTAAACCTCTCCCTGAGCCCCGACCGCCTGCGCATCCGGGCGGACAAGGTACAGATAGCCGAGGTGAAGGAGGGAGACTTCATGGAGTATGTGGACGTGGAGGGCATCATACAGCCCATCCTCACCATCAAGGTCAACACCCGCGAGGAGGGCAGTGTGGAGCGCATCGTGGCCGAGGAGGGTAGCCTGCTGCATCGGGGCGACACCATCCTGCTGCTGAGCAACCCCGACCTCCTGAGAAGCATCGAGGAGCAGCGCGACGAGTGGCAGAAGCAGGCCGCCTCCTTCCGCGAGAAGGAGATTGAGATGCAGCAGCAGAGCATCACCCTGCAGCAGCAGAGCCTGCAGACAGACTATGACCTGAAACGCTTGCAGAAAAGCTATGAACTGGACAAGGAGGAGTTTCGGATGGGCATCAAGAGCAAGGCCCAGCTGGAGGTCTCCGAAGACGAATACCGCTTCAAACTGCAGAGTGCCCGCCTGCAGCGCGAGAGCCTGCGCCACGATTCGGCCGTCAGCATCATCCGGCGCGAGATGTTGCGCGATGACCTGTCGCGTGAGCGCAAGAAGTTCGAGCGTGCCCGCGAGCGGGTGGAGCACCTGGTGGTGAAGGCTCCCATTGACGGACAGCTCAGCTTCGTGGGCGTCACCCCCGGCCAGCAGGTGGCCTCCAATCAGGCCATTGCCGAAATCAAGGTGCTGGATCACTACAAGGTGCACACCTCGCTCAGCGAATACTACATTGACCGCATCACCGTGGGCCTGCCTGCCACCATTGACTATCAGGGGCGCAAGTATCCCCTGAAAATCTCCAAGGTGGTTCCCGAGGTCAAAGACAGGACTTTCGACGTAGACCTCGTCTTTACGGCCGACATGCCAGACAACGTGCGCCTGGGCAAAAGCTTCCGCGTGCAGGTGGAGCTTGGACAACCCGAGCAGGCTCTCATCATACCTCGGGGCAACTTCTATAACGCCACGCTGGGACAGTGGATTTACAAGGTGGATGCCGGGCGCACCAAGGCCGTGAGGGTGCCGCTCAGCATCGGCCGTCAGAATCCACGCCAGTATGAAGTCACGGCAGGCCTGCAACCCGGAGATTTGGTCATTACTACAGATTATGATACCTTTGGCGATGCGGAGGAACTGATTTTGGATGGAATGAAGGAATAAGAAAATCAAAACAGTTTCTTATAGACATCTATACGAAAGAGATATGAAGACACTGACCTATGCTGCACGCTTTCTGATGCGTGCCCGACACTACACTTGGATCAACCTGCTGGGGCTGGCGCTCAGCCTGGCCTGCTGCATCGTCCTGATGCGTTACCTCCATCGTGAGACTACGGTGGACAGCCATGCCATCCGTCCATACGAGGTGGTGACACCCCTGCGCGACATTGCAGGCAACGTCTTTCCCTGTTCTTCCAACTACATGGATTCAGCCTATGTGCAGCCCGGTGAAATCGTGGAGCTGTGCGAATTCATTTCCTTGCCTCAGAGCAATGTCACCATAGACAAGACTCACCACGAGGCCGACATCCTGGTGACAGACAGCCTCTTCTTCCATTTCTTCCGCTTTGAACTGCTGGCGGGAGAGGCCCGCTTAGACGCGCCCGAGGACGTGGTGCTGACGGAGGCGTTTGCCCGCCGCCTTTTCGGCGATGCCAATCCCGTGGGGCGTAGCATCGGTTTCCGCAAGGGCAAGAACTTCGTCGTGCGTGGCGTGCTGAAGGAGCCTGCCTGCAAGACCACCCTGCGCTTCGACCTGCTGTGCAATGCCACGATGGAGAAACGCTGGGGCCGCCTGCCCGGTGCATTCATCCGCCTGCAGCCCGGAGTGTCGCCCGAGCGGCTGAACGAGGCTGCCTACGTCTACCGTCAAGGCTCGAATGGATTGGAGCGCTATCATTTCCTTCCCCTGAAGGAACTCTATTGGGAAAACACCATTCGTCCCGACGGCACCCTGACCCGGCACGGCAACCGCTCCCACCTCTACATCCTGGCGGGTGTCTGCCTGCTGATGCTTCTGACGGGTGTCATCAACTTCGTGAACCTCTACATGGTGCAGATGATGAAACGCTCGCGCGAGTATGGCATCAAGAAGATATTTGGGGTGCAGGGACGCCGCCTCTTCATGCAGTTGTGGACAGAGAATGTCCTGCTGGTCAGCGGGGCGTTGTTGGTGGCCTGGTTCCTCATTGAGGTGACGGCTGTGCCCGTCGCCCGCTTGCTCTCCGGCGAGGTGGCTCATCCTGCCTTCGACCTCCTGCTCACGGTGGCCATCTGGCTGTTGCTGCCTCTGCTCACCAGCCTCTATCCTTACGTGAGATACAACTATCTCTCGCCCATGGTGAGCATCCGACGGGTGGGCACAACCAAGGGCGGCGTGGCTTTCCGCATGGGTTTCCTCTTCGTGCAGTGTGCCATCACCTTTCTGCTCATCATCCTCTCCCTCTACTTTGGCCGTCACCTCACCTTCCTGCTACACACCGACCCCGGCTTCCGAACGGATAACATCCTCGTGGCCAACATCATGCAGGAGAATGACTACTATGAACTCTCGCCCGAGGAGAAGAAGCAGGCGGATGCCCGCAGGCAGGAGGTGAAGCAGGCTCTGGATGCCTGTCCGCTCATCACCCACTGGATGCCCGTGCGCAACGACATCCTGGGTCACACCTCCACCTCCGTGTTGCTCAATGAGCGGGGAGACAAGGTGAACATGCGCAGCTACTGGGTGGCGCCCGACTTCTTCGAGGTCTATGGCCTGAAGGTGTTGCAGGGTGCCCTGCCTGCCGCTCCCACCCAGAGATTGAACTACACACACATGGTGCTGAACGAGAGCGCCATGAAAGCCTTTGGCTATACCTTCTGCGAGGAGGCTTTTGTGCGCTCCGAGACGCCCTTATGGATAACGGTCAGCAGCAACGGAGAGGTTGTGAGGGGCGGCATGGAGTTGATGCCGGTGGCTGCAGTGGTGAAGGACTTCTATCCGGGCCACCTCACCCGGGGCGGTGCACCCATGTACTTCATGGTGGGCAACGATGGCGGTTCGCAGGTGCAGATGGTGTGTCGGCCGGGCAAGGAGCAGCAGTTGCTGCAGTGGCTGAAGGCACTGGAGATGAGGCTCTACCACACGGAAGAGTTCGACTATCATTGGGTGAACGACAGCGTGGAGGCTCTCTACAGCGAAGACCGTCGCCTTACCGGAGTCTACATCACCTTTGCTGCCATAGCCATTGTCGTCTCCTGCCTGGGGCTCTTCGGCCTCTCGCTCTATGACATCCGGCAGCGCTACCGCGAGATAGGCATCCGCAAGGTGAACGGTGCCCGCCTGAGGGACATCTACCGCCTGCTCTATCGCAAGTATCTGCTGGTGTTGCTGGCCGCCTTTGCCGTCTCCGCACCCCTGGCCTGGCTTTGCATCCGTCACTACACGGCCACCTTTGTGCTGAAAGCTCCCTTGGGCATCGGCATCTTCCTGATAGCTTTCCTGCTGGTACTGTTCATCGCCATGGGCACCCTCTTCTGGCAGGTCAGGAAGGCCGCAGGAATCAATCCGGCAGAGGTGGTGAAGGAATGAAATTAAAACTATCAATTATAAAACTATCAACTATTATGATCAAGACAGAAAACTTACAGAAGATTTTTCAGACAGAAGAAGTGCAAACGTGGGCATTGAACAATGTCAGCCTGGAGGTAAAGAAAGGCGAATTTGTGGCCATTATGGGACCTTCGGGATGTGGCAAGTCCACCCTGCTGAACATCCTTGGCCTGCTGGACAACCCCACGTCGGGCACGTACTGGCTGAATGGGACAGAGGTGTCCCGCTACACCGAGTCGCAGCGCACCGAACTGCGCAAGGGAGTCATTGGCTTCGTCTTCCAGAGCTTCAACCTCATTGACGAACTGAACGTCTACGAAAACATCGAGCTGCCCCTGCTTTACATGGGTATTCCTTCGGGCGAACGCCGGCGCAGGGTAGAGGCCGCCATGGAGCGTATGGCCATCACGCACCGTGCCAAGCACTTCCCCCAACAACTCTCCGGCGGACAGCAGCAGCGCGTGGCCATTGCGCGTGCCGTGGTGGCCAACCCCAAGATGATTCTGGCCGACGAACCCACCGGTAATCTTGACTCCAAAAACGGTAAGGAGGTGATGGAACTGCTGAGCGAACTGCACCGGGACGGCACCACTATCGTCATGGTGACCCACTCCCGACACGATGCCGGCTATGCCGACCGCATCATCAACCTCTTCGACGGACAGGTTGTGGATACGGCAGTCATGTGATTTCATTTATTGATTCGCTTCGTCCCACTGATTTGCGCAGAGAAAATCCGTGTCATCCGTGCCTAAAATTATCAACTATCAATTATCAAATGTTACAGCATTACCTGAAAATAGCAGTAAGAAACCTGTTGAAGCACAAGGTACAGACGGCGGTGAGCCTTATGGGCTTGGCCATCGGGCTATCTTTTTTCCTCTTCGGCCTGCACTGGTATCGCTTCGAGACCGGCTATGACTCCTTCTATCCGAAGTCCGACCGCACCTATATCGTCAGGGAAGACGGGGAGGACAAGCAGACCTGGACACCCTATGTGGTGCAGAGCTTCTTCGAGCAGTTCTGTCCGGAGGTGGAGAGAAGCACGGTCAGTTTCACCAGCGGCTCCATGAATTATGCGACCGACGGCATCTGCATGAAGCAACCCGACTTCTGCTATGTAGACAGTAACTTCGTTCACATCTTCCCCCAGCAGATACGCTATGGGCGCAGTGTGGAGGGCGAACTGGAGGCCATCATCAGCGAGTCCCTGGCCCGCAAGTATTGGAAGAACCCGCAGGAGGCCGTGGGGCAGACGCTCACCCAACAGTCGGCCTACGAGCGCATTCACCTGCAGTCGGCACAGGTCATCACCGTTGTGGGTGTGATGGCCGATATGCCGGCCAACTCCAACTTCCTATACGAGGGCTATGTGCAGCAGACACCTCCGAAACAGGGGGTATACGACAAGAAAGCGTGGCGCATGGCGGCCAGTGAAATCCACCTGACCCTCACCGAACAGGGCCGCCCTGAGGAGGTGGTCCGTAAACTCAACGACTTTGTAAGGACCCATGTCTATGAAAAGGAGGATGTGGGCTTTGTGCTCACCTCTCTGTCCGAAAAGCATTTCTTCTTTGCCGACAAGGGCTCCTTCAGCTATTCGGCCATCCTGCTGTTTGCCCTGGCCTCGCTGATGCTGCTCTGTTGCGTCATGTTCAACTACCTGAACCTCTCGATGAACCGCTACTATGCCCGTGTGCGCGAGATGAAGCTGCGTAAGGTGCTGGGAGCCGCTTTTTCCGGCCTGATGGTACAACTGATGGTAGAGGTGATGGTGGGCTGGTTGGCTGCCTCCCTGCTGGGCGGCATGCTGACGGAGCTCTTCATCCCTGCCTTTCGGCACCTCTTCCTCATCCCGATGGCCGACAGCCGGCACATCTGGACGGAATACCTCGGTGTGGCGACGCTTGTCCTGCTGTTTATGGAACTGGTCTCCGGCTTGCTGATGGGCCATTTCATCCGCACGGCTACCGGTCGTGCGCTGACAGTGAAACCCCTGACGGCACGCTATGCCCGCGTACGCCGTTTCAGCCTGGTGACCCAGCTGGCCGTCTGCCTGCTCTTCATCAGCATGACCGTGGCCTTCTTCCGGCAGCTCCATTTCATGCGCCACAGCGACTATGGTTTCGACACCGACCACATCGTGGAGCTTTATGCAGAGCCGATAGACGACAAGACCTCCACATTGCTGGACGAACTGAACCGCCTGCCGATGGTGCACTGCCACACTCAGGTGCAGCACCATCCGATGGTCAGGAAGCAGCCGGGCATCCTGATGGCCAATGTGGAGTGGGAGGGACAGACACCCGACGAGAAGAGCGGCATCTCCTTCTTGCAGATGGCAGTGACGCAGGATGCCGACAGCGTGTTTCGTTTCCGTCTGAAGGAGGGACGTTTCTTCTCGGAGGAAGACTGGGCCACGGATGACTCCATGACCAAGAACGCCTATGGAGAGACACTGCTCAACAAGGTGCTGCTGAGCGAGAAGGCGGTGGAGGTCATGCGCCTGGAGCATCCCGTGGGCAGCATCATCCGCATCCCGATGCATACCTACCGCAGGGGTGAACTGCAGACTTATTACTATGACTACGAGGTGATAGGTGTCATTCGCGAACTGCATGTTCAGGGCATGAAGGAGTCCACCATCCCCACCATCCTCTCACAGTCCTCCTATCTGCCCTCTTGGAACTATTGGCGTGTGCTTCCGGGCACGGAGCGGCAGGCACTGCGGGCTTTCCATGACGTGGCGGCCCGTTGCGGATGGGACTTCCATCAGGGGCGCAATCGACCGCCGGTACTCCTCAGCGACAACGTGGAGGAAATCAACAAGTCGGAGACCGCCCTCTATCGCCTGTTCGTGTGTCAGACCGTTGCCTGCCTCCTGATTTCCCTCTTCGGACTCTACTCCATCTCGTTCACCATGTTGGAGCAGCGGCGCAGGGAGGTTGCCATTCGCAAGGTGATGGGTGCTTCGTCGGCCGAGGTGATGCGTCTCTTCCTCAGCGAATACCTCCTGCTCCTGCTGCTGGCGGCACTGATAGCCTTCCCCTTGGCCTACGTGGCCATCTCCCGTTGGCTGCAGGGCTATGCCTCGCGCGTCGAGGTGGGCAGTGGCATGTTCCTCCTGCTACTGGCCGTGACCGCCTTGATGGTGATGCTCACGGTGCTCCATCAGGTTTCTCGGGCAGCCCGCCGCCATCCGGCAAGAAACCTGAATTGAAAGACCTGAATTGTCAATTATCAACTATTAACTATTAATTATAAAATGTTACAGCACAACCTGATAGTAGCAGTAAGAAACCTGCTGAAGTATAAAATGCAGACACTGGTCAGCGTGGTGGGCTTGGCCATAGGATTCACCTGTTTTGCCCTGTCGCTCATGTGGATACGTTATGAGACCGGCTACGACAGTGCCTATGAAGGGGCAGACAGAATGTATCTCATCTACAGCAAAAGCAATTTTGAGGAGAGTGGCTATGGCACCCATACAGCCTATCCGATTTCTACCTCCCTGAAGGAAGACTTTCCCGAGGTGGAGGCCGCTTGTGCCTTCCTTCATCATGATGGCGAAAAGGTGAGAGTGGAGGAAAATCCCCAAGCGGAGATTATGGCGGTGGGGGGCGACTCCTGCTTCATGCAGCTGTTTGATATAGAGTTGCTGGCCGGTAACCTGAACTTCCTGTATCGTAACGAGGAGGTGGCCATTACGGAGAGGGCTGCCAAGCGACTCTTTGGCACGACCGATGTCCTGGGGCGGGAATATAAGGAATGCATCGGAGAGAAACCGCGCACCATCTGTGCCGTGCTGAAGGATTTGGAACACAGCAACTTCTCCTTCGATGTGTGGAGGGATGGCGCCTATGTCCGTCAGTGGCACACCAACTGGTACAATGGCAGCTTCAATGTGTGCGTGAAGCTGCGCAAGGGGGTAGACCCTGTGGCCTTCCAGCAAAAACTGAATGCCAGCGAGAAGGATATGCCCGTGGACTTTCCGCAAAAGCTCTATCAGGGGCTGATGCTAAAACCGCTGAAGGCCTACCGCTACTCGGATTTGAACAAAGAGCGCAACATCAAGCTGGAATACCTGGTGCTCTTCTCGGTGGCGGGTGGTCTTGTGATACTTTGCTCCCTGTTCAACTATCTCTCCCTCTTCATCACCCGCATGGGCATCCGTCGTCGGGAGATGGCGCTGAGGCGTGTCTGCGGCTCTTCGGGTTGGGGAGTGTTCGGCCTGCTGCTCACGGAATATCTGCTGATGCTGCTGGCCTCGGGTCTGCTGGGCATGTCGCTGCTCGAATTGTGTCACGACACTTTCTGCCGCCTCAGTGGGGTGGAGGGAGGCATCTACCACAGTTCGCTGCTCTATTTTGCCGGAGTGCTGGCGGTGTCGCTGCTGATGCTGCTGCCTTTTGTGAGGAGGCCGCTCAAGACGGCCGGACAGGGCAACCGCCACACGATGCGTCGCCTGGCCATCTTCTTCCAGCTGACAGTGGCCATGCTGTTCATCTTCTGCATGAGCGCCATCATGAAGCAGGTGTACTTCCTGCGCACCACCGACCTGGGATGGGAACGTAAGGGATTGGCCGCCTTCACCTTTGTCTATCCGCATAAGATTTTCGACGAACTGGCCGACAAGGTGGCCGCCATGCCCTTTGTCCGTGAGGTGCTTCCCCACAAGTGGGGGCTGCTCCCTGCCGGTGCACAGATGTCCCTGAGATTGGTCGAATGGGACGACAAGCCCGAAGGTGCGGCCGACGTGAGTCTCCCTCTCTTTCCCTCGGACGGCTCGGTGACCCGCTTCTACGGCATCCGCCTGGCCGATGGCGAACATATAGACATGGAGAAGCACAAGAACGGCGTTGTGCTCAATGAAACGGCAGTGAAGGCCCTGGGCCTGACCGACCCCGTAGGCAAACACCTCCGGACGGAGGGCATGCAGAAGAACGGCACCTCCTTGGAGATTGTGGGGGTGGCAAAGGACTTCCACATCCTGCCGCCCACGATACCCGTGCGCCCTATGGGCTTCATCGGTGCGAAGAATGAGGCGGTGAGCTTCTACTTTGGTGGCGCGGGACATCTGTTGGTGAAGTTTCATGAGGGCGAGTGGCCGAAGTTAGAGGCAGCCGTGGCCGACCTCTTTGCCCGTGAATATCCGGAGGGCTACTGTCGCCTGGTGCATGTGGAGGAGGTATATGACAACTACCTGAAGTCGGAAACCCTCCTGCTGAAACTGCTGAGTTTCATGGCACTGGTGTGCATCCTGATTTCGGCCTTCGGCATCTTCTCCTACGTCACCCTGAGCTGTGAACAACGCCGCAAGGAGGTGGCCATCCGCAAGGTGAACGGTGCCAAGGTGGGCGACATCCTGCGCATGTTTGCCCGCGAATATCTCCTGTTGCTGCTCATGGCTTCGGCTGTGGCTTTTTCCGTGGGTTATGTCCTGATGAGGCGTTGGTTGCAGGACTATGTGGAGCGCACCTCCCTCAGCCTTTGGCTTTTCCTCTCCATCTTTACCGGTGTGGCGCTGGTGGTTGCCCTCTGCGTAGGCTGGCGTGTGTGGCGTGCAGCCACTCAGAACCCTGCCGGAAATCTGAACTGAAGAAACTAAGGATAGATGTAAAACATTTGTGATAATATTAAAGAACATGAATTACCCTCTTCGTTAGAGCGCCCCAGTTGGGAAGAAATTTTTCCCCAACTGGGGCGGAAAATTTTCAGAGTCTGTTTTGAATTTATTCCGCCTTTTTATGAAGAGTCTTTTCAAGATATTTTGTTTGTTCTTTCAAGGAGCATAGCGGGCTATGTGACGAGAAAGAACGGGCAAAAGAGCCGAAAAGAGACTCATGGAAAGCGAATAATAAAAGAATGGAATAAATTCAAAACAGACTCTCATAGTAGGGAAGGAGGTTTGGAGCAGTGATAGGCATCGGATGAGAAGATTGCTATTCAGATGCTTGTAAAGGAAAAGTATTGTTCCCTTGTAATTGTTAATGCGTGTTGGCAGAAGTTTGTTGGGGTGGATTTTTGTTTCTTGATAAATATTCATATATTTGCAAAGTCTTCACGCCGATACTTCGGATAGAAGTGTGGGAGGTGGGGATGGACATATAGATAATGGCGTATTCATACGCTTTGGTTTTGACTGCTCGAAGTCCTGAGAAAACTTTCAATCAATGTCAAGAACAAAGCAACGGAAGACGCACGTTGGGTATGTTTATATAAATGGCTCTTCAATGTACTCATTGAACTGTGGCTTATTGGTGTCACAGATGATAGGTGTACATAAGGAAGAGGTTATATTCATATCGGCGTGAAGTTCTGAGTTGCTCGTTTCGACATTGATGGGCAATTCTCAGGCGCCTTGAGCAGTGAAGCGAGCGACGAGTAGGCTTCACGTTTTTTGTTTATGTGCCCTGATATTCTTTTTATTTGTAAACTTCGATGCGAAGCCCCATCGTATTAAAACGATGTGTGTATGAACTGTAAAGAAATGATTGACTATGAACCTCCCGTAGTAGAGGTTATCGAGGTGGAAGTGAAGAAGGGTTTTGCCGCTTCTATGGAAACTCCAAGAGAGGGTGAAACTACAGATTGGTAAACTTTAAATCAAGAGTACAAATGAAGAAGAATTTAATACCGATGTTGCTGCTTGCAATATGGGCAAGCAGTTGTTCGCAAGACGAACTGGTGAACGAAGAACAAACAGCCTTGCAACAAGGCAGAGTGTATACTGCCTCTTTTGAAGAAAGCGATACGCGTACTTATGTGAACGAAGAGGGTAAACTCCGTTGGACTGCGGACGATAGGATTTCCATCTTTGAATGCAATACTTACAACCGTGAATTTAAGTTTAATGGTGAGACTGGTGCCAATAGTGGCGATTTCTCTCCTCTCGGAACATCCTATTCAACTGGTAATAAGTTGACCGCTACTTATGCGGTATATCCGTATAACGAGACTACCGCAATCTCTGACGATGGTGTATTGACTGTGACTTTCCCCTTCCGGACAGGCTTATGCGGAAAACTCTTTCGGCTTGGGAGCCAATACGATGGTGGCTGTAACGAAAGATACCGAGGATACCTTCTTGGGCTTTAAAAACGCTTGCGGCTATTTGAAATTGCAGCTATACGGAACGAATGTTTCCATTCAATCCATTACATTGACAGGTAATGACAACGAGCCGATAGCAGGTACGGCTACACTCACAGCAGCTTATAGTGAAGACCCTGCCGTTGCAATGGCTTCCGGCAATACGTCTACTTCCATTACACTTGATTGCGGAGAAAAAGGCATAACCATTGGTGCATCAGAAGCCGAGGCTACTGCTTTTTGGATTGCTGTTCCCCCTACTAAGTTTGCAAGCGGTTTTACTATCACGGTAACGAATACGAGCGGTGCTACATTTACCAAATCAACGGCCAAGGAGTTTGAAATTGTTCGTAATGTCATCAAACCTATGACAGCCATTGAGGCTGAAGGATTGAGTATTCCTACTTATCATGTAGAAACTGCAGGGACACTTTCCACCTTAATCTCTGAAGAAGAGAAAAATAGCATAGCTTCCATGAAACTTACTGGATATTTGAATGGAGATGATATTTCTTTTATCCGTGCGATGGCTGATAAATGGAGCGGAAAATTGAAGTTTCTTGATTTGTCGGACTCTTTTATCGTAGAAGGTGGAGGGCATATTACAGCTCTTATTACACATCAAATGATGTCATTGGAGAATTTATGTTCGCTTCCTGTGGCTTTAGCAAGATTGTTTTGCCCGAAAGTGTGAAGTCAATAGGATATGGCGCATTCTATCTTAGCTACTTGAAATCAGTTGTCATATCATCTAATGTAGAATCAATAGATAGAGAAGCATTTAGTGCTTGTACCAAATTGTCATCTGTCACTATTCCTGATAAACTGGAATCAATAAGTTTATCGACCTTTAGCGGTTGATGGCACTATCTTTCATCCTGATGAAGAAATGAAAGAACCGGATTTCTTTGATACGGAGATTCCCCGTAACGTCAAGTGCAGAGGCACACGTAATGGTGCCATTCTATTGTATAAAGAATTTTGGGTTAAGAAAAAGGCGTTGAGGAAGATTATAATCCGTACCCATGATATAGGGTATTTTGAAAAGGTGGAAAAACAGTTGAGAGTATTGTTGATTAGTAATGGGTATGACGCAAACTTGTCCATAGAACGGACAAAAAGTTTTCAGTATTTGGAAACCAAGAAATGAACAGACCACTTCCCTTAAGTATTGACTTATTCCCCTTGCTCTCATTCCGTTGTAAACAGTCACTTGTGAGCAAGGGGAATTTGTAATTCCATTGTCAACACCATTCCCCCCGTTTAAGGTCCTGAAAGAAGATGGAAGCAAATTACATGCATATAATTCGGATTCCATTGTCGCTGATGGGCGCTTGCCTGTGCCTTGTTTTCGGTGCAAATATCAGGAATATCAGGGCTGTAGCCAAACGTTGCTTCCTCCGCTGTTGAAACCTGCCGTTTTCTGTTTGAATTGTCCGTTTGGCCCTACAAACCCTTCATCGTGAGTTGTATGCGCTTGCGCTCCTTGTCCACGCTGAGCACCTTGACACGCACGTGCTGATGGATGGAGACCACTTCGTTGGGGTCGGTGATGTAGCGGTCGGCCATCTGTGAGAGGTGAATCAGTCCGTTCTCCTTGATGCCGATGTCGGTGAAGGCTCCGAAGTTGGTGATGTTGGTCACGATGCCGGGCAGCTCCATGCCGGGACACAGGTCATCTATGGTGCGGATGTTCTTGTCGAACTCAAAGACTTTGATGGGGCCTCGCGGGTCGCGTCCGGGTTTCTCCAGCTCCTGCAGGATGTCTTTCAGAGTGGGCATACCTATGCGCTCCGTGAGGTATCGCTCGGGCTGTATTTTCAGGCGAAGCTCCTTGCTGGCCAGCAGTTGGGAGATGTCGCATCCCAGGTCTTTGGCCATCTGCTCCACGATGGGGTAGCTTTCGGGATGCACGGCCGTGTTGTCCAAGGGGTTCTTTGCTCCCGGTATGCGCAGGAAGCCGGCACACTGCTCGAAAGCCTTGGCACCCATGCGCGGCACCTTGAGTAGTTCGCGGCGCGAGGTGAAGGCGCCATGCTCGGCACGGTAGGCCACGATGTTTTGCGCCAGTTGGGGACCGAGCCCCGAGATATAGGTCAGCAGGTGGCTGCTGGCCGTGTTCAGGTTCACGCCCACGAGGTTCACACAGTTCTCCACCGTCTGGTCGAGCGAACGCTTCAGCTTGCCCTGGTCTACATCGTGCTGGTATTGTCCCACGCCGATGGACTTGGGGTCAATCTTCACCAGTTCGGCCAGGGGGTCCATCAGTCGGCGGGCTATGGAGACGGCTCCGCGCACGGTAACGTCGTGGTCGGGAAACTCTTCGCGGGCAATCTTGGAGGCCGAGTAGATGGAGGCTCCCTGTTCGCTCACCACGAAGACCTGCACGTCGTGCCCTATGCTTTCGCGTTTCAGGAACTCCTCGGTCTCGCGGCTGGCCGTGCCGTTGCCTATGGCGATGGCCTCGATGCGGTAGGCCTCCACCATTTTGCGCACCTTGGCGATGGCCTCCTTGGGCTTGTTCACGGGCGGGTGAGGATAGATGTTCTCGTTGTGGAGCAGGTTGCCCTGGGCATCGAGGCACACCACCTTGCAACCCGTGCGGAAACCCGGGTCGATACCCATCACCCGCTTCTGTCCCAAGGGGGAAGCCAGGAGCAGCTGGCGCAGGTTTTCGGCAAACACACGGATGGCTTCGTCATCGGCCTTCTCCTTGCTCTGTGTGGCAAACTCGCTCTCTATGGAGGGCTTCAGCAACCGTTTGTAGGCATCCTGAACGGCATCGGACACCTGCTCGCTGCAGGCACCCCGGCCGTGCACGAACTGGCGCTGCAGCCGTTCGGTGCACTCCTCGTCATCGGGACTGAGGCTCACACGCAGCACTCCCTCGGCCTCTCCGCGACGGATGGCCAGTAGCCGGTGGGAGGAACAGCGCTTCAGAGGCTCCTGATGATCGAAGTAGTCGCGGTATTTCAGGGCTTCCTCCTCCTTGCCCTTTACCACCTTGGCGGTGAGCATAGCCTGCCGGCCGAAGGCGTTGCGCACGCTGTTGCGTGCCCGCTCATCCTCGCTTACCCGCTCGGCAATGATGTCGCGTGCTCCCTTCAGCGCCTCTTCGGCATCTTTCACGTCGCCCTTCGCGTAGCGGGCAGCCTGCACTTCGGGATGAGGGTCGCGTTGCATCATCAGCAGGTTGGCCAGCGGCTCCAGCCCACGCTGGCGGGCCGCTTCGGCCCGTGTCTTCCGCTTCGGCTTATAGGGCAGGTAGATGTCCTCTATTTGGGTGCTGTCCCAGGTCTCGTCAATGCGTTTCTGCAGTTCGGGGGTCATCTTGCCCTGCTCCGTGATGGTGCTGCAGATGGTCTCCTTGCGCTTGGCGGTCTCCGTGAGTTTTTCGTGCAGGTTCTTGATTTGTTCTATCTGCACCTCGTCAAGTCCTCCGGTGGCCTCCTTGCGGTAGCGGCTGATGAAGGGGATGGTGGCTCCGTCTTGCAGGAGAGCCAATGTCTGTGCCACTTGCCTCTCCGTGAGGTTCAGGGCGGTGGCTATCATGGGGTGAAAAGGATGTGTCATCTTTGCGCTTATATATATAATAGGTGTAAGGGTTATGTCTGCAAAGATAGGGGAAAGATTCAGCTTACGCAAGCATTCTTCGGCTGCTCCTTGCCCCCGTTGCTGATTTTTCTTGCAAAATAGTTCGTGCTATTTAGAAAGATTCCAAACTATTCCTTATCTTCGCGCCTTCAAAACAGTGAAGAATGAAGATAAAGGACGTGAAGACATATCGCCCCTTCGTGACGGCTTTCTGCCTGTTGCTGCTCTTTATATCCTATCAGGGCAGCATCATGCTCTTCACACACGTCCATTATGTGAATGGTGTGCTGATTACCCATTCCCATCCTTTTCATGAGCAGCATACGCACTCCAATACCGAGCTGCTGGTCATTGACCGGTGTGCTTGGGGCTGTCAATCCCATCAAAGAAGGCAACATGATTTCCGGCCATGTTATAGAAAGAGGTACGGAAAACGATATTCCCTATGCCGCCATCCTCATTGTGGACAATGGACAGGGCACAGTAACCAACGAGCAGGGAGAGTTCTCCTTCCGCCATCTTCCTGCCGGCAACTATCGGCTGAGGGTCTCCGCACTGGGCTACAAGACTCAGGAGAAGGTGGTGACCGTGAGCAAGGACTTTACGGCCGTGGTGCATTTCCAGATGGTGGAAGAGAGTTTCATGACCGATGAGGTGGTGGTTTCGGCCAACCGCAACGAGGTGAGCCGTCGCGAGGCTCCTGTGGTGGTGAATGTCATGGGGTCGAAACTCTTCGAGACGGTCAACTCTCCCGACTTGGCCAAGTCGCTCAACTATCAGTCGGGCCTCCGCGTGGAGAACAACTGCCAGAACTGCACCTTCCCCCAGGTGCGCATCAACGGACTGGAAGGCCCCTATTCACAGATTCTCATCAACAGCCGCCCCATTATGAGTGCCCTGAGCGGTGTCTATGGCCTGGAGCAGATTCCCGTGAACATGATTGAGCGCATCGAGGTGGTGCGTGGCGGTGGTTCGGCTCTCTTTGGTGCCAATGCCGTGGCAGGCACCATCAATATCATCACCAAGGACCCCGTGAGCAACTCCTTCCAGGTGAGCAGCAATTTCTCCTGCATGGACGGCGAGTCGTGGGAGCAATACATGGGGGCCAACGCCTCGCTGGTCTCCAAGGACAATACCTATGGCATTGCCCTCTATGAGACCTACCGCAACCGCAATCCTTACGACCGCGACAACGACACCTTCTCGGAGGTGGGCAAACTGAATGCCAACACCTTCGGCATGAGGGCCTACTACCGTCCCTCCCACTATGGCCGCATCAGCGTGGAGTATCACACGACCAACGAGTTCCGCCGTGGCGGCAACAAGTTCGACCTGCAGCCCCATGAGAGCGACATCACCGAGCAGACACGCCACATCATCAACAGCGGTGGCATCACCTACGACCAGTACTTCAGGGAGTACAAGCACAAACTCTCCCTCTTCTCCTCCGTTCAGCACGTGGATCGCCAGAGCTACTACGGTGCCGAGCAGGATCCCTATGCCTATGGCAAGACCGATGACCTGACGTGGATGGCCGGTGCCATGTATGTGGGCAATTACGACAAGTGCCTGTTTGCCCCCTCGGTCTTCACGGGCGGCCTGGAGTATCAGAACAACTCCTTGCACGACGTGATGACCGGCTACAACCGCGACATGAAGCAGGATGTCCGCATTGCCAGTGCCTTCGTGCAGAACGAATGGAAGGTGGGGCGACTCACGATGCTGGTGGGTGCCCGCCTGGACAAGCATAACCTGATAGACGACCTCATCTTCAGTCCCCGCGTGAACTTCCTCTACAAACCGAGCGAGGCCCTGCAGGCCCGACTGACCTGGTCCACCGGCTTCCGTGCACCGCAGGCTTATGACGAAGACCTCCACCTGACGGCCGTGGGCGGAGAAAACGTGCAGACCGTTTTGGCCGACGGACTGAAGGAGGAACGCTCCAACAGCTTCAGCGGCTCCATCGACTGGACTACCCATCTGGGACACTGGCAGGCCAACCTCCTGGTGGAGGGCTTCTATACGGATCTTAGCGACGTGTTCGTCATCGAGAGCATCAGCGATGCCATACAGGAACGGCGCAACGGCGACGGAGCCAGGGTCTACGGCGTGAACCTTGATGCCAAGATGGCCCACGGCAAGGAGGCCTCCTTCCAGCTGGGATTCACCGCACAGCGCAGCCGATACAAGAGTGATGAGGCTTGGACCATCGTGGACGGACGGGAACTCACCACCCGCCGCATGACGCGCACACCCGACTATTATGGCTACTTCACCTTCTCCTCGGCACCGCTCAAGAACTTCGATTTCTCCCTCTCCGGCATCTATACGGGCAAGATGATTGTCCCCCACTTTGCCGGATACATTGAGCAGGACCGCATGGAGCATACGCCCGACTTCTTCGAGCTGAACTTGAAGCTGAACTACACCTTCGTGCTGAAGGAGCACCTGAAACTGCAACTCAGCACCGGGGTGCAGAACATCTTCGACCAGTTCCAGCGCGACCTGGACAAAGGCACTTTCCGCGATGCCGGCTACTTCTATGGCCCCACCGCACCGCGCACCTTCTTCCTGGGATTCAAGATCATGAATTGATGCATCAAATCATGGATATCATCGGCACGGATTTTTCTCGTTCGGATTAGACTCTTATACCTTGGGGTATAGAACACTGGGAATAATCCGTGTCTATCCGTATTGTGCTATAATCTCCGACAGGTTCCAAGCCTGTATGTGCTTGATACCATCCCGCAAAGGAAGGGAGAGATCGTCCAACGAGACAACTATCTTCTCATAGTTATCTGCGATGGCTTCTAACGGAGCATATTCACGTTCCACCGTCTGCTCATCGGCCAGGATATAAGTGCTTTGGATATAAATGGTACGGTCATTTTTCATGGCTACAAAATCCACTTCTTTGTCCTTTATGCTTCCTACATACACTTGATATCCGCCTCTGACCAATTCCAAATACACCAGATTCTCCAATAAATACCCGATCCCATAGCCCACTCCACTATACAGATAATTTTTGAAGGACAAATCGTTCATGTAATATTTATAGGCACCCGAAATGGTCTCCTTGCCTCGAATGTTATATCTTTCCGCCCGATGAGCCAGAAAGGTTTCCTCGATATAGCCAATATAGGTAGCCACCGTTTCATAGCTTGTCTTCCTGCCTTTGCTCTTGAAATAGTTGGTAATGTTGTGAATGGAAAGAAGATTGGAGGCGTTGTTCACCAGATAGGCAAACAAATCCTCCAGCAAACGTACATCTTTGATGGTATATCTGCGAATGACATCTTTCAGGAGCACGGTATCTTTCAGGGCTGAAATATAATTCCGTTTGATTTCCTTGCCCGACAAGTTCAGCAGCTCCGGGAAAGCGCCATCCTGCATATACGCCATATAACTTTGCTTGCCAAGAGGTAATTTCCGAAACGAGGCATACTCCTGATAAGAAAGTGGATAAACGGTGAACTCCACATAACGTCCGGAGAGTAAGGTGGACAGTTCACCCGAAAGCATTTGGGAGTTCGAACCGGTTATGAACAGTTCATATTCTGCCGTATAATCCTGAGAATAGGAGTTGATCACCTTCTCCCATCCTTCAATGTCCTGCACCTCATCAATGAAAAGATAGATTCTGCCTTGAGGTTTCAGCGAATCCAAATAGAGGTGTATCAGCTCTTCCAAATCCTTGTAGGTTTGTAGAAAATCAAATGCTGTCAGTTCCCGGTTGATAAAGAGAATGTTCTCTGCATTTACTCCCCGTTCTATCAGCTTCATCGCTACCTGCCGCAAGATGTAGCTTTTTCCCGAGCGCCGCTGACCGACAAGCACCTTCACCAACCGATTACCTATATAAGCTGCTATACGTTCCATGTATAAAGAACGCTCATAGCCTATTTCCAAACCTTTCCCTTTCCAAGGATTATACTTCCGAAGTAAATCAATTCTTTCGTCCATACTCTAAAACTTTGCGCAAATATACAAAAGTTTCGGGCACACTCTAAACTTTTCATCAAATAATTCAAAATTTCGGGTATGTTCTAAACTTTTCATCAGGTAATTTGGGTGTGCCAAAGTTGTTATCTGATTGTTGATAATTCTGCTTTCTTAAATGATGCTTGTTGAAGTGGTTGCAATTTTGCTTTATTTACATTATTTGAAATGCCATAGGCAATCGCCCCGTTTCTCACTGGCAATCGGGGTGTTTCTCACTGGCAATCGACCCGATTGCCAGTGAGAAACTGAACGCTTACTTTGTTGTTTTTGTAATGTGTTGATTATTAGATTATTACGAAATCCCCGTTTTTAAAGAAAAAAACGTACTTGTTTAAGCCGATTTTGTGGCATTGTAAGAGAACTGATGTTTATATTTATCTGCTATTTATCCGTCTGTCAGATGCCTAAAGAGTCTTTCAAGAAACAAACGGTGCCGAAAAAAACGCTTCCCCCACGCCCGATATTTCCGGAGATTTCTATAATTTTGCAACGAGAATTTAACGAAACAAAAACAATATGCAACAGCTCTATCGGCCACATACCCCATCCCTTGTGCAAAGTCTCGCGTATAACGCATTGGAGGCCAGTGTGTTGTGTCTAAACAATCGGGGGGGGTAAAACGGGCCTCCCGCCAAGAAAACGGCTCAGAGCGGCTGCAAAACGTGCCATCCGCTGCATCATTTCGTGATGCGGCGGGTGGCATTTTTTTGTTTCCCTGATTATTAACGTTAACAACAAGCAAAGATGGACAAAAAAGCATTCACCTGTATGGAAAACTATGAGGCTCCCCGCGTGGAGGTCGTGGAAGTGGAAGTAGAACGCGGTTACGCAGACTCTTTAAGCGGTACAGCCTCAGACACTGGCGATGATTATGAATTTGGAGAACGTTCTTAACCGATGGCTTATGAAGAAACATGCTGAACTCAACTTGTTGCTGGCAGCCGTTGTGTTTGCCGCTTGCAGCAACAACGACATCCTGCCCGATACCCCTGCCGTAGGGCGTCACCTGCTTTTCAACGGAAGTGCGGGCAACGACAATGCCGCCACACGTGCCATGTGGGAGGACTACAACAACGGCAAGCTCACCTTTGCGTGGGAGTATGACTCTACGGCCACAACGTCCGAGCTGAAGATGGCATTTACCAAAACAGACGGTAGTTATTTGAAGACTATCAAGGGTAATCCGGTTGCAGACATGAGGATTCTGCGACACAGCGATTCTGAGAAAGCCGGTGACAGCCATTGGGCAGAATTTGAGGACATAGAAGGCTTTGACCCCACTATGCCCGACAGTTACTATGACGGCCACACCGTCCATGCCGTCACACCTATTAACGATGTCAACGACTCAGAGGCAAATGTTACCGTTGGCGATGATAATAAAGGTACCTTCACCGCCACCCTCAAGATGCCGACCACCTTCACCCAGTCGGGAAAGAACAACTTGAAGCACTTGAGCGACTATCTGTATATGTATGCCGAGAGTGTCCTTGCCAATGGTACGGCATCGCTCACTTTCGAACACCTTGCAGCATACGTCCGCTTCAAGGTCCAGAACAAGCGAGAAGATTACGCCGATCTCTATACTGTGAAAATGGAGGTGGTGGATGCCGAGAACAATGCCGCGCCTGCTTCGGGTATCAGTGCCGCTTACACTGCTGACGGCTTTACCTACACCCCGGCAACAGCCGGTACCGGCATAGAGGTGAAAATTACCG
>JAFURM010000051.1 GCA_017471925.1 Bacteroides sp.
TACCAAGTTCGGCGAAGACTTTGCAGGTGTCTTACATCGGCATGCAGACGCAGGAAGTGGCTGTAGCAAAGTCAGTTAAGGTGGTGATGAAGACTGATTCCGAGGTACTGGAAGAGGTCATGGTTGTGGCTTATGGTACCGCAAAAAAAGCGTCATTTACCGGTTCTGCCGCGACTGTAAGTAATGAAAAATTAGAGAAGAGACAGGTGTCCAACGTGACGCAAGCCCTGTCCGGTGCCGTAGCCGGTGTGCAGACACAGAGTGCCAACGGCCAGCCGGGCGTATCGGCTACCGTGCGCATCCGTGGTATCGGTTCTATCAACGCAGGCTCTACACCTCTTTATGTAGTGGACGGCGTGCCTTTCGACGGCGACCTCTCCAGCATCAACAACAGCGACATCGAGTCTATGACCGTGTTGAAGGATGCCGCTTCCAGTGCTCTGTATGGTGCACGTGGTGCCAACGGTGTGATTATCATCACCACCAAGAAGGGTAAGACCGGTGCCGCCAAGATTAACTTCGAAGGCCGTGTGGGCGTGAACCAGCGTGGAACTTCCAACTACGACGTTATCCAGAACCCCGCCACTTACATTGAAAAGGCTTACGAGGCTATTTTCAACGGGCAATACTACAACTCTGGCAAGTCGGCTGCAGAGGCCAACATATATGCCAACCAGACGTTGCCCACCAACAACACAGGCGGTCTGGGTTATCAAATCTACACCGTTCCTGCCGGTGAGCAGTTAGTGGGCCTGAACGGCAAACTGAACCCCAATGCCACACTGGGCTACTCTGACGGTAGCAACTACTACACGCCCGACAACTGGCGTGACAACACCTATCAGGACAACATGCGTCAGGAGTACAACCTGAACATTTCCGGTGGTGGCGAGAAACTGACATACTATGTATCTTTGGGTTACCTGAACGACGAAGGTATCCTGGACAACTCCGGATTTGAGCGTTACAGCCTGCGTGCCAAGGCCGACTATGAAGTGAAGAGCTGGCTGAAAGTGGGGGCCAACATGAGCTATGCCAACAGCATCAGCCTCTACCCTGACGAGCAAACGGCAACCGCCTCATCCGGTAACGCCTTTACGATGGCCAACACCATCGCTCCCATCTATCCGATGTTTATCCGTGATGCCGAAGGCAACATCCAGCTTGACGGCCAGGGCCGCGTGATGTATGACTATGGTGATGCCAAGTACAGCGCAGCCAAGCGTGGCTCTTTCTTCCCCGGTGCCAATCCCGTAGGTACCCTGCTCTATGACAAGGAAGAGTACAACATGGATATCTTCAACGCCAACTGGTATGCCACCATCACTCCGCTGAAGGGGCTGAAGATTACCGCCCGCGTAGGTCTGGACATTGACAACACCCGCTACGTGAAGTTGGCCAACACTTACTACGGGCAGTTTGCTGACAACGGTGGTTATGTTGACCAGGCTTCGACCCGCACTTGGGGCTTCGACCAACAGTACATTGCCAACTATACCACCACTTTCGATGATATCCACCACCTGGATGTCATGGTAGGTTATGACGGCTACGAATACAACTATGGTCTTGTTGAAGCCTATGGTACCAACCTCTACAACCCCACTATCGGTGCCGTGAACAACACCATCGACAACAAGATGGGCTATGGTTACAACAACTCTTACGCCACTGCCGGTTTCATCGGACGTGTGAACTATGACTACGACGAGAAATACTTCGCCAGCATCTCTTACCGCCGCGACGGTTCTTCACGTTTCCATAAGGACAACCGTTGGGGTAACTTCTACTCTGCATCCGCTGCATGGGTCATCAACAAGGAGAAGTTCATGGAAGAGGTGAAATGGATTGACCTCTTGAAGCTGAAAGCCTCTTACGGTGAGCAGGGTAACGACCAGGTGGGCAACTACTACGCTTACACTGACCAGTTCTCCATCAGCGGTGCCAACGGTGTGTTTGCCGACGGCACACTGGCTTACAAGGGTAACAAGGATTTGACTTGGGAAACCACCCGTGCCTTCAACGTGGGCGTGGACTTCGAATTCTGGAAAGGCAAGCTGGCCGGTACGGTGGAATACTTCTCCCGCAAGTCTTCCGACATGCTCTACTACAAGCCTGTAGCTCCCATTGCCGGTTATTCTTCCATCCCGATGAACATCGGCTCCATGACCAACTCCGGTCTGGAAGTTGACCTGAACTCCAAGATTTTCGACAGCAACAACATCAAGTGGGAAGTGAACCTGAACGCCACGTTCCTGAAGAACAAGATTAACGAGCTGCACCCCGACCTGAAGGGTGAGTTGATCGACGGTACCCGCATCTACAGCGAAGGCGAATCCATGTACCGCCTCTACTTGGTGCAATATCTGGGTGTAGATCCCGAAACCGGTAAGTCCATCTTCTATGCTGAAGACGAGAACGGCAACCCCACAACGACCAACTCTTGGGAAGTGGCCTCTGACTACAAGAAGGCTACCGACGACCTGCTGCCTACCGTATTCGGTGGTTTCGGCACAACGGTACACTTCTATGGTTTCGATGCCTCTATCCAGTGTGCCTATCAGTTGGGCGGCAAGATCTATGACTCCGGTTATGCAGGCTTTATGCACGGTGGTACAGGCAGCTATGCCGGCCGCAACTGGCACAAGGATATCCTGAACTCTTGGTCTGAGACCAACCGCAACACCGATGTTCCCCGTGTAAACGCTTTGGATACCGCATCAGACATCATGGGTACTTCCGACCGTTTCCTGACCAGTTCCGACTACCTGAGCATCAACAACATCACCGTAGGCTACACCCTGCCCAAGAACCTGTTGCAGAAGATTGGCGTGGAGAAGCTGCGCATCTACTGTGCTGCCGACAATGTGGCTCTCATCTCTGCCCGCAAGGGTCTCGACCCGCGTCAGGGTTACGTAAGTGCCACCTCTTCCATCTACACGCCGGCACGCACCATCTCCGGTGGTATCAGTTTAACATTCTAATTTCAACGTAAGATAAGGAATAAATATGAAAACATTCAATAAATACATAGCTATTGCCCTCGTCGCAACGACCTTCGTCGGTTGTACCGATCTCGATACCTTTCCCGAAAGCGGTACGGTGACAGAGGAGCAAAAAGGTGAGACCATCGTCAACGACCCGGCCAAGGCAGAAGCCGGTGTGAATGCCGTGTTTGCCCAGTACAGTCAATACCTGCCCAACTATAATGCCATTGGTGGCTCACGCCACAACGACTTCGGCTATGCTGCCCTGATGCTGATGATGGACACCAACGGTCATGACATGCCGTCGCCCTACAACGGTTACAACTGGGCTTCCGGTGCTCTTGATTTCGGCAGCCGTGTCTATACGGACCCCGACTGTATCATCTTCTGGAACACACTCTATCAGCAGATTTTCGTAGCCAACAACGTTGTAGCCTCTATTGACACTGAGACTGAAGACCCCACCCAGCAATACTACCTGGCCCAGGCTTTGGGTAGCCGCGCATTCGCCTACTGGGTATTGGCACAGCTCTATCAGTTCACCTATGTGGACAGCCAGGATAAGCCCTGCGTACCGCTGATCACAGAAGCCAACGCCGCCTCTGTAGCAACAGACGGATGCGCACGTTCCACAGTGAAAGAGGTTTACGAGCAAATCATGGCCGACCTGAACAAGGCCGTAACATGCATGGAGAACACTACCGTTACGAAGAGCGACAAGCGTTACCTCAGCAAGGCATCTGTTTATGGTCTGCGTGCCCGCGTAAACCTGACCATGCAGAACTGGGCTGAAGCTGCCCAAGATGCCGACCAGGCCATCAACTCCTTCGCCGGCCGTCCCTACAGCAGAGCTGAAGTGAGCGTTCCTACCTTCTGGGACAGTAACGATGCTTCCTGGATGTGGGCCATCATCATAGCCGAGAGCGATGACATCGTACAGACCGGTATCATCAACTGGCCCTCTCACATGGCTTCTCTGAACTATGGTTACAACAGCTACTTCGGTGGTCGCCAAATCAACAAGGCCCTCTACAACACCATTCCTGCTACCGACGTGCGCAAGGGTTGGTGGACCAACTCTGAAGGCCTTTCTGACAACCTGAATGCAGAACAGCAGGAGTACATGGCAAGTTGCGAATATGGTCCTTACACCAACGTGAAGTTCGGTCCCTACAACAACCTGGTAGGCACTGACGTGAATGCCAACGACATCCCCTTGATGCGTATCGAAGAGATGTACCTCATCAAGGCCGAGGGTCTGGCCATGAGCGGTAGTACTCCCGACGCCAAGACACTGTTAGAGGAATTCATCCGGACCTACCGCGATGCCTCCTACACCTGCGACACCTCTTCCTCTGCAGGACTGCAAGAGGAGATTTACCGCCAGCGTCGTATCGAGCTTTGGGGCGAGGGGCTCAACTGGTTCGACCTGATGCGTCTGAAGAAAGACGTAGACCGTCGTGGTGCCGGCTATACAGACGCTTCTCTGATTTTCCACATTCCTGCCGGCAGCGACATTCTGCTGTACCGTCTGCCCGAGTCTGAAATCCAGGCCAACCAGATGCTGAGCGATAGCGACAACAACCCCGCAGCCGAAAAGCCGACACCGGTAGATGACATCGAATAATCGTGTATGTTTAACAGCTAAAAGAACAAGAATATGAAAATAATCAATAAACTATTGGCCATGTTGGCTGTCGCAGTGATAGCCACATCGTGCGACCCCGATGCCGAAAGCTACACTGCGGGTGAGCAAGATCCGGCAGGTTGCCAAGGCATGTATTTTGCCGGCAACTACAACAAGACTGTAGAGGTGGAACCGGGTGTAAGCAGTTTCGAAGTGACCCTTGCCCGTACCGTGACCGACGCAGCCGGCACAGTGGACCTGGAAGTCGTGAACAATGAAGAGAATGTCTTCATCTGTCCCTCTTCCGTATCTTTCGCTGCAGGCGAAGCTACCAAGAACATCACCATCGAGGTGCAGAATGCCAAGGAAGGCGTGAACTACAACCTGATGCTGGCCGTAGCAGGCGACAACGTGAGCCTCTACACCGATGGTTACCGCGAAACGTCCATTGACTTTGCCATCCTGAAGTGGGAAAGCATCGGCTATGGCTATTGGATTGACGGTCTGGTAGGTACTTTTTTTGGTGTAGAACAACTGCCTTTAGCTGTAGAGGTAGAGAAGACCAATACCGCCACCAGCCTCCGTTACCGCTTCAACAGTCCGTATGCCAGTGTGATGACCGGCATATGCCCCAACGGACTGGGCTACATCGGCTATCCCTACAACGCTCCCGAAGAGGTGGTTGCCGGCGAGTATCTGTTCATCATCGACATCACCAGTGCCGGTGTTACCCTGAAGCCGGTAGGCATGGGTATGAACTGGGGTTATGGCGACTTCTCAACCGGTACTATCTATGGCAACATCAGCAACAAGATTGAGAGCTACCCGCTCGGTATCTACCACGAAGAAGAGGGTTACGTTGAGTTCCCCGAGTCCTCACTTTACTGCGACATGAGTGAATACGGCACGTATCCGGCATTGGAGTGTCTCTTCTTCACAAGCGCAGAAGCCTACCTGAACTACCTGAATCCTGAAGGGGAAGGCGGCGAGGCCGAAGGCGAAGAAGGAGCCGAATAAGCCATACGCTTTATCCATAAACAAGACGAGGGGATGCACCGCACGGTGCATCCCCTCTGTTTTTTGCATCAAGGAAAGGGGATTCCCTTCAAAAACAAAGGCCGGCACACAAACGTTTTATAAAGAAAACCTTATCTTTGTCCCCCAAACGACTACAGGTCATTAAGACAACGATTATTATATATAAGGTATATAACACATGGCAATGAAAGAATTCGTAATCTCCGAGGTGCAGGCCGAGACGGCGGTCCTGGTGGGCCTCATCACGAAGACACAGGACGAGCGCAAGACCAATGAGTACCTGGACGAGCTGGCCTTCCTGGCCGAGACGGCCGGTGCGGTGGTGGTGAAGCGCTTCACGCAGAAGCTGGACCAGGCCAACAGCGTGACCTATGTGGGCAAAGGCAAGCTGGAAGAAATCAAGCAATACCTCCACGACGAAGAGGAGGCCGAGCGGGAAGTCGGCATGGTGATATTCGACGACGAGCTGTCGGCCAAGCAGATACGCAACATTGAGGGCGAGCTGAAGGTCAAGATACTGGACCGCACGTCGCTCATCCTGGACATCTTTGCCATGCGCGCCCAGACGGCCAACGCGAAGACACAGGTGGAGCTGGCACAATACAAGTATATGCTGCCCCGCCTGCAACGGCTGTGGACCCACCTGGAACGTCAGGGCGGTGGTTCAGGTGCCGGTGGCGGAAAGGGCTCCGTGGGTCTGCGTGGTCCGGGCGAGACACAGTTGGAAATGGACCGACGCATCATCCTGAACCGCATGTCGCTGCTGAAGGAACGCCTGGCCGAGATAGACAAGCAGAAGAGCACGCAGCGCAAGAACCGTGGGCGGCTGATTCGCGTGGCACTCGTGGGCTACACCAACGTGGGCAAGTCCACCCTGATGAACCTCCTGGCCAAGAGTGAAGTGTTTGCCGAGAACAAACTGTTTGCCACGCTGGACACCACTGTGCGCAAGGTCATCATCGAGAACCTGCCCTTCCTGCTGAGCGACACGGTGGGCTTCATCCGCAAGCTGCCTACCGACCTGGTGGACTCTTTCAAGTCCACACTGGACGAGGTGCGCGAGGCCGACCTGCTGCTGCACGTGGTGGACATCTCCCACCCCGACTTCGAGGAACAGATAGAGGTGGTGAACAAGACGCTGGCCGACATCGGTGCGGCCGGCAAGCCCATGATTATCGTGTTCAACAAAATCGATGCCTACACCTACGTGGAGAAGGCCGAGGACGACCTGACGCCCCGCACCAAGGAGAACCTGAGCTTAGAGGAGCTGATGAAGACCTGGATGGCCCGGTTGGAGGAGAACTGCCTCTTCATCTCGGCCCGCGAAAGGCAGAACATCGAGGAGATGAAGAGCGTGGTCTATGGCCGCGTCAAGGAGCTGCACGTACAGAAGTATCCCTATAATGACTTTCTCTATCAGACATTCGACAACTATGAGGTATAGGAAACTGACCGAAGAGGAGGTGCTCCGCTTAGAGCGCCAGGCCTGCACGGCCGAGGAGTGGAACAGGGTGAGCGTGGCCGAAGCGTTCTCACCGGAGTATGTACACCACGTGCGTTTCTCGGGCACGGTGCGTTTAGGAGTGTTCCTGAAGGAGTTCACCCTGCCGGGCGGCATCAGAAAGCACTCGGGCCTGCGCCACGTGACGCTGCACAACGTGACCGTGGGCAATGACTGCTGCATAGAGAACATCCTGAACTACATAGCCAACTATGAAATTGGCGACGAGACCTTCATCGAGAACGTGGGCCTGATGCTGGTGGACGGCGAGAGCCGCTTCGGCAACGGCGTAGAGGTCTCCGTGCTGAACGAGACAGGCGGACGCGAGGTAGCCATCAGCGACCGGCTGTCGGCCCACCTGGCCTACATCATGGCCCTGTATCGCCATCGTCCCAAGCTGATAGAGCGGCTGAAGGCCATTACCGACGTCTACAGCAACGAGCAGGCCTCCACGACGGGAAGCGTGGGCAGCCACGTCACCATCCTGAACGCCGGATCCATCAAGAACGTGCGCATTGGCGACCATTGCCGCATCTGCGGCACCTCGCGCCTGCACAACGGCAGCATCAACAGCAACCGGGTGGCACCGGTGTACATCGGCCACGGAGTCATCTGCGACGACTTCATCATCTCCAGCGGTTCCCACGTGGACGAGGGGGCCATGCTGTCGCGCTGCTTCGTGGGACAGTCCTGCAAGCTGGGCCACAACTACTCGGCCAGCGAGTCGCTCTTCTTCAGCAACTGCCAGGGCGAGAACGGCGAGGCCTGCTCCATCTTTGCCGGTCCCTTCACCGTGACCCATCACAAGTCCACGCTGCTCATTGCCGGCATGTTCTCGTTCATGAACGCCGGCTCCGGCTCCAACCAGAGCAACCACATGTACAAGCTCGGCCCCATCCATCAGGGCACCCTGGAGCGTGGTGCCAAGACTACGTCAGACTCCTACATCCTGTGGCCGGCACGTGTGGGTGCCTTCTCATTGGTGATGGGCCGCCACGTGACCCACTCGGACACGAGCAACCTGCCTTTCTCCTACCTGATAGAGCAGAACAACACGACCTACTTGGTGCCGGGCGTGAACCTGCGCAGCGTGGGCACCATCCGCGACGCACAGAAGTGGCCCAAGCGCGACGGGCGCAAAGACCCCGACAAGCTGGACTGCATCAACTACAACCTGCTAAGCCCCTACACCATACACAAGATGTTCAAGGGACGCGAAACGCTCATGGCCCTGCGCAATGCCAGCGGCGAGCTGTCGGACATCTACTCCTATCACAGCGCGAAGATACGCAACTCGGCATTAGTGAAGGGCATCCGTTTCTATGAGACCGGCATCCACAAGTTCCTGGGCAACTCGGTCATCAAACGGCTGGAAGAGACGCGCTTCCGCAGCAACGAGGAGATACGCGCCCGTCTGAAGCCGGACACGCCCATAGGCAGCGGCGAGTGGGTGGACATCTCGGGCCTGATTGCGCCCAAGAGCGAGATAGACCGCCTGATAGCGCGCATCGAGTCGGGCGAGGTGGACCGTCTGGAGGCCATCAACCGCGAGTTCGAACAGATGCACCGCAACTACTACACCTATGAGTGGACGTGGGCCTACGAGAAGTTAGAGGAGTTCTATGGCATTGACCCCGAGAAGGCCACGGCACAGGACATCATCCGCATCGTGGAGCGGTGGAAGGAGGCGGTCATCGGCCTGGACCGCATGGTCTACGAAGATGCCAAGAAGGAGTTCTCGCTGGCTTCCATGACGGGCTTCGGTGCCGACGGTTCGCGGATAGAGAAGGAGCGCGACTTCGAGCAGGTGCGCGGCGACTTCGAGAGCAATCCCTTCGTCACCGCCGTGCTGAAGCACATCGAAGTAAAGGAAGCCCTGGGCAACGAACTGATAGAACGCATCGCAGGGGTAAAGTGAAACGCAGAGACATGGCGTTTATTCAGGCACGGATTATACGGATTCCCACGGCCGGATGAAGATCCTGTTCCGGCAAAAAGAGTGGAATAATCCGTGTAATCCGTGCCTAAAATATCAATAAATAGATAAAAACCCTTACCTTTGCCTGCAAATATTCCACTTAAAACAAGTAATTATGGCAAACCCTCCGTTCAAGTATCAACCCATGTTCGAACATGGAGAAGACAAGACTGAGTATTATCTGCTTACGAAAGACTACGTCAGCGTAAGCGAGTTTGAAGGAAAGCCCATCCTGAAGATCGAGAAAGAAGGTCTCACAGCCATGGCCAACGCTGCTTTCCGCGATGTATCGTTCCTCCTCCGCCGTGCCCACAACGAGCAGGTGGCGAAGATTCTCTCCGACCCCGAAGCCAGCGACAACGACAAGTATGTGGCCCTGACCTTCCTCCGCAACGCCGAAGTGGCCGCCAAGGGCAAACTGCCCCTGTGCCAGGACACGGGTACGGCCATCATCCACGGCGAGAAGGGACAGCAGGTGTGGACCGGCTATTGCGACGAAGAGGCTCTCTCGTTAGGTGTGTACAAGACCTATACCGAGGAGAACCTGCGCTACTCGCAGAACGCTCCGCTCACCATGTATGAGGAGGTGAACACGAAGTGTAACCTGCCGGCACAGATTGACCTGGAGGCCACCGAAGGCATGGAATACCGTTTCCTCTGCGTGACCAAGGGTGGCGGCTCGGCCAACAAGACCTACCTCTATCAGGAGACCAAGGCGGTGCTGAACCCGGCTACGCTCGTTCCCTTCATGATAGAGAAGATGAAGTCACTGGGCACGGCAGCCTGCCCGCCCTATCACATTGCCTTCGTCATCGGCGGCACATCGGCCGAGAAGAACCTGCTGACGGTGAAGCTGGCCTCCACGCACTACTATGACGAACTGCCCACCACGGGCAACGAGGGCGGACGTGCCTTCCGCGACGTGGAACTGGAGAAGCAGGTGCTGGAAGAGGCCCACAAGATTGGCCTCGGTGCACAGTTCGGCGGCAAGTACATGGCCCATGACGTGCGCATCATCCGCCTGCCGCGCCACGGCGCATCCTGCCCCATCGGCCTCGGCGTCTCCTGTTCGGCCGACCGCAACATCAAGTGCAAAATCAACAAGGACGGCATCTGGATTGAGAAGATGGATGATAATCCGGGCGAGCTGATTCCTGCCGAACTGCGTCAGGCAGGCGAGGGCGACGCCGTGAAGATAGACCTGAACCAGCCGATGGCGGACATCCTGAAGGAGCTGACGAAGTATCCAGTGGCCACCCGCCTGTCGCTGAACGGCACCATCATCGTGGGCCGCGACATTGCCCATGCCAAGCTGAAAGAGCGCCTGGACCGTGGCGAGGAGCTGCCCGAGTATATCAAGAACCACCCCATCTACTATGCCGGACCGGCCAAGACACCGGAAGGCATGGCGTGCGGCTCCATGGGTCCCACCACGGCCGGACGTATGGACCCCTACGTGGACCTCTTCCAAAGCCACGGCGGCAGCATGATTATGCTGGCCAAGGGCAACCGTAGCCAGCAGGTGACCGATGCCTGCCAGAAGCATGGCGGCTTCTACTTGGGCTCCATCGGCGGGCCCGCAGCCATCCTGGCACAGAACAACATCAAGAGCATCGAGTGCGTGGAATATCCCGAGCTGGGCATGGAAGCCATCTGGAAGATTGAAGTGGAAGACTTCCCTGCCTTCATCCTCGTGGACGACAAGGGCAACGATTTCTTCAAACAACTGAAGCGCAGATAAGCCCGTTGGACGAGACATGTGTGGTCCGCGGACCACACATGTATGGACGACGGACGAGACATGTGTCGTCCACGGACCGCACGTGTATGGACGAAAGGCCATAAAGGGTGGCCTGAAAGGGGGAATAGAGACGGTACGGCAAGTGCCTGTATAACGCGCCGGCCCATGCGTATAGACGCATGGGCCGGTGTCTGTATAGCGTGGTCTCCTCTGCGCCTACAGGCAGGCGGGCGAGGAGAAGGAGGGTGGCAACTGTCGAACATATCCGCATCTGAAATCCGAATGAACGATTCAGGGCACAGCCCGCTCTCCTGCCCTACTCGGTAATGATGCGGGCTTCGTCGAACTTCTGCTTCATGGTGGGGTTCTTGTAGGTGAGCTTGCGGATGGTCAGCTCTTCGGCATCCTGATTGGCCAGGCGCAGGTTGTTCTCCGAACTGATGAGGTTCTCCTTCACCTTCATCAGCTTGGCGATGGTGTCGTCTATCTGCTTCACGGCATCCTCGCACTTGCGCGAGTAGAGCTCATAGTGGCGGACAAAGCGTTGCTTGAAGTCCGTCAGCTTGTTCTCGAAGTTGGTGACGTCCACCTCCTTGCTTTGTGCCTGTATCAGCTGCCGCTTGTAGTCCAGGCTCTTCTTGGATGTCTGCACGAGGAGGGTGATGAGGGGCAGGAAGAACTGCGGGCGGATGACGTACATCTTGGGGAAGCGGTGGGAGACATCGACAATGCCCGTGTTGTAGAGTTCGCTGTCGGGCTCTAAGAGGGAGACCAGTACGGCAAACTCACAGTTCTTCTTGCGGCGGTCGTCGTCCAGCTTCTTCAGGAAGTCCTCGTTCTTATGCTTGGTGACGGTGGTGTCCATTTCGTTCTTCATCTCGAACATGATGGAGATGTATTCCGTGCCCTCTTCCGAGTCGCGGAAGATGAAGTCGCCCTTGGTGCCGTCGGCCGCGTCGTTGTCCTTTTCAAAATAGGCATTCGGCATCATGGGGCGCAGCATCTGGTTGAAGAGTGTGGAGCAGTGTATCTCCAACGTCTCGCCCACCATCTTGGTGCTCATGCGGGTCTTCAGGTCCTTGTAGTAGTCCACCAGTTCCTGCTTGCCGCGCAGTTCCATCTCGTGACGCTTCATCAGTTCGGCCTCGTGCACCTGTGCACGGCTCTTCTCCAGTTCCGCATCCGACTTCAGGCGGGCAATCTCGTTCTCCTTGGCCAGCAGGTTCTGCTGGGAACGGTTCTTCTCCTCCATCACGGCCATCCGCAGGCGGGTCTCCTGCTGTCCGATGGCGGCGTTCAACTCGGCAATACGCTTCTCCAGTTCGGCCAGGGCGAGCGACTTCTCGGACTCCTTCTGCTGCTCGATGCTGTCCAGGCGGCTCTGCAGGCGGGCTATCTCGGCATCCTTCTCGCTGCGCAAGCGGGTCAGGCGGGTCTCCTGCTCGCTCTGCAGCAGGTCTAAGCGCGACTGTTGTTCGCTCTGCAGGCGTCCCAGCTCGGCCTCCTTGGCCGTGAGGGCCTGCTCCTTGCTGGCCAGCTCCTGCCTGAAACGTTGCTCGGCCTTGGTGGAGGCCAACTCCTGTTCGGCCTTATGGCGGGAGTCAAGCTCGGCCATACGGCGCTCTACTTCGGCTTCAAACTCGGCATTCTTCACCTGACTGACGATGGAGGCATAGTCTGCCTCGTCCACCGTGAACACGCTTCCGCAATGCGGACACTTCAGTTCCTTCATCTTACGTACTGTTTTTATGGACAATAAATGTTGCGTCCCGAGGAGTCGGGGCTACAAAGTTAGTAAAAAACGAATGATTTGCACTATCTTTGTCGCTGAAACCCCAAGAACAGAAACGATGGAGCATTGGAACAAGAGACGGCAAATGATAGCCGACGACTACGGCAGGCGCTGCGCGGAAGCGGAAGCAAAGGTGAGGAAGTGCAGAAAAGAGATTGGATACATCAGCCTGATGCGTCTGCTGGTGTTCTGTGGCGGCGTGGCGGGAATCGTGGCCTGCCGCCAGGAGGGATGGCCGCTCATCGTCATGGTGGCGGCGGCCGCGCTGCTGCTGTTTGTCGGACTGGTGAAGCGGCACACGAAGCTGTATGGGAAGAAGGCCTACATAGAAACGGAGATGCGGGTGAACCGGGAGGAACTGAAGGCGCTGGAGCACGACACGGCGGACTTTGACAACGGAGAGGAGTTCATGGACCCAGCGCATTACTATACCTATGACCTGGACATCTTTGGCGACAACTCGCTGTTCCAATACCTGAACCGCACCTGCACCACACCGGGCCGCCGATGCCTGGCGACATGGCTGACCCGCCATCTGACCGATGCGGAGCGCATCAAGGAGCGGCAGGAGGCGGTGAGAGAGCTGAAGGAGTGTCTGGAGTTCCGTCAGAAGTTCCGCATCCTGGGGTTGCTGCACCGGGGAGAAACGGCCGACGAGGCGGAACTGAAGCAATGGGCCACGCAGCCGGCCGTCTTCCGGAAGCACCTCCTGATGCGTCTGTTGCCCCCGATAGTGACGCTGGGCAACGCTGCAGGAGTACTGATGATGCTCCTCGGAGTGCTGCCGGGCACGCTCTATGGCGCGATGTGGACCACGGTGGTGGCCTTCAGTTTCATCTTCACGGCCAAGGTGAGCAGGCAGCAGGCCATGTATGGCAAGAAGCTGCGAATACTCTCCACCTATGCCGCCCTGCTGCAACACATGGAGGGGCAGCCCTTGGAGAGCGGCCTGCTGCAACGGATTAAGCGGCGCATTGGCGGCGAAAGGCAGGGGGCCTCGCAAGCCATCCACCGTCTGAACCGCCTGATGCACGAACTGGACCAGCGCAATAACCTCTTCATGTATGCCGTGCTGAACGGATTCTTCTTCTGGGAAGTGGGACAGATGATGAAGATAGAGAAGTGGAAGGCGCAGTATGCCGGAATGCTGCCGGCATGGTTAGAGGCCATCGGCGAGATGGATGCCCTCTGCTCGTTAGGCACGTTTGCCTATAACCTTCCCGACGCAAGCTTCCCGCTGCTGACGTCCCGCTCTGCCGGCACGGATTCCCGCCTTTCGGGTACGACTTCCCGCTATTCAAGCGCCGCTTCCTGCGCGGGAGATGTGGCGGGTACAATGGGAGAGGAGGCTGCAAGAGTCATGGGAGAAACTTCGAATGCCATAGGAGAAGCATCAACTCCCTCTTCATCTGTCAGCGAAGAGGAGGACATAACGGCAGGAGGAGAAGGGAAGTTCTGCTTCCGCGCTCACGGACTGGCCCATCCGCTGATGCCGGAGGAACGCTGCGTGCGGAACGACATCGACATGCACCGTTCCACGGGCTTCATCATCGTCACCGGGGCCAACATGGCCGGCAAGAGCACCTACCTGCGCACCGTCGGCGTGAACTTCCTGCTGGCCTGCATCGGTGCACCCGTCTGTGCGCACGACATGACGCTGACTCCCGTGCAGCTCATCACCAGCCTGCGCACCAGCGACTCCCTGGCCGGCAACGAGTCTTACTTCTTTGCCGAACTGAAACGGTTGAAACTCATCATAGACCTGCTACAGGAGGGCTATGAACTCTTCATCATCCTGGACGAGATACTGAAAGGCACCAACTCCATAGACAAGCAGAGAGGCTCCATGGCGCTCGTTGAGCAGTTCCTGCAACTGCACACCCACGGCATCATCGCCACCCACGACCTGCTGCTGGGCACACTCATCGACACCTTTCCGCAGGCCATCCGCAACTTCTGCTTCGAAGCCGACATCCGCGACAACGAGCTCACCTTCTCCTACCGCATGCGCCCCGGCGTAGCCCAAAACATGAACGCCTGCTTCCTGATGCAAAGAATGGGGATAGCCGTTACCGACCATCCCCATGCAAACGCAGCACCGACCGAAGGTTAGCCATGCCACCTACCGCCCATGTGCACACTTCTGAAGCGAAGGAACTATTGATTCAGTTCAATCAGTGAACTGCTTTTGTTCTCAATGCGTATCTCATACTTATCTTCTGAGTCATACTCCATTAAAGTGGCCAGAGCATAGAAGTCACCGTCTACCTCATAGGTTATGGTGTAGCCACTGAACAAATCGCCCGTATTCATGAGGTCCGGCTCCCAGCTCAACACTTTCACCTGCTCATTGGCATACTCCTTGAAGTACTCCTGAAAAGAGAAATACAAAGACGCACCTATCAGTTCGGCACGCTCCGGCTCGGCCTTGATACAGTCGATGGTATAGTTATAGCCTCCGTAGGCCGTAGGACTCAATGTGGCGTATGTTTTCATAAAACGGTCAAAATCTTCATTAAGGTCAAACTTGTCGTAACGATCCTCAATCTTCATAAGCCTCATACAATACCGGAACCAGCAGACACACTCTTGAGAAAGAGTCAAGATGTCCGAATCGGTATATTCGGGTATTTCATAACCCTCCGCCTTAATCCGTCCTGCATCCAGGTCTTCCTGCCACTTATAACACAGGCTCTCCACCCAATTATAGTCCACACAATTCCAAAGGACAAAGGTCTTTACGTCTTCATATTCGGCATACTTGGGTCCCGAGCCGCATGAGCTCAATCCCATCACCATGAACAACAAGGAAGCTGCCCATACACACACTGTTTTTTCCACCTTTTTCATACGATTAAATTTTATAGATTAAGAAATATTTGGCGAAACTCATGCCAATATTCCCAAGCCCTGCCTTGCGGCGCACTGGGATGATACACCATCATGGCGGGAATGTCGCGTCCGTCAACAGTGTAATGCCAAACGGGCGTATAGTCTCCGTTGGGTAATGTCAGCCTCTCCTCATACCCGCCCCAACTGGGTATAGCATTGTAAAGCCTCCACCCCCAAACGACAATCTTGTCCGGCCGATAAGTCCTTAACAGTTCCTCGAAAGCAACTTCCGAGTCTTGAAAATCCCGTACCGTCGGCTTCTCCCTGGCTTTACCAAGAGCAACAGCTTGCACATGAGTCATCGGCAAGTAACATTCGCAAAAGTAGAGAAAATATTAATAATGCGAATCAGCAGTTGAAAATCAACCTTTGATTCAGTTCTAAATTATTGATATTTAATCAATTATCTCACCAATTATTTTGTAATCTCCTTGAAAATCAGTATGTTAGAAGAAAGAAACCACTCAATTTTCTAATTATGATTCCCAAGGAGAAAAAGTTAAAACTTATCAGTTTGTATATGTATATCTGTGATGTCTATCAATCTTCTTTGCAATATTACTGTCAGAGATTCAGTAATAATTCCA
>JAFURM010000052.1 GCA_017471925.1 Bacteroides sp.
TTCTACAAGCACAATTTTAAGACGATTTATATCCTCCATTACAATCAATCTATTGAATTTAACGCAAAGGTATTTATTTTGTCGGGAATAAAAGAATATTTGCCAAGAAAAGTTTCCAACTTACTAATTCTTCCGACTTCGAAGGGAGAAATTCGCAGAATGCGGCAAGGTGTGTTCCTGTGAATGTCAAGTTTGAAACGGCTTCATTTGTTTCGAGCGGCTGGAAACATACCTTGCTGTGTTCAGAAGAATATAAGTCTAATGTTTCAATTCGTGGTTTGTAAATGATTACAGGTGAAAGTAGTTAACGGAAAACGTTAACATACAGTTAAATCGCTAACAGACAACATTCTTTCTCCATTTAGCACTCTCTTTCGTTTCTTTATCGTATCTTTGCGGCAAAATCTATTAGCATGAAGTCAGATATTGAAATTGCACGCAGCATTGAGCTGAAGAAGATAAAGCAGGTGGCGGAGAGTATTGACATACCCCGCGATGAAGTGGAGAACTATGGCCGGTATATCGCCAAGATTCCCGAGACTTTGATAGACGAGGAGCGCGTGAAGCGCAGCAACCTGATTCTGGTCACGGCCATTACGGCCACGAAGGCCGGCATCGGCAAGACCACCGTGTCCATCGGACTGGCCTTGGGACTGAACAAGCTGGGCAAGAAAGCCATCGTGGCCTTGCGCGAGCCTTCGCTCGGGCCGTGCTTCGGAATGAAGGGCGGCGCAGCAGGCGGCGGTTATGCCCAGGTGCTTCCTATGGAGAAAATCAACCTGCACTTTACGGGCGATTTCCATGCCATTACGTCGGCACATAACATGATTTCGGCCTTGCTGGACAACTATATCTACCAGCATCAGGCTGACGGCTTTGCCTTGAAGGAGATTATCTGGAAGCGGGTGCTCGACGTGAACGACCGCTCCCTGCGCAGCATTGTCACCGGACTGGGACCACGTACCAATGGCGTCACCATGGAGTCCGGATTCGACATCACTCCGGCCAGTGAGATTATGGCCATCCTTTGTCTGGCGAGCGACGTGGACGACCTTCGCCGCCGCATTGAGAACATCATCCTGGGCTTCACCTATGACGGCCGTCCATTCACCGTGAAGGAACTGGGCGTGGCCGGTGCCATCACCGTGCTGCTGAAGGATGCCATCCATCCCAACCTGGTGCAGACCACTGAGGGCACTGCCGCCTTTGTGCATGGCGGACCCTTTGCCAACATTGCACACGGATGCAACTCTATCCTGGCCACCAAACTGGCCATGACCTATGGCGACTATGTGGTGACGGAGGCGGGATTCGGTGCCGACCTTGGAGCCGAGAAGTTCTATAACATCAAGTGCCGCAAGAGCGGTCTACAGCCCAAGCTCACTGTCATCGTGGCTACTGCACAGGGACTGAAGATGCACGGCGGCGTCAGCCTGGACCGCATCAAGGAGCCCAACATGGAGGGACTCCGTCAGGGATTCGGCAACCTGGACAAGCATGTGCGCAACCTGCGCAGCTTCGGGCAGACGGTCGTGGTGGCTTTCAATCGCTTTGCCACGGATACCGACGAGGAGGTGGAGGCCATACGCCGACACTGCGAGGAAAGACTGAAGGTGGGATTTGCCATCAACGATGCCTTTGCGCGTGGCGGCGAGGGAGCGGTGGACCTGGCCCGACTGGTGGTGGACACCATTGCCGAGCAGCCCTCCGAACCCCTGCAGTTCACTTATGCCGAGGGAGACTCCGTGCAGCAGAAGATTGAGAAGGTGGCCAGCCATCTCTATGGGGCCAGCGTGGTGACCTACAGCAGTGCCGCACGCAAGATGATGAAGCTGGCTGAAGAGCTGGGCATCACGCACTATCCCGTCTGCATTGCCAAGACGCAATACTCCTTCTCCGCCGACCCCAAGATTTACGGTGCGGTGAACAATTTCGAATTTCACATCAAGGATATCGTGGTGAACAACGGTGCCGAGATGATAGTGGCCATCGCGGGTGAAATCCTCCGCATGCCCGGACTTCCCAAGTCTCCCCAGGCCGAGCGTATCGACATTGTGGATGGAGAGATTGAGGGGCTGAGCTGACGGAGACGTGCCGGAACCGTGGCACAGACTCTCTAAACCTGAGACAGCACTTTCTGGCGATGGTCAGAAAGAGTACTGTAGCAGCAGATTGATGCGGTTGGCGTGGCGGGTGATTCCGCTGAAGTCCGTGCGCCATCCGCGCAAGTATTCCGCCCCCACCTGCATGTTAGGGGTGACGTTCCAGAAAGCATTGGTTGCAAGATATTGCCCGTAGTGGTAGCCGTCGCCCTGTGTGGTGGCATAGCCCTCCTTGCCATAGAGGCGTGACATGCTGTAGGTGGCGGAGAGGGTGACTTTGGGTGTCAGCCGGTACTGCCCGCCTGCATACCATCCCAGCATGGGGAGTGTCTGCATGCCTCCCTCTTCCTTGGGCACGATGTCCACGTTCAGGCAGCCGATGTCGTTCAGAAAATATCCTATCCCCTTGCCGTAGGTGACTTGTCCGTAAAGCCGCCACTTTCCCGTGAGAAAGTTGCCGGAAGCCTGCAGGCCATATCCGGTAAGGCTGTGCGCCTTTTCCTGAGTGGAGGAGGTGTAGGTCATGCTGCGCACCATGCCGCCAAGGCGCAGGTGGCTGTGGCTTGTCCAGTTGTACTGGATGGCGGCGGTGAAGTTGGGCAGGCGCTGCTGGGAGATGGTGATGCCGTGGGAGGCTGTACCGTTGACCGTCGGAGCCTCTACGGAGGCATGCAGTCTTACCCCGCAGGGACTCTTGTAGGTGTAGGCCAGCTGGGTGGCACGATAGATGGCCGCTCCGGCAGGGCCTTGGAAATCAATGGTGGAGGGCATGGCTTCGATGTCGGTGAAGCCGCCATAGGTGTAGCCCACGGTGATGTTACGGAAGGTCATGTAGGCATTCCGCAGGCGGAATCCCCGGTTATCGCCTCGGAAGTTGCCGGCAGTATAGACCACGAAGTCGCCCAGCAGGTCGGTGTGTCCCACAAGTTTCAGGAAGATGCTGGCCGTGCTGGCATCCATCTGAAACTGGTTCTTCGGCAGGCTGTTGGTGGGAATATAGGCAGGGATGAAGTCTGCGTTCTCGCTTATACCGCCAAAGTCATATTCGGCCGTGGTGCGGATGTAGCCACCGATGCCCAGGGCGAAGCGTCCCTTCTTGTCCATCAGCAGGAAGCGTGGTGCCTGAGGGTCGTGAATGTAGTGCAGCTGCGATTCGTCTATCAGGCGGATGATTTCCTCGCCTGCCTTGTCTATGGTCACGATGACCACTCCGTTGGACAGTTCGTCTTCTATGACCACTTTGCCTCGTGTCTGGGCCTGACATACTGTCATTCCTGCAGCGCACAGGGCGAGCAGGGCTTTCCATGTTCTTTTCATTGCTGTCTGTCATTTGTTGAACGTTCCTTCAACAATGCTGTCCGAAGAAGGGTTTGCAGGCAGCAGCGACTTTAGAATCTATTCGTTTTTATTCGCTTTCTTTCCTGGAAAAACGGGCTTTCTCACCGGATAAATGAGGCCTTTTCACCATACACGTGTGGTCCGTCGTCCATACACGTGCGGTCCGTCGTCCATACACGTGCGGTCCGTCGTCCATACATGTATGCTCCAACGCCCTATACACGTGCGGTCCAACGCCCGTATGGGCATGAGCCATCGCCCGTATACGCAGGACGTAACGGTACAACAGTCCTGAATACTTCGGAACGTTTTATGTGCTGAAGTATCAGGAGTTTAATGATGTCTTGGGATGATTACTTGCTGTTGATGATTTCCCTGATGGCCGCTTCCGTGCCGCAGAACGGACCGTGGGACTGCAGCTTGATGGTGCACATGGCTGCGGCAAAGCATCCGGCCTCTTCGTGAGAGCCGCCTTGGTTGCGCATGTAGAGGTAGCCCACCATATAGGTGTCGCCACAGCCGGTAGCGTCTACAATCTGCATGGCCTGATAGGCCGGAATCTCATGGAACTGCCCTTGGGCGTAAATCAGCGAGCCCTTGTCGCCCAGGGTCAGCAGGACCTCCTTCACTCCCCAGTCGGCAATGAGCAATGCCGCTTCGTGCGGGTCGTTGCAACCGGTCAGCACCTCCATTTCCGATTCGTTGGCCTTCAGGATGTGGATGTACTTCAGTGCCTTCCGCTTTTCGTTCCAGTCTATGGGGAGCACCTTCTCGTCTTCCACTTTCCGCAGGAATCCCTGTACGTCTACAGAGAGCAGGCCCTTGCCGGAGAGGTAGCGGATGACCTCTAAGGAGAAGTCGTCGGCCAAGAGGCTGCCCAGGTGGATGATGTCGGCCTTGACGTCCTGCAGGCCTTCCACCGTGAAGGGGTCGGCCTTGGCCGTGACGCGCTGCTTGCGTTCGTTCTGGTTTTCGCCATAGATATTCTCAAAGCATACGGAGTGACGGGTGGGGAGGGCTTTCACGTCAATGCCTTCCTTGCGGATTTCGTCGATGACGTGCATGTCTTCTTGGGAAACGGCGGTCACCAGCTGAAAGCCTTCCTTGTTGAGATGCTTGATGGCATGGGCAAAATAGTAGGAGGTGCCTCCCGGCATATAGATGGTGCTCTGCGGGGTCACTACTTTGTCGCGGGTAATGTAGCCCACGCAGCAGATGTTATGCGGATTGGTCATGGTTCTTCTGTTCTGTTTATAAGTTGAATTTGCCTGCAAAGGTAGCAAAACAAAAGGAGAGACACAAATGTATCTCTCCTTTCCTGAGCCGATAGCCGGACTTGAACCGGCGACCTACGCGTTACGAATGCGTTGCTCTACCGACTGAGCTATATCGGCGTTACCTCTGTTTACGGGGTGCAAAGGTACAGTTTTATTTGAAACCTCAAAAGCTTTTCCCGCTTTTTTTAGAAAATAGCGGGATTGGAGTCGCTTCGTCAGTCGAACAGGCTCTTGAACTTACGGAAGATTTTCTCCTTGATGGTGGGGTTGGGCTTGAAGTTGTCCGAACCTTCCAGTTGTTCCAAGGCCTTCTTCTCCTCCTTGCTCAATGCTTCGGGCACGTAGACGCTGACGTTCACCAAGAGGTCGCCCGTGCCATAGCCGTTGATGTCGGGGAGGCCCTTGCCACGCAGGCGCAACACCTTGCCCGGCTGAGTGCCCGGCTCTATCTTTACCTTCACCTTGCCATCGATGGTGGGAATCTCTACCGCACCGCCCAGGGCTGCAGTGGGGAAGCTGAGCAACAGGTTGTATATAAGGTCGTTGTCATCGCGGATAAGTTCCTTGTTCGTTTCCTCTTCCACGAGTATCAGGAGGTCGCCGTTCACGCCGTTGTGCTTGCCGGCATTACCCTTGCCGCTCATGGAGAGCTGCATGCCATCGGCCACGCCGGCGGGTATCTTCACGCTTACCACCTCTTCGCCATAGACGATGCCTTCGCCGCCACACTCCTTGCACTTGTTCTTGATGATCTTGCCTTCGCCGCCACAGGTGGAACAGGTGGTTTGTGTCTGCATGGTGCCGAAGATGGTCTGCTGATTGCGGATGACGCTGCCGCTGCCCTTACAGGTGGGGCAAGTCTCTACGCCGCCGTCTCCTTCAGCACCTGTTCCGTGACAGTGGCTACAGGGGACATATTTCTTCAGCTTGAACTTCTTCTCCACGCCGGTAGAGATTTCCTTCAAGTTCAGCTTTACCTTAACGCGCAAGTCCGAGCCGCGGAAGCGTCTTTGCTGGGCACCGCCATAGCCGCTGCTGAATCCGCTGAACCCGCCACGTCCGCCGAAGATGTCACCAAACATGGAGAAGATGTCGTCCATGGACATGCCGCCGCCACTGAATCCACCGAATCCTCCTCCGGCTGCTCCGCTCATGCCTGCATGGCCGAACTGGTCATATCGGGCACGCTTCTCTTTGTCGCTCAGTACACTATATGCTTCAGCCGCCTCCTTGAACTTCTCTTCGGCCTCCTTGTTGTCCGGGTTCTTGTCGGGGTGATACTGGATAGCCAGTTTGCGATAGGCCCTTTTGATTTCGGCATCGTTGGCATCCTTGCTGACGCCAAGCACTTCATAATAATCTCTTTTTTCCATAATGCAGTCTCCTTATTCTCCCACCACTACCTGAGCGTGACGGATAACCTTGTCGTTCAGCGTGTAGCCGGTCTTGGTACAGTCCAGAATCTTTCCCTTGAGCTCTTCCGTCGGTGCGGGAATGACGGCGATGGCTTCATGGAAGTCGGTATCAAGGGGCAGTTCTTTGGTCTCGATGACTTTCACGCCGTTCTGTCCTAATACGGTCATGAACTTGTTGTAGATGAGCGACACGCCTTCACGGACGGCGTCCACGTCGGTGGCTGTTTCCATGTTCTTCAGCGCGCGTTCAAAGTCGTCCACTACAGGCAGGATGCTGGTAATCGTCTTCTCGCCTCCGTTCAGAATCAGTTCCGCCTTCTCCTTCATGGTGCGCTTGCGATAGTTGTCAAACTCGGCCGATAGGCGCAGATACTTGTCTTTCTGCTCCTCGATGGTCTGGTTGGCTTCGTCCAATGCTTGGGCCAGTTTCTCTTCCGTTGTCAGGACGGCTTCTTGCTGTTCTTCCTCTGCGGGGCTTTCCTGCTCCTGTGCAGCGGTTTCCACTTGTTCTTCGGCAGGCGTTTCCGAGGCTTGTGTATCCTGGACATCCTGAGCGTTCAACTCTTCTTCCTTGATGTTTTCTTTTTCTGTAGGATTCATATCTCTGTTCTTTTTTGTTCTTATTGAAATGGATTATTTCTCTTGCTTGCTTCCTTATTTATATATAAGGTCAATACTGCCATCCTCACACAAAAACTTTGCCAATGACAGGACAGATTGCCAAAAAGGCCGGAATGCGTGGAAATTCATGCCAGATTGGCAGACGTGGCGGATGGCGAATGAAATAAATTTGTTTCTGCGCATGATTTGTCGTATCTTTGCGCCCCCGAAAACAGTCATAAATCAAACAAACATAATTCATAGCCAATGATTACAGTCTCTAATGTAGCCGTCCAGTTCGGCAAAAGAGTGTTGTTCAATGATGTAAATCTGAAGTTTACAAGTGGTAACTGCTATGGCATCATCGGTGCCAACGGTGCGGGAAAGTCCACTTTCCTGCGCACGATTTCCGGTGAATTGGACCCCACTAAGGGTACCATTACGCAGGGACCGGGCGAGCGCCTCTCCGTGCTCAGCCAGGACCACTTCAAGTGGGATGCCTATACGGTGATGGACACCGTGATGATGGGGCATACGGTGTTGTGGGACATCATGAAGCAACGTGAGGCCCTCTATGCCAAGGAAGACTTTACGGACGAAGACGGCATGAAGGTTTCCGAACTGGAAGAGAAGTTTGCCGAGTTGGACGGATGGAACGCCGAGAGTGATGCCGCTGCCCTGCTGAGCGGCCTGGGCATCAAGGAGGAGAAGCACTACCAGCTGATGGGCGAACTGAACAATAAAGAGAAGGTGCGTGTCATGTTGGCACAGGCTCTCTATGGCAACCCCGACAACCTGTTGCTGGATGAGCCTACCAATGACCTGGACATGGAGACGGTGACTTGGTTGGAGGAGTATCTCTCCAACTTTGAACATACGGTGTTGGTGGTGAGTCACGACCGTCACTTCCTTGACTCTGTGTGTACGCATACGGTAGACATCGACTATGGAAAAATCAATCTCTTTGCCGGCAACTACAGCTTCTGGTATGAGTCCAGTCAGTTAGCGTTGCGCCAGCAACAGAACCAGAAGGCCAAAGCCGAGGAGAAGAAGAAGGAACTGGAAGAGTTTATTCGTCGCTTCAGTGCCAATGTGGCCAAGAGCAAGCAGACCACCAGCCGCAAGAAGATGCTGGAGAAGCTGAACGTGGAGGAAATCAAACCCTCTTCACGAAAGTATCCGGGCATCATCTTTACTCCCGAGAGGGAACCGGGCAACCAGATACTGGAAGTGTCGGGCCTGACGAAGACACTGGAGGACGGCACCGTGCTCTTCCGTGATGTGAACTTCAATGTGGAGAAGGGAGACAAGATTGTCTTCCTCTCTAAAGACCCGCGTGCCATGATGGCACTCTTCGAAATCATCAACGGCAACATGAAACCCGATGCGGGAAGCTTCAACTGGGGTGTAACCATCACGACGGCCTATCTGCCGCTGGACAATACCTCCTTCTTCAACACCGACCTCAACTTGGTGGACTGGCTCAGCCAGTTTGGCGAGGGCAATGAAGTCTACATGAAGAGTTTCCTGGGACGTATGCTCTTCTCCGGCGAGGAGGTTCTGAAGAAAGCCAGTGTGCTCTCCGGAGGTGAAAAGATGCGTTGCATGATAGCGAGAATGCAACTTCGCAACGCCAACTGCCTTATCCTGGACACTCCGACCAATCACCTCGACCTGGAGTCCATACAGGCATTCAATAACAACTTGAAGATTTATAAGGGCAATATTCTCTTCTCCTCACACGACCATGAGTTCATTCAGACAGTGGCCAACCGTATCATTGAACTGACACCCAACGGTATCATAGACAAAATGATGGAGTATGACGAATACATCACCTCTGAGCATATCAAGGAGATGAAACAACGTATGTATGGCGAATAAAGGCTGGGAAATGAAAGACTGCCTATTGGTAGATTAGCTTGCTGACATCACTGCCCTCACCGAAAAGATTGTCGCCCAAGGCGGCAATCTTGTTTCCGGTGGCCATTACCTGTTTCAGGCGGGTACATCCCATGAATGCACCATATTCAATGGCAATGACGTGAGGAGGGAGTTCCAACGTGCCGCATAGACGGATGCATCCGCTGAATGCACGCTGGCCAATCTTTGTCAGATGTTGGGGAAGACGGATATCCATCAAGAACCTTTTCTGTGTGAAGGTGTAGTCTGGGATGGCCGTGGCATTGCTCTCTGCAATATCCACAGTCACCAGATTGGGCATATAGTCGCGTATCAGCAGGAAGTCGTTATCGTCCACCTTTCCCTTGATGGTCAGGAAGTTTACCTCTTTGGGCTGCAGACCTGCTTTCACCAGTTCGCTGGCCAGGCTTCCTGTGTCATCTATCTCCAGTTTCACAGTCACTGGTTCACTCTCTATGAATGCAAAGTCCTCCCAACGCTCCTTGATGCGATAGGCATCGCTGCATCCCAAAGGAACGAAGACGGCTGTAAGGCTGTCTCCTAATGCTTGCGGTAACAGGTTTGGGGGCGTCTTTTTCCGTATCTCGCAAATCTTTAATCCCGTGCATCCCTTGAATGCTGCATCCTCAATGTTTTTTGTCTTGTCGGACAGGATGATATGTCTCAGACTCTCTTTGCCAGTGAAAGTGCTGTCGTCCAATTGCTTGCAGAAGGCGTAAGCCGGAATGCAGTTGGGGGGATAGATGTAGAACCGCCTGGGATAAGTACCTCCTTTGCCGGCATAGGCGGCGATGGAGACCGTGGACAGGTCCAAGGTCTCCAGGCTTTTGAACTCATCACGCAAGTGACGGAAGTCCACCGCGTTGAGCTTGCCTTGCAGGATGAGGTGGGTAATCTGATTGGCCTCTTCTTCGGTCATCAGTTCCACCAGTGTTCCTGCCTTATGCACAAAGTATTGTTTGGTCAGTTGGGCACTTGCAAGCAGGGCTTGTAAGAGGAGGCCAACAGTCAACAGAAATCTCCGGGTCGGTACTCTCATGATTCTATCTAATTGAAGACACGGACAATCTGGTTAGCATTCACTTCCCTTTAGCTTGGCCTCTACCCACTTGCGTGCGTTGACGAAAGCTTCTATCCAAGGAGTCACTTCATCTTGTGGACGCGGATAATATCCACATTGCCATGGGAAAATGGTACGCTCGGGGTGGGGCATGATGGCCAAATGGCGGCCGTCCTTGCTGGCAATGGCTGCCACGCCATAGGAAGAACCGTTGGGGTTGGCAGGATAGCCGCTGTAGGTGAACTTGGCCACGATGTTATATTCACTCTCGGGCAGCGGCAAGTGGAATTTTCCTTCACCGTGGGCTACCCAGGTTCCTATTTTGTAACCACTCAACGAACCGAACATCACGCTGTTGTTGGTCGGTATAGTGAGTGATACGAAATTGCTTTCAAACTTGTGAGAGTCATTGTGCAGCATCCGTGCTTTCTTTTCGGCCGGATGTTCGGGATTGATAAGTCCCAATTCCACCATTAATTGGCAACCGTTGCACACACCCAGCGACAGTGTATCTTCACGGGCGTAGAAATTGTCCAGTGCAGCCTTGGCCTTGGGGTTATAAAGGAAGGCACCTGCCCATCCCTTGGCAGAACCGAGAACGTCACTATTGGAGAATCCACCGCAGAAGGCAATGACATTCACATCTTCCAGTGTTTCCCGGCCGCTGATAAGGTCGGTCATAGTGACGTCTTTTACATCAAATCCTGCCAGCCAGAAAGAATAGGCCATTTCGCGTTCAGAGTTGGTACCTTTTTCACGAATGACGGCAGCTTTCAGGCCTGATGGTGTGCGGCGATCGGGATTCAGTCCCCATTGGGACATCTTTCCTGTGAATTGGGAACCGAATACCAGGTCCAAAGGTTGCTGCTTGTAGTTTTCAAAACGTTCCTTGGCCTTGCCATTGAAACTTTGGCGACGGTCCATGAGATAGGAAGTGGAATACCATACATCACGCAGATGGTCAATGCCGAACTGGTAATCATATCCATCTTTGGTTACCATGATGTGGCGCTCATCTGTGGGGGTACCTATCTTCACGTAACCTACGCCGGCATCATCCAGAATCTTCTTCACACGGGGAGCATCCTTGTCGGCAACTTGGATGATGACACCTGGGTTCTCGGCAAAGAGAGCCTGTACGATGTCACAACCGCGCAGCTTGTCCAAGTTGATGTTCATACCGCCTTCTACGTTAGCAAAGCACATTTCCAGCAAACAAGTCAGCAGACCACCGGCTGAAATGTCATGCCCGGCCATGATGAGTCCTTCATTCACCAATTGTTGTACGGCCATGAAAGCATCGCGGAAGTATTCGGGATTCTTCACGGTAGGTACGTCGCTACCTACCTTGTTCAGGCTTTGTGCAAAGGCTGAACCGCCCAATTGCAGGGTATCAAATGAAAAATCGATATGATAGAAACGGCTTTGGGAGGCGTTCTTCATTACGGGTGACACTATCTTTCGGATGTCGCTCACCTCACCGCCGGCAGACACGATGACAGTACCCGGTGCGATGACCTTGCTGCCATCAGGATACTTTTGGGTCATGGAGAGAGAGTCCTTGCCGGTAGGTACGTTGATTTCCAAAGCACAGCAGAAGTCACTCAAAGCTTTGACAGCTTGGTAGAGGCGGGCATCTTCACCCTCCTGAGAACGGCAAGGCCACATCCAGTTGGCAGAGAGACTGACGCTGTCCAGACCTTCTGCCAAAGGTGCCCACACGAGGTTGGTCAAGGCTTCACTGACAGAAAGAACAGAACCGGCTTCAGGATTGGCCAAGGCTGCCTGGGGCGCATGTCCCAATGAGGTCGCAATACCTTTCTTGCCACGATAGTCCAAGGCTACAGCTCCACAGTCGCTTAGTGGCAACTGTAACTCACCTTGGCATTGCTGGCGTGCTACGCGGCCACTTACGCAACGGTCTACTTTGTTGGTCAACCAATCCTTGCAGGCTACAGCCTCCAATTGGAGGACGCGCTGTATGTATTCATCGAGTTTGGTGATATCATAAGTGGTGACACTGTATTTGCGTTCCACGGTTTTGTCTACCATATAAGTCTTTGGAGAAGAACCGAACATCTGCTCTACTGCCAAGTCGAAAGGACGCACACCATCAGCCTGTTCGAAACAGAAACGCTGGTCACCGGTCGTTTCACCTACCACGTACATCGGTGCACGTTCACGCTCGGCAATCTTTTGTACGTGTTCGATGGCTTCTTCCTGAATCAGCAGCCCCATGCGTTCTTGGCTTTCGTTGGCTATGATTTCCTTGGCGCTAAGGGTCTTGTCGCCGATGGGTAACTTGCTCATATCAATGTGTCCGCCGCATTCTTCCACCAGTTCGCTGAGACAGTTTACATGGCCTGCAGAACCGTGATCATGGATGGAAACTACAGGATTCTCCTCTTCTTCGCAGAGAGCGCGTACTACATTATAAGCACGTTTCTGCATTTCTGCATTGGCACGCTGCACGGCATTCAGTTCAATGCCGCTGCTGTAACGTCCGGTATCTACAGAAGATACGGAACCTCCGCCCAGGCCGATGCGATAGTTGTCTCCGCCTATGACTACAACTTTGTTGCCCGCTTCGGGCTTGCCTTTCAGACAGTCACGACGGGTACCGTATCCCACACCGCCGGCCAGCATGATGACCTTGTCATAGCCATAAAGAGTATCGTCAGGGGTTTCTTGATGTTCAAAGGTAAGTACAGATCCGCAGATGAGAGGTTGGCCGAACTTGTTGCCAAAGTCGCTGGCACCGTTACTGGCCTTGATGAGAATCTGTTCAGGAGTTTGATAGAGCCATTTGCGTACAGGAAGAATCTCTTCCCATTCGCGTCCCTCCTCGCTGCGTGGGTAAGAGGTCATATATACGGCCGTACCTGCAATGGGCCAAGAACCTTTTCCGCCACCCATACGGTCTCGTATTTCACCTCCAGTGCCGGTCGAAGCACCGTTGAAAGGTTCCACAGTGGTGGGGAAGTTGTGGGTTTCGGCTTTCAGCGAGATGACACTCTCTATCTCTTTCACTTGGAAATAGTCGGGCTTGGAATGGTCGGATGGCGCAAATTGTTCGATAACAGGCCCTTCTGCGAAAGCTACATTATCTTTATAAGCTGAAATGATTTTATTGGGGTTCTCTTGAGTGGTCTTCTTAATCATTTGGAAGAGGGAAGATTCTTGTTCCACACCGTCTATGATGAACGTACCTCCAAAGATCTTATGGCGGCAGTGCTCGGAATTGATTTGAGCAAATCCAAAGACTTCCGAATCTGTCAGGGGACGACCGAGGTCTTGTTCCACTTTCTTCAGATAATCCATTTCTTCTTTTGAAAGCGCTAACCCTTCTTGCTCGTTGTAAGCTTCCAGGTCTTCAATATGTACGATGGGTTGTGGTTGCCGATTGGTCACGAAGATATGTTGGTCCAATCCTTTGTACAGGCGCTGTAGCATGGGGTCGTACTCGGCATCTTCGTTAGCTACAGGGAAATATTCTTCAATGCGTAGAATACCGGTCAAGCCCATATTTTGAGTGATTTCCACAGCATTGGTGCTCCATGGGGTTATCATTTCGCGTCGTGGCCCCACAAAACAGGTCTTCAGATTGTCTTCGTTTTCTACTTGGGCTTCTCCGAAGAGCCAGCACAACTTGTCACTATCGGCGGTTGCCTGTGTATGCTCACTTTCTACGGCAATTACGCTTTTTTGAGGTGTTCTGAAAAAAAGAATCATATGTTGAATGTAGTTTTATAATTATCAACTGTTCACAGTTTACGCCGCAAAGGTACAACAAGGAGGGGCGTTTTGCAAGTTTTTCAGAGAAATAGTGGAGTTTATAAATGGTGAATGATGAATTGTGCTTGCTGTATGTAGGCCATTTCCTGAACGGTTGATAAGCAGGTTTGTAGGGTGGATAAACAACTCCTGTAACACAAATGTAATAGGTTTGAAACAACTTTTTCAAATTATTGTCGCTTCGTCTTAATGTGCAGAGTGTTTCTTTGCAAAAAGTTCTCAAATGCTGGAACTATTGGAGGTAATCTATTAACTTTGTGGAATTAATATAAGAATAAGAAGCTATGGTTAAATTTATCGAGTCGGAACTTACCCTTCTGAAGAAGGAGATAGATGAGATGTGGACATTGGTTTATAATCAGCTGGAGCGTGCCGGTGATGCGGTGTTGAGTCATGATCGCGAGCTGGCCCGTCAGGTATTGGTCCGTGAACGTCGTGTCAATGCACTGGAGTTGAAAGTTGATAGTGATGTAGAGGATATCATTGCGCTCTACAATCCGGTGGGTATAGAATTACGTTTCGTGCTGGCTATGTTGAAGATAAACACTAATCTGGAACGTTTGGGTGATTTTGCCGAAGGTATAGCCCGCTATGTGTTGAAGAATGAAACACCGGTGATGGATGCCGATTTGTTGGCTAAACTTCGTTTGGAGGAGATGATTCGTGAGGCTTTAGCCATGCTGAGATTAGCCAAAGAAGCTTTTCTGGAAGAGAATCAGGAATTGGCAACAACCGTATTTGCAAAAGATAACCTGTTGGATGAAATCAATGCTAAAGCCACGGAAATCTTGGCCGACTATATTCAAGGTTATCCTGATACAGCATTGGCTTGCTTGAATTTAGTGAGTATTTTCCGCAAATTGGAACGCTCGGGTGACCATATCAATAATATAGCCGAGGAACTGGTCTTTTTCATTGATGCCAAGGTACTGAAGCATAGCGATCATACGGATGAACGTTATATGAAGTAGTAAAGAAGTTGTAGACAAATTGTAGCTTCTAAGGACGAATTTCTGTGGTTTGCCTTGGAGCTTTATGGAAAAATGTCATATATTTGCCAGCGAAAACGATTGCGGTATAAGTAGCTTTAGAAAAGATAACAAAAATGAGGTTTTCTCAAAAATATGTTATATGACATGTTTTTTAATTTGGTTGGTATTTCGAAAAGCAACTATATTTGCACCGTTATCCTGAAAACAATCTTTTTACCTTAAAGAAAACTAATACCTATTGAAAACTGAAAAGGGGGCTTTGTGAAAAGCTTCCTTTTTTTGTTTGTGTGCATTTGCTATAATAAAACAATCGCCTTATCTTTGTCGTTGAATTATAACAATATCAAAAGAATTATGTTTTCCGGAATAGTAGAAGAATGTGCTACATTGGTGGCCCTGAAGAAAGAACAAGAGAATGTACACTTCACTTTCAAGTGCTCTTTTGTAGGTGAGTTAAAGATAGATCAGAGCGTTTCACATAATGGAGTCTGTCTGACAGTAGTCGATTTGACCGATGATTGCTACACGGTGACTGCAATGAAAGAGACCTTGGAACGTTCTAACTTAGGCCTATTGCAGATAGGAGACGAAGTGAATGTTGAGCGTAGTATGATGATGAACGGCCGTTTGGATGGTCACATTGTACAGGGACATGTGGATCAGACTGCCGATTGTATAGCAGTGGAAGATGCTGAAGGCAGTTATTATTTTACCTTCCGTTATGCCTTTGATAAAGAGATGGCCAAGCGTGGATATATTACGGTTGACAAAGGCTCGGTTACGGTAAATGGGGTAAGCCTGACCGTATGTAATCCTACAGATAATTCTTTTCAGGTAGCTATTATCCCTTACACCTTTGAACATACGAACTTTCATGCTATCAAACCGGGGACGGTGGTAAATTTGGAATTTGATATCATTGGCAAATACATCAGCCGAATGATTATATATAAATAAGGTATATAATATAATAAGGTGTAAATCGTAAAAGTGGATTTAAAACACATAGAATCATGGAAGATTTTCTGCAATTGGCAGCTTCGCGTCAGAGTGATCGTGCCTATGATATGAAGCGTTCTGTGGAGAAGGAAAAACTGGAGCGCATTTTGGAAGCTGCCCGTTTGGCTCCTTCGGCTTGTAACGCCCAGCCTTGGAAGTTCGTGGTAGTGACAGATGCTGAACTCTGTGTGAAGGTAGGAAAGGCTACGGCAGGACTTGGGATGAATAAGTTTGCCAAGGATGCTCCGGTGCATATCTTGGTTGTGGAGGAGTCGATGAATATCACTTCCTTCTTGGGAGCTAAAATCAAGGACAAATATTTCCCGTTGATAGACATCGGTATTGCTGCTGCTCATATCACGTTGGCAGCTGAAAGTGAGGGGTTAGGCTCATGTATATTGGGTTGGTTTGACGAAAAAGAGATTAAGAAACTGGTTGGTATACCATCGGGTAAACGGTTGCTGCTGGACATTACGATTGGTTATCCGGTGAAGGAAAAACGCAAGAAGTCGCGTAAATCCTTGGATAAGGTTGTGTCTTATAATCGTTACTGATATTGTAGATATTGTATGGAATGGGACTTTTGCACGCAAAACGATATTTATGACTGATTATGAACAAGAACTGAACCAGGGACAGTTGGCTGCCGTATGCTACAATGAAGGCCCTTCGTTGGTGATAGCCGGTGCGGGTTCGGGAAAAACCCGCGTATTGACCTATAAGATTGCCTATTTGCTGGAGCGCGAGAGGTATCAGCCTTGGAACATCTTGGCGCTGACTTTTACCAATAAAGCAGCCCGTGAAATGAAGGAACGCATTGCCCAAAGGGTAGGAGAGAAGACTGCCCGCTATTTGTGGATGGGAACTTTCCACTCCATCTTTCTTCGTATCCTTCACGCGGAAGCCTCCCTTTTGGGATTTACCTCGCAGTTTACGATTTATGATACGGCTGACAGCAAGAGTCTGATACGCTCCATCATCAAGGAAATGGGATTGGATGAAAAGGTTTATAAGCCTGCTTCGGTACAAGCCCGCATTTCCAATGCCAAGAATCATTTGGTGTCACCTGCCGGTTATGCGGCCAGTAAGGAGGCTTATGAGTCGGACTTGTCGGCCAAAATGCCTGCTGTCCGTGATATCTACAAACGTTATTGGGAACGTTGTCGGCAGGCGGATGCCATGGATTTCGATGACTTGTTGCTTTATACTTTTAGACTCTTCCGTGATAATCCCGATGTGTTGGCCCGCTATCGTGATCAGTTCCGTTATATTCTGGTAGATGAATATCAGGATACGAACTATGCCCAGCATTGCATCGTGAAACAGTTGGGTGAGGAGCACCGGCACATTTGTGTGGTGGGAGATGATGCACAGAGTATTTATTCTTTTCGTGGTGCAGATATTGATAACATTCTCTATTTTACCAAAGTCTATCCGGGCGCCCGAGTGTTCAAACTAGAACAAAATTATCGCTCTACGCGCACCATTGTGTGTGCAGCCAATAGTCTGATAGAGAAAAATGAACGCCAAATCCGTAAGGAAGTCTTTTCGGAGAAGGAACAGGGCGAACCTATTGGAGTCTTTCAGGCTTATAGTGATGTGGAGGAGGGTGAAATTGTAACTAATAAGATTGCAGAGTTGCGCCGTTTGTTCCGATACGGCTATGCCGATTTTGCCATTCTTTACCGTACTAATGCCCAAAGCCGTATCTTTGAAGAGGCGTTGCGTAAGCATAATATGCCATATCGAATCTACGGTGGACTCTCTTTCTATCAGCGTAAGGAGATTAAGGACGTCATAGCTTATTTCCGCTTGGTGGTGAATCCTCATGATGAAGAAGCATTCAAACGCATTATCAACTATCCGGCACGTGGTATTGGCGATACGACCGTAGGAAAGATAGTAGCGGCAGCTACGGAGCATAGTGTAAGTTTATGGAGCGTATTGTGTAATCCGCTTTCTGTGGGAGTCAGCCTTAATAAGGCTACCGTGACCAAACTGCAAGGTTTTCGTGATTTGATTATGGGTTTTGTGGAACTTGCCACAAACAAGAATGCCTATGAGGCGGGAACGGATATAATTCGGGGAGCTGGTATCGTTCAGGATGTTTGCCAAGACTCTTCACCCGAGAATCTTAGTCGCAGAGAGAATATCGATGAGCTTGTGAACGGAATGAACGATTTCTGTGCTCAGCGCATGGAGGAAGGAAATTCTCACGTCTCTTTGGCTGATTTCCTTTCCGAAGTTTCTCTGCTTACCGATCAGGATTCTGATAAGGGGGAGGAAGGTGACAGAATCACTTTGATGACTGTTCATTCTGCAAAGGGCTTGGAGTTTCGAAATGTTTTTGTGGTGGGGATGGAGGAAAATCTCTTTCCCAGTTCTATGGTGGAAGATTCTCTTCGCGCTTTGGAAGAAGAACGCCGTCTGTTTTATGTGGCCATTACCCGGGCTGAAGAACACTGTTTTCTCTCCTATGCCAAGACACGTTTTCGTTATGGAAAGATGGAGTTTGGTGCTCCCAGTCGTTTCTTGCGGGATATTGATGTACGTTTTCTGAAGTTGCCTGGTGGTTCAGCTGTTGCACATCCATCGGGTGAAGAGAAAATACGGCGAATGGGCTGGGAGAAAAGGAATGTCGTAGGTCCTGTAATGCCACGTCGTCTGCAGCCGATAAGTCAACCGGGAAATGCTGTTGCAAAAAAGAGTCCGGATCTTTCAAAGGGATTGAAGGCGGGAAATTTGATTGAGCATGAGAGGTTTGGTCTTGGCCGAGTCATTCGAGTGGAAGGTGAGGGAGATAATGTCAAAGCTACCATTCGTTTTGATAATGCTGGAGAAAAACAATTGCTGCTTCGCTTTGCTCGTTTCAAGGTAGTCGGATAAAAGGATAAATATGCAAATGGTGGATTATAATCAATTTCCTTCTCCCTGTTATGTCGTGGAAGAAGAACTGCTGAGAAGGAATCTCGGCTTGATAAAACAAGTCTCGGATGAGGCTGGTGTGGAAATAATATTAGCTTTCAAGTCTTTTGCCATGTGGCATCTCTTTCCCGTATTCAGGGAGTATATAACCCATTCTACGGCCAGTTCGCTCTATGAGGCTCGTCTGGCTTGGGAGGAATTTGGCAGCAAGGCGCATACCTATTCACCGGCTTATGTGGAGGAGGAATTTCACGAGTTGTTGGGATATAGCAGTCATATTACATTCAATTCTCTCTCTCAAATGGTGCGTTTTGCATCTCATGCAAGTGAAATGGGAGTATCGTGTGGCCTTCGGGTCAATCCGGAGTACGCTGAGATAGAGACCGAATTGTATAATCCCTGTGCACCAGGTTCACGCTTCGGTGTGACGGCTGAACAACTTCCACAAGTGCTTCCTTCCGTAATAGAAGGCTTTCATTGCCATTGCCATTGTGAATCCTCCTCTTATGAGTTAGAACGTACTTTGCAGCAGTTGGAACATAAATTTTCCCATTGGTTCCATCAACTGCGTTGGCTCAATTTGGGTGGCGGACACTTGATGACTCGGAACGATTATGATGTTTCCCATCTGATTGTGTTAATACATGGCTTGAAGCGCCGTTATCCCCATCTTCATGTAATTTTGGAGCCAGGCTCTGCTTTTACCTGGCAGACTGGAGTACTTTTGTCACGGGTGGTAGATATTGTGGAGAATCACGGTGTACGTACCGCCATTTTAGATGTCAGCTTCACTTGTCACATGCCGGACTGTCTTGAGATGCCCTATCAACCTGAAGTGCGAGGGGCGATGAGAGGTGACAAGGGACCCTATGTTTACCGTTTGGGTGGGAATTCCTGTTTGAGTGGTGACTATATGGGTAGTTGGAGTTTTGATCATGAGTTGCAAGTCGGAGAGCAGATTATCTTTGAGGACATGATACATTATACCATGGTGAAGACAACCATGTTTAATGGTATTCAGCATCCTGCCATTGGAATTTGGAGAAAAGAAGGGATTGCAGAGGTGTATCGGCAATTTTCTTATGAAGATTATCGCAGCCGAATGGGTTGATAATCAAAAGTATGCTTCAGATGGACTTTCTCTGATGAAAAATAAGCGCAAAAAAAGTAGGTAGAACGTTTGCAGTTTTCAAGAAAATACCTACCTTTGCAACCGCAAACGCGGAAATAGCTCAGTTGGTAGAGCACAACCTTGCCAAGGTTGGGGTCGCGAGTTCGAGTCTCGTTTTCCGCTCAGAAAGATTGCAAAGCCAAAAGCCCAAGTGGCGGAATTGGTAGACGCGCACGTTTCAGGTGCGTGTGTTGAAAAACGTGCAGGTTCGAGTCCTGTTTTGGGCACACTGGTAATGCAATTTGTTCTTTGACTTGTTGAGCAAGTGTTTTGGAGAGGTGGCGGAATTGGTAGACGCGCTACTTTGAGGGGGTAGTGACAATTATGTCGTGGGAGTTCGAGTCTCCTTCTCTTCACTAACACGAAGTCATCATTGCGGAAATAGCTCAGTTGGTAGAGCACAACCTTGCCAAGGTTGGGGTCGCGAGTTCGAGTCTCGTTTTCCGCTCATGATTTATAAGCTAGTTATATTTTAGGTGGCTAAAAGCCCAAGTGGCGGAATTGGTAGACGCGCACGTTTCAGGTGCGTGTGTCGAGAGACGTGCAGGTTCGAGTCCTGTTTTGGGCACTTCTTTGTGAAAAGCGGGGCCACCGATTTGCGGAAATAGCTCAGTTGGTAGAGCACAACCTTGCCAAGGTTGGGGTCGCGAGTTCGAGTCTCGTTTTCCGCTCTGTGAAAATCCCCCCCCACAAGCAAATTTGTGCTTGTGGGGGGATTTTTGTTTTATTTATACTTTAATGGTTATGAAGGTATTGTATATTTCCCTCGGGTCGCTCTGTTTGGCTCTTGGTGTCATTGGCATCTTTTTGCCTTTGCTGCCTACTACTCCTTTTCTTTTATTGGCTGCGGCTCTCTACTTTCGCAGTTCACCGCGCCTTTATGGGTGGTTGTTGCAACAGCGCCATTTAGGACCTTATATCCGTAACTTCCGTGAGCATCGTGCTATACCGCTGCGGGCCAAGATTATATCGGTAGTGTTGGTTTGGATTACGATGGGATATTGCATATGCTTTCTGCTTTCGGCTTGGTGGTGCCAACTCCTGCTTCTTCTTTTGGCCATAGCCATCACGTGGCATATTCTTTCGTTTAAAACGCTGAGGTCGTAATGGTATCAGGCTGAAACGGGTGCTACCTTCCTCTTCCTATTTTTCTACCGTTGTAATGACCAGCATGCGGCGTGTCTGGTTATCCACGCGGAATCGGTTGTCTATACGTTCACCTATCAGCCAATAAATCTCTTCACCGTGGCATAGCACCCATTGTTGCTCTTTCTGTAGCAGAGAAAATTTGCGGTTGGTAAGGTAGTCACTGATGAGTTTACGTCCTTTCATTCCGAATGGAATAAATGTATCTCCTGCTTTATAGAGACGTATCTCCAATGGTAGGGAAATTTTGTCCAAATCCAAACATGCTATTGATTTTTGCCGCGGAATAATGAAGTCGGGAGTGTAGCAATATTCCTGCATCTTCAGTTCGGGTGGAGATGACTGCTTATGTCTGGTTATAATCAGCTCTTTTCGATCCTTTATGATGCGCCATTGTGGGGAGTGAAACTCTTTTCCCGCTTGCCCGTTCAGTGTCTGAAAGATGCTTCCTATTTGAGCTGCATTGAAACCTAAGGGGGCGAGCAGTTCGTATAGCAGGGTTTTGGGAGCCGGTTCCTGCAGAAGTCTTTTGATGTCGATGCCGTCAGATGTGCTTACGCGTTGCTTGGCTTCCTCTATGGCTGTGTTGTATATCAGTGCCGCTTCATCCATGTGGGTTGCTGTCCTTTGCAAGCTCTCCTTGATGGCGGGGTTGATTTCTTGCATCAGGGGGAGGAGATTCAAGCGGATTTTGTTGCGGGTATAGTCGTCTTGCAGGTTAGTGCTGTCGGTTACGTATGATTGTCCGATATCCTTCAGGTAGTGTATAATCTCGTTTCTCGTCAGGCAGAGCAATGGTCGGATGACGTGTCCGTTTCGTGGCCGTATACCTCTCAGGCCATTGATTCCCGTACCGCGCAAGAGGTTCAGTAACATTGTTTCCACGCTGTCGTCCTGATGGTGGGCCACAGCTACGGCTGATATGTTGCAGGATTGACGTATCTCTTCAAACCAAGTGTAGCGTAAATCGCGTGCGGCCATTTCTATAGACACTTTTCTCTGTTGGGCTATGGAACGTGTGTCGAAGTGAATGGTATGGAGAGGCACTTGCTGCTCTTCGCACAGTTTTTTTACAAACAACTCATCACGATCGGATTCTTCGCCACGCAGATGGAAGTTGCAGTGTGCAGCTTGGCAGGGATATCCCATCTGTCGCAGCAGCCGCAGCAAGGCTACCGAGTCAGCTCCGCCACTCAAGGCCACCAAAACATGTTCTCCTGGCTTCAGGAGTTGCTGTTGTTCAATGTATGTAGCTACTTTTTTCACGTTCATGGCACAAAGGTAGTGAAAAACATGGAGAGAATCCTGTCTTGTTCTTATTTAAAAACATTCTAAATTGTTTGCACTGAGTTGCCATTATCTGTATCTTTGTCCCCGTAAACAGAAAGAAAGTAGAGAATATGCGTTTGTCCGAATTGAAAACAGGCGAAAAGGGGGTCATTGTCAAGGTATTGGGACATGGCGGTTTCCGCAAGAGGATTGTGGAAATGGGCTTTATCAAAGGGAAAGAAGTGGAAGTGTTGCTTAATGCCCCGTTGAAAGACCCAGTGAAGTATAGTGTGATGGGCTATGAAATATCCCTGCGTAGGCAGGAAGCCGAGATGATAGAGGTCGTCAGTGAAGAAGAGGCTCGGGAGCAGCAGCTTGCCGGGAGTTACCACAAGGGAATGGCCGAAGACATTAATTTGGATGAAATCACGCTGAAGCGCATGGCTTTGGGTAAGCGACGTACCATCAATGTTGCCTTGGTCGGTAATCCGAACTGTGGCAAGACCTCACTCTTTAACATTGCCAGTGGTGCTCATGAGCATGTGGGAAATTATAGCGGCGTGACGGTTGATGCCAAGGAGGGCTATTTCGATTTTCAGGGCTATCATTTCCGAATTGTAGACTTGCCGGGTACCTATTCGCTTTCTGCCTATTCACCGGAGGAAATTTATGTTCGTCGTCATATTCTTGATGAAACTCCCGATATAATCATTAATGTGGTAGATGCTTCCAATTTGGAACGCAACCTTTATTTGACCACCCAGCTTATTGATATGAATGTACGTATGGTCATGGCACTCAATATGTTCGATGAGTTGGAAAACAGTGGCAATTCTTTGGACTATGTGGCTCTGGGCTGTCTTTTGGGAGTCCCCATGGTGCCTACGGTAAGTCGTTCGGGAAGAGGTATAGACCATCTTTTTCATGTCATCATTGCTCTCTATGAAGGAGCCGACTTTTTGGAACAGTCGGGTGAAGTGAGGGCTGAAATTCTGGCGGAGATGCGTGATTGGCACAAGGAGTATGTACCCGATCATGATTTCGGAACTCAGCAGGAAGACGAACAACCTCGTGGCTTTTATCGCCATATCCACATTAATCACGGTCCCGAATTGGAACATAGCATAGAGGAGGTGAAACGGGTCATCAGTGTCAACGAAGAGATACGTCACAGGTACTCTACCCGTTTCTTGGCCATCAAACTATTAGAAGATGATCGCGAGGCGGTACGTTTGGTCGAAAAACTTCCCAACGGAGAAGAAATTATTTCTGTATGCGAGAGGGAAAAGCGGCGTTTGCGCAAGGTCCTGAATGAGGAGAGCGGACAGGCGATTACCGATGCCAAGTATGGTTTCATTTCGGGTGCCTTGAAGGAGACGTTTGTAGACAATCATCAGGACAATGAATACCGTACGCGGGTCATTGATTCCATTGTGACCCATCGCATTTGGGGATTCCCCATTTTCTTCCTTTTCATGTATCTCATGTTTCAGGGAACTTTCGTGCTTGGTGAATATCCCATGCTGGGTATCGAATGGATGGTGGAGACGGTTTCTGACTTGATTCGTGCCCACATGCAGGAAGGTCCTTTGAAGGATATGCTGGTAGATGGCATCATTGGTGGAGTGGGGGGTGTCATTGTCTTTTTGCCCAACATCCTTATTCTTTATTTCTGTATTTCCATCATGGAAGATTCCGGCTATATGGCTCGTGCGGCTTTCATCATGGACAAGATTATGCACAAGATGGGGCTTCACGGAAAGTCATTTATCCCATTGATTATGGGCTTTGGCTGTAATGTGCCGGCCATTATGGCTTCGCGCATGATTGAAAACCGCAAAAGCCGTCTCATCACGATGCTGATTAATCCTTTGATGTCATGCAGTGCCCGCTTGCCCATCTATTTGGTTTTGGTGGGAGCTTTCTTCCCAAGGAGCGGCAGTCTGGTGTTATTGCTTATCTATGCTATCGGCATTCTGCTGGCTGTATTGCTGGCTCGTTTGTTCAGTCGATTTATAGTGAAGGGCGATGATACTCCCTTTGTGATGGAACTTCCTCCTTACCGTATGCCTACGGCAAAGACCATCCTACGCCATACGTGGGAGCGTGGTGTGCAGTATCTGAAGAAGATGGGCAGCATCATCATGATTGCTTCCATCGTTATTTGGGCATTAGGCTATTATCCCGATCATGGAGCCTATGATACAGTGGCCGAACAACAGGAACATTCTTATATAGGTCAGATAGGTAAGGCTGTAGAACCGATATTGGAACCTTTAGGCTTCGATTGGAAGTTGGGTATCGGTTTGCTGTCGGGCGTAGGAGCCAAGGAACTGGTGGTAAGTACACTGGGAGTGCTTTATGTGAATGATGCTGAAGCAGATACGGTGAGTCTTGCCGAGCGTATTCCAATAACCCCTTTGGTCGCCTTTTGCTACATGTTGTTTGTATTGATCTATTTCCCCTGTATTGCCACACTGGTAGCTATCAAGCAAGAATCTGGCAGTTGGCGATGGGCCTTGTTCGCGGCCCTTTACACCACGTGTCTTGCGTGGTTTGTGGCTTTTGCCGTTTACCGGATAGGAGGTTGGCTGATATGAACGGATGGCAAGAGTGGGCGGTAGGATTGCTGTTGTTGCTTTGTATCGGACGCATAGGGTGGGGTGTCTACCGCTTTTTTGTACGTGTGAAGAAAAAAGACAACCCTTGCGAAAATTGTGCAACGGGCTGTGAATTAAGAACTTTGTATGAATCCAAACGTCGTTCTTGCCGAAAAGAACTGAAAAAAACGAAGAAAAAGTGCTGCGGATAGTTGGTTATTCCAAAAAATGTACTACCTTTGCATCCGCAATCAGGAACGAGACGTTTTCTGATACATCCGGTTCCTTGGATGAGTGGCTTAGTCAGCGGTCTGCAAAACCGTGCACGGCGGTTCGAATCCGCCAGGAACCTCAAACTGATAATCCCTGCCAATCTATGAAGATTGGTGGGGATTATAATTTTAAATACCCCATGGAAAAAGAACAATATACGATACGGTTGAATGATGCGGTAGTGCGCAATCCGCTTGTACGTCTGGCATCACCTGTCTCTCTTGCTTTGGGAGCAGACGAACATGTAGCCATTGTCGGAGCCAATGGTGCCGGTAAAAGTTTGCTGGTAGATATGCTGACCGGAAAATATCCCTTGAACGTGGGCGAACCGGAATATGACTTTGCACCCTCCACCACCACTACAGCTTATGAGAACATCAAGTACATCGCTTTCAGAGACACCTATGGAGCCGCTGATGGCAGTTACTACTATCAGCAACGTTGGAATCAGACGGAGCAGGATGATGTACCTTTGGTTCGTGATATAATTGGCAAGGTGAAGGATGAGCCACTGAGGCAACAACTTTTTGCCCTCTTTGGTATCGAACCGTTGCTCAACAAGAAAATTATCCTGTTAAGTAGTGGTGAATTACGGAAGTTTCAGTTGGTGAAAGCCTTGTTGACAGCCCCGCGCATACTGATTATGGACAATCCCTTTATCGGGTTGGATGCATCGGCCCGTGAGTTGCTTTCCGGTCTGTTGGAGCGACTTTGTGCTTTAGGTAACCTGCAGATTATTCTGGTACTTTCCATGCTGGATGATATTCCTCCCTTCATTACCCATGTGCTTCCGGTGAAGGATAAACATGTCGGAAACAAGATGACGCGTGCTGATTATCTGAGAGCATTTGCGGAAAACGATGCTTGGAAGCGACAGCAGGAAGCGAAACCTTTGGCAGAACTGCAGCAACGCATTCTGGGACTTCCTTATGGAGACGGATGTTATGTAGCCGATGAAGTGGTGAAACTGAATGGGGTGAGTATCCGTTATGGTGAACGCACCATCCTGCGGAACTTGGATTGGACCGTGAAGCGTGGAGAAAAATGGGCATTGAGTGGTGAAAACGGTTCAGGAAAATCTACCTTGCTTAGCCTTATTTGCGCAGACAATCCTCAGTCCTATGCTTGTGACATAGCTCTCTTTGGACGCCGACGTGGTTCGGGCGAGAGCATTTGGGAAATCAAGAAACATATCGGCTATGTGAGTCCTGAAATGCATCGGGCTTACTTGAAGAACTTGCCCGCCATCGAGATTGTGGCCAGTGGCTTGCACGATAGTATCGGCCTCTATAAGCGTCCGCATGCCGGGCAGATGGCTGTTTGCGAGTGGTGGATGGATATCTTTGGCATCGCTTCTCTGAAAGACAAACCTTTTCTCCAACTCAGTAGTGGCGAACAACGTCTGGCCCTCCTGGCCCGGGCTTTCGTGAAAGACCCTGAACTGCTGATATTGGACGAACCGTTGCACGGATTGGATACCTACAACCGTCGGCGTGTGAAGAAAATTATAGAAGCCTTTTGCCGGCGTACAGATAAGACACTGATTATGGTGACTCACTATGAGAATGAATTGCCGGCAACGATAGAGCATCATCTGCATTTGTTGCGGCAATAGTGTGTGAATCCGGAATAAAAACCTTATTTTTGCCACACCATTAATATCAGTATCCCAAAAGACAATGAAAGATAGAATTGTAATATTTCTCAAGACTTATTTTTTGTTTGTAGCCCTCTTCGTGTTGCAGAAGCCGCTGTTCATGGCCTGTTACCCGTCCATTTATACCGATGTCTCTTGCTGGGATTGGTTGCTCACCATGTGGCACGGCTTGCCGTTGGACTTTTCGTTGGCCGGTTATCTGACTGCACTTCCGGGGTTGATGCTCCTTGCTTCAGCATGGACCCTATCACATGTGCTCAGACGTGTGTGGAACGGTTATTTCCTCTTGATAGCCTGCCTGCTATCGTTGGTATTGGTGGTAGATTTGGCATTATATGGCTATTGGGGCTTCCGTCTGGATGCTACCCCCTTGTTCTACTTCTTCTCTTCTCCTCGCGATGCTGTGGCCAGCGTCAGTTGGTGGTTTGTACTGGGAGGAGTGCTTGCTTGGGTTGGTTGCACTTTCCTTTTTGCTTGGACATTCCGGAAACTCCTCCTGTCCAAGCAGGGCTTCCAGCGTCTGAAGTTACCTTTCCAGGCTTTGCCTGTCTCTTTGGTTCTGCTACTTCTCACGGGATTGCTTTTCATCCCCATTCGTGGCGGTTTCACGGTTTCTACCATGAACACGGGAAAAGTCTATTTCAGTTCCAATCTTCGCCTGAATCATGCCGCGACCAATCCGGCCTTCAATTTGTTGGAATCCCTCTCCAAGCAAAAGAACTTTGCCAAGCAATACCGCTTCATGGGAGCAGATGAGGCCGACAGAGCGTTTACCGCCATGCTGGATTCCCAGGTCTTGGCCGATACCCTGTCTGTCTCTTCCGGAGCACCAGTGGACGAACTCTTCACTATGCGCCGTCCCGATGTGATGTTGGTTATTTTGGAGAGTTTTTCTTCCCGCTTGATGACCACTCTTGGAGGAGAACCGGGTATTGCTATCCATTTGGACTCTTTGGCGCAGGAAGGCGTACTTTTCACCAATTTTTTTGCCAACAGTTTCCGTACCGACCGCGGGCTTGTAGCCATCATGAGCGGCTATCCGGCACAGCCTACTACAAGCATTATGAAGTATTCACGGAAGACCCAACATCTTCCTGCCATTGCCTCCTCTTTGCGTAAGGCCGGATATGCCACACAATATTATTATGGTGGTGATGCAGACTTCACCAACATGCGCTCCTATCTGATGTCATCAGGTATTGAGGATATCGTTTGTGATCGCGACTTCCCCGTTTCCGAGCGTCTGAGCAAATGGGGAGCACATGACCATGTGCTTTTCAACCGTTTGATAACCGATTTGGAGCATGAGGCTCAGATGATGGAACAGACCGGCCGCAAACCCTTCTATCGGGTGGTACAGACCTCCAGCAGTCACGAGCCTTTCGAGGTTCCTTATCGCCGTTTGGAGAACGACCGTCTGAATGCTTTTGCCTATACGGACAGTTGCGTAGCCGATTTTGTACACCGTTTCCGTGAATTGCCCCAGTGGAAGAATACCGTACTCATTCTCGTTCCCGACCATTTGGGTGCCTATCCGGAGCAGTTGGACAACTTCTCTTTGGAACGCTACCGCATACCCTTGCTTATGATAGGCGGTGCCGTACGCCAACCGCGATGCATAGATGTCTATGGGTCTCAGCAGGATTTGGCTGCCACTCTGTTGGCCCAGCTCGGTTTGCCGCATGATGAATTCACTTTCAGTAAGGATATGCTCAATCCCGATTCTCCCCATTTCGCTTTCTTCACGGTGCCCGATGCCTTTGGCATGGTCACTTCCGATGGTCAGGTCATTTATGACAACCAGGCTGGCCGTGTCGTTTGGGAAGCAGGAGAAGCGGCTGGCGAAAATCTTCTCAAGGGTAAAGCCTATCTGCAGAAACTTTATGATGACCTTGCTTCACGTTAATATTTACCGGTGATGACAGAATTATTACAGTGGCTCACGGAGCTTGACAATCAGATACTCTTGACCGTCAATGGATGGCATTCACCGTTCTTTGACTATTTCATGAAAGCCTATAGCGGAAAAGTTGTGTGGGTGCCCATGTATGCCGCTATTCTTTATGTCATTGTGCGCAACTTCCATTGGCGTACATCACTCTTCTGCATGATAGCGGTGGCACTGACCATCACCTTTGCCGATCAGATGGGAGCTACCGTGATACGTCCGTTGGTGGAACGTCTGCGCCCGGCCAATCCGGATAATCCCATATCAGAGATGGTCCATATTGTGGATGGCTATCGGGGTGGTCGCTATGGTTTCCCTTCTTGCCATGCAGCCAATACATTCGGATTGGCATTCTTCATCCTGTTCCTTTTCAGAAAGCGCTGGCTCAGCTGTTACATGATGATATGGGCTGCTTTAACTTCCTATTCACGCATGTATCTCGGTGTGCACTATTTGGGCGACCTGTTGGCAGGCATGCTTCTTGGAGCCTTGGGAGCCTGGCTGATGTATCAGCTGTTTGTGCGTGTCAGCCGTTATGAACGTCCGTCTCTTGTCAGCCGTCTCTATCTGCCTGTACATGTGGGCATCCTCACGATGCTCAGTATGGCTATTTACGCAGCTCTTCGCCTGATATTGTAGCACCGTTATAGGCAGCGGAAAATTCAGGACCGGCTTCTTGCCGAACATCTTGTGCACGTTTTTGTTTCTCATGAGTATCACAAAAGCGAAGACATATGAGGAGTTTAGGCAGTTGGATGAACGAGGTTCTGATAGGGTGGGGAGTAGACCCCCAAATAGCCAACATGTTCGATGAGAGCATCATCGCCTTGCTGATGGTGGCCTTGTCTGTTGGTTTAGACTACTTGTGTCAGTTCATTTTCCTTGGCGGAATGAGACGCATCACCCGTCATGGCATGCGCAAATGGAGCACATTATTGGTGAAGCGTAAGGTCGGACACTATCTGATTCATGCCCTTCCGGGACTTTTGGTCTACTATTTGCTACCCTTGGCTTTTGTGCAGGGGCGGGAGATGTTGATGGTTTCCCAAAGACTCTGTTCCATCTACTTGACCGTGGTACTTCTGTTGGCCATCAATGGCTTCCTGCTGGTACTGCTGGATCTTTACAACTCCAAGGAATTGCGTAAGAGTCATCCCATGAAAGGATTGGTACAGGTGTTTCAGGTCTTGCTCTTTTTTGTAGGAGGCATTGTGATTATCGCCATTATGGTCAACAAATCGCCCGCCAGCCTGTTTGCCGGTTTGGGAGCATCTGCCGCAGTGTTGATGCTGATATTCCGTGACACCATTTTAGGTTTCGTGTCAGGTGTGCAGTTGTCTGCCAACGATATGTTGCGCATTGGTGATTGGGTGCAGATGCCCAATGGAACCGCCAATGGCCTGGTGGAAGAGATAACCCTGAATACCGTAAAGATAAAGAATTGGGATGAAACCATCTCCACCATTCCTCCTTATACCCTGGTTAACAATGCTTTCATTAACTGGCGGGGGATGAAGGAGAGTGATGGACGTCGGGTGAACAAGAATATCTGTCTGGATATGACCACCCTCCATTTCTGTACACCCGATGAGTTGGAAACCATTCGCAAGAATGTTCCCCTGATGGCCGACTATCATCCACAAGAGGGAGAGACCCCTACCAATGCCCAACTCTATCGTGTCTACATAGAACGTTACCTCTGCAGCCTCCCTGTAGTCAATACCGAAATGGACATGATTGTCAGCCAGAAAGAGCCTACCACTTATGGTGTCCCCATCCAGGTCTATTTCTTTTCACGCAATAAAATATGGCGGGAATATGAGCGTATACAATCAGACATCTTCGATCACCTGCTGGTCATGGTACAGCCCTTTGGACTGAAACTCTATCAGTATTCAGACTGAGTTACTCATGGAATAAACAAGAAAAGCCACTGTCATTTGGATGGCTATGACAGTGGCTTCTGCAGATGGTTGCCCTATAACGAATCAAGTAGTTATTTCAGATGAATCTTGAAATACAGCCCGACGGAAGGATGCTTGCATTGGTGCAGTTCACCTACAATATTGATACGCTCCTTCCAAAGTGAGTAACTGCCACCGATGTTTACACTTTGAGAATCATATTCCGCCATCAGTGTGGCTCCATTCAACAGCTTGTTCCAGAAAGAACTTTCCGGCACTTCAAAACGATAGCTTGCTCCCAAGCACGGTCCGTTCAGGTGATTTATCTCCTTTTCATTATATACGTATGCCGCATGAATCCCAAGTGTCCCATATTCCTTAAAAGAGAGATGTTTGGTTGCCGCGATATAGTAGCGGCAGAAGAAGCCGTTCTGACGCTGATCATTACTTGAAGAACCACCTTCCCAGCTGCCGGTTGTCGGGTCATTCAGCCCCACCACAATTTGTGGCGTCCATTCCTTCCACCATCCCTCTTTCCACACCCGCAATCGTCCATGAAAGGAACGGTCTTGGTTCACAAACTTCCCGTAGGTGGAAGGCACCCAGTGATAAATGCCCGGTTTGGCTTTCACCAGTACGCAGTTGTAGCCCACTTCTAACCAGGGGAATATCGTCACGTTCAGGTAATAGTTGAACGTATAGTAGTTACCCCACCACTCCTTGGACGGTATGATTTCAGGATTCAGCACTCCGCCGCCAAACATAAAGGTCTTGTCCCTTTGCATCTCGGCAGTCGGCATCTGGAGCAATCCCGTTGTTCCATACATGAATTGGGCATACAATCGCACCGTTCCTGCAGCAAGCAAAAATAGAAGCAAGCATATGATTTTTCTCATTTTCCTATCAGAGTTTACTCAAAAGTCGTATTTTTGTCCAAAATATCTATAGCATGACCGATAAACCATCCTTTTTCGAACGTTTCTTCTTGTCCGTACTGAACTGTGTCGGCAGAATTTTCTATTGGCTGTTTGGTATCAGGCACAGGCGAGATTAGCCCTTGTTCCCATTCATGAATTTGGCTTGTATGAACTGAGGCACCTTGCTGGCAATTTTCAGACTTAAAGCCCAATAGGGGTTAAAACCGTGTGAGCGATACATACGTATATCTTCTGCCCACTTCTGCTTCATCTTGCTACTGTCTGTAGACAATCCCCCCATTCTCATCCTGATGACATATTCATTCAGGTAAGCCACCTTCAAATCCGCCTCATACAAGTATCTCACCAAGAAATCCGAATCTGCTGCAATCTTGTAGCTTTCGTCATACAGTCCCCACTTCTCTATGCATTCCTTACGGATATAGACCGTCGGATGGAGGGGAAGCCAGCCTCTACGTACCTTTTTTTGGGAATAACTGCCGCTAATCCAGTTCCGTACAATCTTTTCAGTCTGTTCATAGTCTACAAACAGCCCATTGCCATAAACCAGTTCGGCCTCGCTTTTCTGAAACTCAGCTACAATCTTGCTGATGGTCGAAGCCTCATACAAGTAGTCGTCGGAATGAACCAGTCCAATGATATCTCCGGTAGCCATACGTATTCCTTTGTTTATGGCCTCATACATACCATGGTCAGGTTCAGAGATGAATTTCACTTGTTCCTCATGACCGATAATAGCCTCACGGATAGCAGCAATAGAACCATCCGTTGAACCCCCATCCACGATGATATATTCAATGTCAGGATAGTCCTGTGTCAATACACTTTTGATAGCGTCACGAATCGTTGCCTCCCGGTTGTAGCAGGAGGTAATAATGGATATTTTCATAAAAGTCAAAATTGTCGTTTCTGATATTTTCCATTTAGTGCAGTTCTAATGCATGGAATTTTTCCATTTAGTGCAGTTTGTGCAGCGTAAGCACTCAATTGCTTAGGAAGTACTCAGAATGAGCCACTTCCATATTTGATTATTTTTGATTTTAACTATAATTTAAGATTTCACTTGCAGACTGAAACGGTTTGCAACAATGATTCCATGTCATTCTTTCCATAAA
>JAFURM010000053.1 GCA_017471925.1 Bacteroides sp.
AGCCCGGATGATAGCTTAAGCCATCAACACGGAATACAGAAGTAAGAATGAATGTCCCATCGAGGGACACTCATTCTTGCCAAACAAAAAGCCCGGAATCCTGCTTGTCCATCTTTGCGCAGGTGTAACCAATGTCAGGACAAAGAGGGAAAGTGTAAAGACTTCCAGTAGGCTTCCAGAAGAAGTGTCTACTAATACAGCTAATGAAACTGAAAAACGTCTACTGAAATCAGGAAAAGACAGTATCTTAGGATACTTGCCAGTTTATCCTAAGATAAATCGTAAAGTATCCTAAGATAAATGGCAAAGTATCCTAAGATACTTTTTCAAGGAGCTTTCCTGCGGATAACGGCAATTGCCCGCCATTGACATATTTCCAGGTTTCTTTTCAAAGAAACAGCCCGGAGAACACCTTACACGGCTTGCCAAACCAACAAAAGTTTTATGAATATGAATGCGCTGCTTACCGGCCAAATAGAAAATTTCAGTAACTTTATCCTCGGAGAACATAGCGGTAATCGTTTTAATGTTATAATTGAACACTATAAAGTTAATACTTTTACCGCTATCCCCTAATTATCAAAAGATTATTTCATTTTTGCTATCAACGCACAAATAGGTTTAGCCTGTTTTGGACATATAGCCAATGGGATAAGCTAAACTGACATCCCGGCAAATAGTTTATTTCTTTCCGCTCTCACGCCACGAATGCGGAACAACTACGGGCGGGTGTGTCGGTACAAAAACATCCACACTATCTGCCTGTGGCTGTTTGTCACTCTTCTTTTTCATCTTTCGGCTTGCTGCACACGAACAAAGATATGCCAGCGATAGCAGTATAACTGCTACCGCCAACATATTGCGTGTTATTTGTCGCTTACTTTGCATCTTTCCACGATTTGTTTATGATTACAGGCGGATGAGTAGGCTTGTAATTTGCAGGTTTATATTCCATCGTACGCGTTGCCGATGATGTAGTTCTATTACGAGCATCCCACTCTACAAAATCTTCGTAATTATACTCCCAGCTGTCACCATAAGCAAGTTTGTGAATACGGTAATAGATAGCCTCACGCGATGGAGCGTTAAATCCGCCTGTGTTGTAGCGCATAATAGAGTTCTCGGTTGGTCGCCATACGCCTGTCCAATATGTCAAGCCTCCCTCATATGCACCCAAGCCCTCGTTAGCATAACGAGTGTCGCTGACGAAATGACTCCAACGGGTTGCTGCTGGATCGCTCGTGAAATCTACATTTTTCCACCAGCCCCAATTGCTCTGCTGGGACTTAATCGCTGAAACATAGTCGCTCGGAGCAGTTCCCATATCCTCGTAGGCATACTCATCGGCAAGTTTTGCAAAGCCGTGACCACACGCCTCGTGGTGGAGCAACTGAGCAAATGTTGTTGCATCGCCACCACGCGGAAAGTATGACACCGATACGCCATTACCATACCCTGCGCCATTTTCGGGATAGTACATATAGCAAGTACCCGCATAATTATCGGAGTTCATTGCTACGATCAGCAATGCTTCGTCAATCTCCTCCTCCGAGATTGCCTTGAGGGCATAATCAAATACAGCGTTATCATTACCACCAACTAATGTGCCATCACCAAAATATCCATCAAGTGCAGTGTTTCCATACTCATAACCCTCAGTTGCGGATACCACATTTACATAATAAACATTAAAGTGGTCCTTGTACGACTTGTATGGTTCTTCGGTAAAGAGGTTGTTGTAAAGATTTTCCATATCAACCTTATATGTCCCATTCGCAATTTGACGGTCACTATAAGCATCACCCATCAATACAATGTCAATACCATCCCCTTAGTAGCGGTTTGCAAAGTAGTTATATCACCATCTTTTGAATAGTCTGATGAAATATAGGTGTCATTCTTTGGTAAATCTGTGTATTTATAACCCTTTATATATCCTTTATATGGAGCCCAATCGGGAGAACCTTTATATGCTTCCAAAGATTCTTCCGGAACATAAATTGTTAAATTGGGAAATAATGAAGGAATACGTTCAGGTTGATTATGACCAATTATAGGTGGAATAGGAGCTCGCAAATATATGGTTTCCAAGTTATCCCTATAATCTAATCCAAATGGATCCATTCCAAGAATCCTTATATTGGCTGAAATTGTCACGGTTTTCAGATTAGGATTGTTCCATAGAATATATCCTAATGGAATTTCATATGGTCGGCAACTTAAAGCATCACCCACTGCAACAACATCATCAGATATAACTACGCTCTCCAATTCTGGTTTTCGAGAAAGAACTTCATACGATAAGTTAGTAACTCCATTAGGCGTTATATAAGCAGTCAAACCTTTTGGAGCCACATATAATAGTGAACCATTTACTACTAGACTTCTATTATCATCTGTCACATTTGGTCCATATATTTTTTCAATATTATATGTTCCCATAAAGGCATCTGCACTATATACGTATTTAATTGAGCTTGGAAATGTCAGTTCTTTGAGGCTCTCAACATAGTAGAAACAATCGGTATTTACACCCACTATACCTTCTGGAATTGTATATTCTGTATAACCGGACTTGCTAGCAAAGTGAATCATCCATTTGCCATAACCATTGAAATTATCTTTGTACAGGAAAGCGTTATCTTCTGAAACAAACCTCGGATTTCCATAAAATGCTTTTATGTTATTACAACGTCTTAAAATGTCTTCAATGTTTTCAACGCTTTCAGGGATTGTGAGAGTTTCGAGTGCTGTGTATTCATGAAAATTGTCATTGAGAATTTCTTTTAGCCCATCAGGCAGTATAATAGATGTAATACTGCTATTGTTAGAAAATACAGAGTTATAGATAGATGTAATCCCGTTTGGTAATTCATAAGAAGTTAGCCCATTTGGAGCAAAACCATACATAACACCACCAATAATAACACAACGTTTATCATCCGATGTGTGATTCCCCGTAAACTCTTTTAATCCCGGATTGTTTCCAAAGCAACGCTCTCCTCCAAATTGAAAGCTATCAGGGATTCTAATACTTTGTATAGAAGTGTCAGATATTGCTCCTTGCTCTAATCTTTTTATGGAATTTGGTAAATATATTTCTGTAATACTTGGATACGATAAAGCAAACTGATTAACCGTAGTAATTATTCCATTACATTTGATAACTCCAAGACCTTTTGAATAGGTATGCAAAATAATAGGTACATTGAAAGGACTGCTATTATATCCTAATTGAGTATAATGGTCGATATCTATAAGACTATTATCGCTTGTCTTATACCAAATCTCATTATCAGGGATTTGCGATGGGTCAATCTCTACTCCTAACTCGCCATCCTGCTCCACCTGATACTCCAATTTAAGAGTGCCATCAGGAGATTGTACTATCACGGTTGCGCTACGGTAGTAGCCTTCGTTTGGCTCTAATTTTAGGGTAATAGTCTGCTTCTCCATTGCGCGAGTAGCAGGAACTACCGAAATCCAGCTCTGTGCATCTTCGGGGATAACAACCTCGTACTCCACATTCGATAAAAACTCGAGTGTCATCTCACCACCCTCTGCCGCAGCTTGCTTTGTGGCGTTCTCCTCCACAACCAAGCCAGCCTCTTCGAATGTGATGCTACGCATAATAACCTTATCACCATTCGAAACAAAAACAATCACCCTGCTATACTCCTCTTCAATTGTAGCACCCGTTGTAATGTGAATTTTTCCCGTCAAGCCACTCTCATTATCAGCTACCACCTTTGCCTTGATATCGGCTGAAGATGTAACTTCTACCTTTACGGTCTCGGTTGCACTTGTTACGGTATAGCCAATCTCGCGAGTAGAATTAGGTGACATCACCACCAAATCACTCTCGGCAAACTCAATGCTCAATGCTAAGCCCTTTGGAACTGTGATTACCGTACCATCGGCAAGCGTGAAATAGACATTGCTCTCATCTTGAGTTACATCTTGGAAGAACGATTTTCCATCTACTCCATTGGTTCCGTCAATACCATTGGTACCATCCTTGCCATCTTCTCCCGTAGCCTTGCCGAGTTGAGACCATGATGCGCCATTATCGTATGAAACATACCAATAGTCGTCCTCGATTTTGAGTTGTGGTGTAATACCATCAGCGCCATCCTTGCCATTGGTGCCATCCTGACCGTCTTTACCATTCTCGCCATTTTGACCATTTTCTCCATCAGTTCCATCTTCGCCATCAACTCCGTCTTTACCGTCAAGACCTTGAGCTTTGATTTTGTTACCTGCATCATCAAGAAGCCATTCACCATTGAGAGTCCAATAATAGATGCCGTCAGTGTCTTGCTTTACACCGATAGTAGGAACATAATCGCTATCCTTGCCGTCTGCACCATCCTGACCATCTTTACCATCGGCTCCGTTCTGACCGTCTTTGCCGTGATAGATTGTAATAGATTGCGCTTTGGAAAAAGTAATCGTATAGCCGATTGTTTGGCCATTTTCGGAAATGGGCGTAACGCCTGTCACATAGTCGTTGTTCTGCAAAGCGGTTACAATCGTCTGCAACGATGAAATATTGGTATTCAGCTGCTGACATAATTGCTCAAGCCGTTGCACGCGACTCTCCAAATCATCGACCCGACCCGACAATGCCGAGTCATCGTACTCCTTACTGCAACCTACCACAAGGAGTAAGGCTGCAACCATCCAAAAGGTAAATAATCGTCTCATAGTAATATGTTTTTGAAGTTAAAGTTCAAACCCCTATTACCATCCAACTCCGATATGGTATAGCTAAATAAAAAAGGAAAGTGTGGAGTTGACTTTCGTTTATCTAAGTGAAGGTTGTGGAAAGACCTATGTAAGAATAAACGATACGATACCCCACACTTGAATAGTATGGGATACGCGCAATGCGCCATTCACATATCTACACAAGTAGTGAGTGCTATTCGTCGTCCTCTTACATTTGAAAACTTCCACATTTTCACTTAAGGACAGTGCGAAAACACTTTCACAATTATGTCTGCTTTGGGTATAAAAGCCCTAAGCGACTACAAAGTTATGAAAATTTAGCAAAACGAAGAAATACTCACGGTGGAATATCGCATCAATATATATATTGTTATTGATGTGGCTGTTAGCATATCTACGTGAGTTCGATATAAGAATTTTAAATAAGCTTTTGATAATTAGGAGAATAGAGATAAAAGCATTGGCTTTATAATAACATGAAAACGATTACCGCCATGTTTTTAAAAGAACAACCAAAATATCTCGAAAAGACTCCTCATGAAAAAGCAGAATAAATGCGAAACAGGTTCTAAAAGCAGAAAACCTTTTCCGTGTTTCGTCCATACACGTGTGGTGCTTGGACGAGACATGTTTCGTCCATCGTCCATACATGTGTGGTCCACGAGCCACACGTGTATCGTCCAACCGGGGCCGCCATGCAATGGATAACCCGGTAGGATAATTAACTCTTTTTAAGAAAATAAAATCAATTGATTATCAGCACATCACGCATCAAGAGAAGCATTTGTAGAGTGAAGAGCGGGTATCGCAGGCCCACTTTTTTTTCGTATATTTGCTAACGACAATCAGGCGACAATACGCCTAACAATCAATCATATATATGGACAGTTTAAGAAATTCAGTACACGAGCTGACGAGTGCAAACGGGGTGCCCGTGACGCAACTGCAGCACATCAACGAGAGTTTATTGAAGAAGTACCAACTGACGTGCGGCAACTTCCTGACGGTGCTCCCCAAGGAGGTGGAGATTTACTACGTGAACCGCCAGGCCAAACCGCCCTACATTGACCAGAACATGCAATGCATGGCCGTCAAGAAGGGAGAGGAGGACATTTGGGCACTGCAGAGCAACCGCTTTGGACGCGTCTACATCCCTCTGAAGGGAAGCGGAGGCATAGACATCTGCCTGTCGGACAGTGACGGATATGCCTTGTGCTGCACGCTGAAAGCGGCAGAAATCAACGGCACGGTCTATTGGAGCCAACAGAAAGTGCGCAATGTCGTGCTGGATACCCTCTGCCAACACGAAGGGATGGAGGCCAACGCCGAAAACCGGGAGAGGTTCATCAACCGACTGAACGAGAAACAGTCTATTACCCTGCTATCGGTCCGCGAAACGTCCATTGAGGGACATGTCTACCACCTGCACCGTCGTGCCTTGCGGCATCGTGACAAGGTGGCCCAACTTCCCCTGCGCTCCTTCATGGACATCTGGAACAAACAGCTGAACATGGACAACGTGAAACGTATCACGCTCTACATGAGTGCCCATCCCGAGGAGGATATCCTGGAGGTAATGCGACGACAACAGTTCCGCTACATCCCGGCAGAAATCAGGGTGCGCTACGGGATAGGCCGCAAGGTGAAGCTCTATGAAGAGACGATGCCCGCAGATTAGCGCATCGTCTGACGAATCATGTTCAGCAGCAGGCGGCCGGCTATCGGGTCGGTCGAAGCCTTGTCCGTACACATGGTAGATACCATGACCTCACCCTTGCCGGCATGAAGCTGCAGCAGGGTGACTCCACGCATGGCATTGATTTTGGCTATGCGGTCTTCGGGCTTGCCGCCATCAATATAGGCGTGTATCTTCATCTGACCGGCCAGTTCCACAAGGTCGGCACTGCGGTTCACCTTCAGCGTGGCCCGGCAGGCAAGCGGTATCTCGCGACGGTTGTCATTGAAGTAGCGCAGCTCCAAGAGGTCGATGTCGCTAAAGACGGGATGGTCGCTCTGCTCCATGTTCACAATGTCGCCCTCGGTGGGGATAATCCATCCCGTGATGTGCTCGGGATAGAGCTGGCGGGCCAGTTCCTTGCAGTTCAGCAGCAACAGGTGTCCTCCCTTGTCCACATAGGTACGCAGGGCGGTTTGCTCCTCGGCGCTGCACTCCGTCACTCCCGAGATGATGCAGAGCGCACTCTTCCTGGCGTGCTTCAGCAGTTCGGAAACGGTGGCAGCCGGACGATAAGCGATTTGCAGGAAGTCGAGCCGGCTGCCCGTTCCGTCCTTGTCCAACAGGACAATTCCGGCAGCAGGCTTCAGCTGTCCCACATTCCACTCCTTGCGGGCCAGCAGCAGGGCATACTCATTTCGGGAAAGCGTGGCGCCATTCTCGGCGAGTTCCAGCTTCAGGCGGGCGTTTACCTTGTCGGCCTGCAGATTATGGGGAATCCGGATGTCCGGCTCGATGTACTTGCGGCCATAGTATTCCACGGCGGGGAAGTCCTCTATCCCCGAAGCCAATATCCTGTCGGCATCGTCCACCAGGCTCCAGGCCAGTGTCATGGGTTGCAGGTCGCGGCCGGCATCGTTGTCGTTCACCACATAGATGCGGGTGGTCAGCTTCTCGCCGGCATAGAGGTTGCGTCCCCAAAGCTCGGCACTGACCAGCACCGGCTGCATGGCCCGCTGCATGGCATAATAGGTGGGCCAGGGAGTGATGTTGCGGTGGTCATAGCACTGCCTGAACCAGGTCATGTAGGCAAAGTGCATGATGCCCGAAGCCTGGTCGTTGGTGCGTCTCAGGGTCTCGGCCAGTTCGCCCGTGATGAACGACTGCACCTTCAGGAAGCTGGCGGGATTGGCCCAGTCATAGGCTTCATAGCCAATCAGCGTGTAGGGATTCTGATGAATGAGCTGATAGGAGCGTGTGGGGTGTCCGGTCTCTCCATTGGGGTAGCCCGTGCTCATCTCCTGACTGATGAGCGGACGGCCGGGAGTCTTGAACTGCTTCTGGAACTCGCCGTTGAAGAAGCGGAACAGGGAGAAGTCATACCAGTTGTAGTAGCCATGATTGTCATCGATGTCGCCGTCATCGACCGTGCTGATGAACTCCTCGCCGAAGCGGTTCACCCCGTTACGCCTCATGTAGTTGGAGTCGAAGCAGACGGGGCGTGTGGGGTCTTGCCGCCTCATCTCCTTCACCACGTCCGAGATAATCCGGAATTTCCGGCGGGCACGTTCAGTGTCTGCATCCAGGTCATAGAACTTCATCTCATTGTTCACCGTCCAGAAGAAGACCGACGGATGGTTCTTGTACTTCTTCATCACCTGCAGCCACTCGCTGCTCCAGAGGTCGAGCACGGCCTTGTCGGGGATGGGCGTGGAGTGAATCATCAGCCACGACCAGGTGCCTTCAAAACTGATGGCAATGCCGTTGCGGTCGGCTGCCGACACCCACAGTTCATTCCAGGGGGAGGTGTGGGTGCGCGTAGCATTCACATTGCCCTCCTTCATCAGCTGCATGAAGCGGTCAGCCAGCAGGGCATCGTTGGGACAAATGGCAAAGGGAATGTGATTGCCTCCACGAAGCCAGAACTTGCGCCCGTTGAGGTAGAGGAAACCATCGCGTGATTCAAAGGTGCGGAATCCTGAGGTGACCTCCAGACGGTCTATCTCGCGTTCCTTGTTCCCTACCAGGCGGAACTTGAAGTCATAGAGGTTCGGGGTGGCCGGTTCCCACAATTTGGGAGTGAGGCCGCCCACACGGCAGACATAGGTCTCCTGAGCACCGGCGGCAAGCTGGAGCTTCGACTGCAACATGCCGCTATAGAGCGGTTCGCCGGTGGCCTTGTCCACGATATCGGCCTGCAAGGCAAACTTGCCCTTCTTCGTGCCGTTGTTCTTCACGGTCACTTCCAGCGTGGCACCGTCCAGAGCAGGCTTGATGAATACGTCTTCTATCTTCAGGGGATTGCTGATGGTGAGTTTCACCGGCTGCCAGATGCCTGCAGGATTGTCGCCATAGAAGCCGTGGGGCACATCTGTGAGCACGGCCTGATGAGCCTGCGCGTCATTCTTGTTCTCTTCCACATCCTTGCGCACAGAGGAATAGTAGTTCTCCATGGCATCACTGGTCTGAGCCGCAGCACCCTTGATGTCGCGCGTCACCTTTACTGTCAGCAGGTTGCGTCCTTCATGCAGCAGGCGGCTACCATCCACCTGGAAGTCACCGAACATACCCACATGCGTACCGGCCAGCACGCCGTTGATATAGACTTCCGCTATCTTGGAAACGGCATCGAACGAGAGAACCATCCGCTTGCCCTGCACACCGGCAGGGAGGTCTATCCACTGGCGATACCAGGCCGCAGCGGTCTTACGGTAGTCGAAGGTATAGTTCTCGCAGCGGTCGGTCTCCTGCTGATAGTAGGTGTCGGACACGCCTTTGTGCTGCGCCCCTTTGGGGGAAGGCATGGTTTCGCCATGCAGCCAGATGCGTATGGGGTTCCAGAAGTTGGGCACACTCATCACGTGCCAATCTTCATCGGACGTTTCCGGAGAGACGGCCTTCGCCTTGTCTTCCAACTGATACTCGGGCATGAAGAGCCAGTCTCCGTCCAGGGAGATGTCGGTGCGTTCCGCCGCCAACTCCCCTACCCGTACAGGAGCATATCCGGCCCGCTCCGCCCGACGCATCTCCTCCTTCTCTTGGGGAGATTTCCGTTCGCGATATTCGGTCATGGGGATAGTATCCAGGGCATCATCGGCCAAGGGAGTCACCACCAAGTCATCATATTCGGTCTCTATCCATCCACCGCCCAAAGCGACAGGGCCTGTGGGAGCCAGATGGCCGTTAGGGTCTTCCAGGTCGATACGCGGCAATGCCTCATCGCCCACAAAGATACGGATGCGTCGGCCGCATACCTCTACCCGCAGGCTGTACCACTCGCCCGGCACCGGATGGAAACCGAGCGGACGCACTCCCATGAACTCATCGGTGCCCATGTAGCCGGTACGCATCAGGTAGAGGTCATCCTGCAGTCCGCCCTTGATGCCCACCACGTAGCGGTCAAAACGGTTGAAGGTGCGGAATCCTGCCCAAATCTGTACCTGCCCGGCCTCCTTGGGGGCACGAGCCCTGAAGGAGAAGCTGTAGTTTCTCCACTCCTCGCTGCCAAAGCAAACGTAGGCATCTTTGGCACGAAAGGTGCCGTCATTTATCGAACAACATCCCCGCCCTACCTTTTCCATCGGGACATCGGAACGGGAAAAGTCATTCTGCCATACACTCTGGGCATGGACACACACAGTCGTCACAACAGCGGCAAGCAAGGCCGGCAATCGGTAAAGTCTCTTCATCATATTCATTATTTAAACAGTCTTATGGAGTCATAGGGAGTCTACATCCATAAGGTCGCTGCATCAAATTGGACATTGTCGTTTTTCGGATGCAAAAATAGGCTGCAACGCTTAATTAAAGGTTGCACGGAGCATTAATTCCGAATTAAAATTCACTTAATACGGCTCTTTCATTCAGAAACTGCACAGATATTGAAGCAATTGACCTCCATCCTGCCCGACAGGAAATGGAGCGTCACCTCGTGCCAGGCCTTCCGGTCGAAGTGTACGGCGGCAACCTCCTGCTCTTTCCATGCACCGTCCGTGGCCGGAAGTTTCACGCCGGCACACTTCTCGCCATCCACGGCAAAGCAGACTTCCGCCTCCTCCTGCGAGGCATAGCGTAGCTTCAGGAGCGACTTGCCGCTTCGGAAAGGCAATTCCACCCAAGTGAGGGACTCGCCGGCCTCGGTATCGGTGACGCACCATCCGCCGAAAGTGTCGTTGCACTTCTTGATGTCCAGGTCACCCTTACGATACTGACGGCCGCTGTTGCCCTCGGACTTGTCCACCGCACGGTCGCAAGTCTCAGCCTCCACACGCAGTTCAGCGGGATAGGCTTTGGTGGCATTGTACTTGCGCAGGATGTTCAGGCGCTGGTTGGGGAAGTCATAGTAGGTTTCATCGGTGCTCCGCCAGAAGGCGGCATTCTCGGCCATGTCCGTGAAGCCCTCCAGCAAAAGCAGGTCGGCCTTGTTCTTCACCATGTGATCCAGGGCCGTAGTCAACGTCTTGCCATGATTGGCGTCAAACAGCATGCGGCTACCGGACTTGTCATTGGTGAGGAAGCCGGGCACGGCCACTCCCACGCTCGTACCGTTCAGGGTATAGAGGCTATAGGAGGAACGGTTGGTGGCCTGTTCGGAGGCAATGAACCAATCGTTACGGGCATCCACTACCGACTTGGTCACTCTGGAGTCACGGTCAAAGAAGGCCTTGTCCACACAGAGGAAGAGGTCTTCGCCGAAAGTGGCCTTGAAATCCTCGCGTATCTTCTCCAGAATGTTCTTCAACTTGCCGGTGCAGCTGATGCGCTTGCCTCCCAAGGCGGCATATTCCACATTGAGGAAACCGTTGATGCTCCACAGGTAGAGCACGGGCTTGCCATTGTAGCGGAACAAATAGTCGTTGTTGGCCGCATTCTCGCCATAGAAATTCTGGAAGGCAAGCTTGATGTTATAGTCCCAGATGTATTTATAAATAGCCTCCAGGTCATCAAGCGGATAGACCACCTCTTCGTCGCTGAGTTTCAGCGACTGCTGTTCGCTGCTGCTCAACACCGTGGAGTATTTGCCATAGAGGTCATAGTTGCGTGCTGCAGCCCACGACGCGGGGCAGTCGTCGAAGATGGCGATTTTCAGGTCTTTCACGTCGCGCCGTTTCAGTGCCGCAATGAGGTCTTTGATGCGGGTGGGGTCGCCATGATCCAACTCATACTTGGGGTTCTCGTCAGCCCGTGGCAGGCGGCCGCGACAGTTGGCTGCCACATAGTCCAGTCCGCTGTAGACAAACTCCTCCACCAGGTTGTCCCACCACTCTTCGTCCGTGGCAGCAAAGGTTTTGGCTTCGAACAACGGCTTATTATAAAAGGTGGTGGAAGCGGTTCCTCCATTGGCGGCATCCACACCGTTGCGCAGGTTCTTCTGGAAAGAGAAGAGGCTGCCCATCAGGAAATGATGCGTACTCTCTTCGCTCTCCGGCGCATCGGGTTCTTCCTGTTCAGGTTCTTCCACTGCCGGCGGGATAACGTCACCGCCATTGTCCGAGCAGGCCGTCAGCCAGGTGACAGCCAGCATTAAAATAAGAGGTCTTATCTTTCTCATGTCATATAAGGTTTTTAATTCGGCCGACAAAGATAGGACGCAACGATTAATGCCCGGCTAAATTCATGCTTAGCCGGGCATTAAAAAAGGATTAATATTCTTCTTTATTCCACACTGATTTTTTCCACCGGTTGCTCCTTCACCTTGTCTAAGGGATGAGCCTGATAGGCCACACGGAGAAAGTCTATCTCGCTCAGGTCAATGAGACGGATGGTGTTGTTGTAAGCCGTCTTATAGTACACCTTGCGATGGGTCAGGTCGATGGCCGAGGTCCACTGTGTAGTGCTGGGCATGTCGGGGGCTTCACCCAAGGGATGCTCGATGCCGATGGGAATATCAAAGTTGTTCAGGATGTGGAAGCATTGGGTCACCGTGTCGTAAGCAGTGGGCCGGAGGGGAGCCGTGGCCCGATAGAAGGCAGCCCTGACAAAGCGCGACGGGGGTGTGGCATCACCGGGGATGCCCAAGAAGCCGGAGTTGCCGCCCAAAGGATGGAGCGTGATGCCGCTCAACGGACGGTCGGGTGCACTGCCGGGAAAGAGATTCACATAGTTGTTGAGGTTGGCCAGATGCCATTCAAATCCGGGCGAATTGGTCAGCACACCTACCGTATTCTCGTAGAAACGAGGAACGCCGTCCACGATTTCCAGCACCACCTGTCGGCCCGAAGGTTCACCTATGCGCCAATGCACCACCGCCTCGCGCTCCAATCCCACGATGCGCACCGTGGAGATGGCCGCCTTTACCTCCTCAATGGAGGAAAACCGGCTCAATATCCAGGCCGTGACCTGCAAATCGGCCAACGTCTGTGCGTTCAGCGAAGGGTCGTAGGGAAGATAACCGCCATAATAGGGAAAGAAGAAGAGGCCGGCCGACAATCCGGCTTCATTGATGCCCTCGGCAATAAACTCCTTCTGCACCACACAAAGCCCCACCACACCATGACGTGCCTTGAATTTCAGGCCATTGGAACCCGTAGGAGTAAAGGATATGAGTTCCTGCCCACGCGGAATGATGACATACTCGCTCTCCATCGGTTCCTTGGCCCACTCTATGGTGCGAGCCTGTACATAACTGCCATCTTTGGCAAACAAGGATATGCCGGTGCAGGCCACCGCCTGCACCGTGCCGCCCCACACTGCCGTGAGGCCCAATAATAGCTTCTTCATAATCGGTTCTTTTTCCCAGAAGAACAACGATGGAGAGAAGAATGTTCGGGAGAGTATCCTTCCTCCCTCCCTTTACGATATGTAAGGATTTTGCAAACATGTTAATAAAACTGAAATAGTCTTCCCCAAAGGGGTCCCAACTGGGGAGAAATTTTTTCCCAACTGGCCCCGAAAATTTTTCCAACGGAGGAAGGAATTTTTCCCAACTAATGGGGTGTACTGCAAACAGAGAGGCGACAAGCAATGTAAAGGTTTCGCACTTCGATATACACTTATTAACACTCGGACTCAAAATACTATTTATAAGGATACATATTCAAACACCCATACTGGGATTCCCTTTTTCCGAGCTATATCAATCATGTGTCTTGTGCCACTGGATTTTCCATCCCCCAATGCAATCAGATGAGTAGCGATACTTAGCATATCTTCATTTCTCAAAAAACCGGCTGCACGTGGATATAAAGTACACGATTCTTTTTTCCACAAGACAAACGGACTTACTTGAATCCCAGGTTTTCAAACTCCATATTACTCTGCCGCTTTATAATTAAAGATGGGTTTTATCGTATTTACTATTTCAACTGTATCTGTAATGTTACCTAAAATTTCAGTCATAGGTTTATATACCATGGGACTCTCATCTATAGTAGCTTCAGTTACAGTTTCGCTATATATGCCCTTCATGGATTGTGCAAAATCGGTCATACTGATTTGCCGGAATGCCTGACTTCTACTCATTATGCGCCCGGCACCATGAGGAGCAGAGAAATTCCAGTCCTCATTCCCCTTGCCGATACCTATCAGTGAGCCATCGCGCATATTCATCGGGATGATGCATTTTTCCCCTTTGCGGGCGGATATAGCCCCCTTGCGGATGATGTTGTCATCGCCGATGTAGTTGTGTACACTCTCAAAAGCCTCACTTGAAGCCTCGGCATAGCCCTCTTGGCTCAGATAATCGAGAAGCAAGCCAACGATAAGCCTCCGATTGATAACCGCCCATCGCTGACACAAACGCATATCGTGCAGATAGTCCTCCCGAAAACTGCCTTCCAAATAAGACAGTTCTGCCGGAATCGCGGACTTACGCATTTTGAATGAATTGTGGAGGCTGCGAATGACTTCCTGCAACTCGCTCTTCCTGCCCGCCTGCTTGTATTCATAGATAAGACGGTTCTGTTCCTCCATCATTTCCGCCCAACCGGATTGACATTTCACGGCCAACTTCTGATAGATTTCCGCGACTTGCTTACCCAAGTTACGGCTACCCGTATGCACCACCAAGTAATACAGGTCCTGCTCATCCTTGTCCAATTCAATGAAATGATTGCCGCCCCCCAAGGTGCCGACGGACTTGTCGAGTCGCTTCACATCGTTCAACTCCCGATAACAGCGTATCTGTCGAATGATGCCTTTCGCTTCACTATAACTCCCCATATACTTCTGGGGCAAGGACAGGTATTCATTGCTCCGATGATTCCTGCCCGAAGGTATTGCCCGCAAGATATATTCATGAAAGGCGTGGTAATCTATCGGTTTCAGACATCGGAATGGCTGAACCCATATGCCGCAACCTATATCCACACCTACGATATTGGGAATAACCCTGTCCCCCAAGTCGCCCGTAAAGCCGATGACGCATCCTGCCCCGGCATGAACATCGGGCATAATGCGTACCTTGCAACCGCTGAACACATCTATGGACATCAAGCGCTGGATTTGCTCAATAGCACTTTCTTCCACATTACCGGTGAAGATTTTCACGTCATGCTTTTCTATTGTCTTCATTTGATTCCTTTGAAATAAGTGATTCCCTTTCTACCTATATAATATAAAGGAAGAAACAAAAGTATAATTACGCTTAGCAGACAAATCAGACTTCTTTTTATAAAATCCGATTTATCCCACTGTCCTCCATTCAAGCTTTCCCTAAGATTATCCATAGTTCAAGCCGAATGTATTCTCCATCCATTCCCTACACACCGAAGCCCATTCATATCGCTTATCCAATTCCAATTGTTCTTTGCTGAAATTTTCCAAAGTGTCATAATGATAAATGTCATAAAGAGTGAATAAATCATGCCGTTATCTCTGCAATAATTTGATTTTTACGTTGTTCGATTATCTCATTCCATAACGATGAATTTTGCAGTTTTGCAGCCGGGATATATTCCTTATAGCGTTCATAGAACTCCATAGCATTACAGTTAGAGAATAATTCGCTGTGATATCTACCTATTATTTCTTCCCAATCCCATTTGTCTACGAATTTATCAATAAGTTCGTTGGTGATAACACTATTGTTTGACAATTCACTCCAATTCCATTTTTCTTTAAAGGTCTCAATGCAATTTTCTGTTAATACCCTTTCATCAGCACATCTGGACAACTTATCCCAATTTATACGAGGCTTAAATTTCTGCAACATTGGAATGGTCCATAAGACATTTCTGTTTTCAGACAACTCATTCCAGTCAATCTTATCCTGATACTTTTCCAATAGTTGTTCAGTCCAGCATAAATCATTAGAAAGTTCTTTCCATGCACCTTCATCTGCAATACGTTGCATAAATTCATTACTCAATGTTTTTGTTGCCATAATTACAATATTTTAGTGAAACATTCAATTAACTGATGCAAAGTTATATGAAAGTTATGCCGATACGGGGCATAAGATTAAAAAAATCAGCCCCATAAATTACAGAAATCCATATCTCCTCGATTGGATAGTCATGCTTATGAGTCCCAAACTTGGTTCTATCCCAATTTGAATCTACAGCCCACTTTGGGTGCTCTTTCTTCTTACTCATAAACTGCTTTTTCTGCAAAGTAAAAAGAAGGAGCTGGGTCATAAGTCAGTTCATTGAGATTTTAGGCAGGATACGGATAAGCACGAACTTGAATCCCGAGAGCAAATCATCCATAAATACACACACCAATCTCTCCATGAATCCGCAAGGGGCACTTGAAAAGCACGCTTTTTTCTTTAAAAACGAAGATTTTGCAACAATTTAACAATCAATACATTACAAAATCTTAAAGTAAACCTTCAGTTTCTCACTGGCAATCGGGTCGATTGCTAGTGAGAAACACCCCGATTGCCAGTGAGATTCAAGTCGATTGCCTATGGCATTCCGAACAATGTAAATAAAGCAGAATCAGAAGCACCTCAGCGCGCCCCGCGCTGACAAGCAGAATTATCAACAATGCATATTCACTCTCCCAAGTGGGAATATCATATATTGAATTTATGACAGCCCCCGAAAGAATTAGATATTAAGAGTCTGTTTTGAATTTATTCCATTCTTTTATTATTCGCTTTCCATGAGTCTCTTTTCGGCTCTTTTGCCCGTTCTTTCTCGTCACATAGCCCGCTATGCTCCTTGAAAGAACAAACAAAAGAGCCGAAAAGACTCCTCATAAAAAGGCTGAATAAATTCAAAACAGACTCTAAATTGAGAGAGAATCTTATTCATAGCTTTTATACAACTGGGTCAGGACAAAACTCCCTACGCTTGCACGTCTTGCAATGTTTGCCCATCCACAGCTCATCGAATTGTGTCATGGCTTTATTGTAGTGGGCAGAATTGGAGATGAATGACGTCATAAAATACAATGATTCCATGTTACACAATGCAATGCCCCTCCATCTTTAATAAGCGGCTGAGCGAAAACCTGTTTAATTATCCTATTGGGGAATATGCTTTGAAATAGGCCTAATGCCTCCCTATCTTCGTCTGCATCATGGTTTAAGGATATAGCCGGAAGGAGAATGGCATCACATACTTCAAGGTAATTCAGATAACACCAACTATCGGGGACGAAGTTTTCATATTTGAGCTCGACAATATCGAAATGGTATTCAAGAATTTTAAAAATTCTCTTAGTGAATGGTTTTCCTGATTCCTTTTCCAACTGTCGGTAATTGTTCAACAGAATGCGATCATCTCCCAGCCAAGCGACCATTCCGTCTGCATGACCACATTTGTCCTCCATATCCCAAGGCAACAGGATGACTTCTGCCTGAAACGCCTCTTCCATCCGTTCTATCAGGTGCAGTGGGCTGTATTGAGGATTTTCCATGAAAATCTTGTCTGTCACTAAGACTTTCTCACCACATTTAACAAAGTTTCCGCCATCAAAAACAACGTCCATTCTGTCGGCAAACTCAATATTCTGTTCTTCGCAAGCCAAAGCCTGTTCTGTGATGTATTGTCTTAATGAAGAACCCTCACGCAGATAATCAGGTTGGTAGTTGTAACCCACATATTTTCCATCGCCTATATGCACTGGCATAAAGTCACGACACCAAATGTCGTTGGAATAAGGAAGAGTTTTGGGCTGCATCTTCAAAGATTGCAAAGCGACACGAAACTGATTATAAACATTTTCGTAATCCTTATTTAACCACTCTGAAATATAAATATCATGCTTCATGTATTCATCTTTTTTACTATATAAATTTGCCTATTATTTCGTTAATCTCACCATCTCCACTTTCTATGATATCCATGTCAATTACATCAATTGACCGATTATAAAAGTCAGGAATAAAAGGAATGCAGGTTATAGGAGAATCCAAATTACTCTTCTTGTTCCAATTCTCTTCATTCCTTGCAGGATAGATTGTATAACTATATGAATATCCACAGAAAATATTGCCCCAATGAAAGTTGTCTATTGGCACAATGAAGTTGTCTTTTATATCAAAAAATGCAGATATGGCCCTGTCATTCCAATAATTTAGAAGTTCTCCTCTTTCGTCAGCCTGAAGAGTCTTTATGGTCATCCAACTGATAATGAGTTCCTTGTGGTCTGACGGCATAAAAATAAAAGGACGAACCTTCTCTTTTACTTGTTCTTTAATATATGTCACAAGATTTTCACTGCTCATAAGTTTCTCTATCTGAGCACTTTCTATCCATAATGAGGAACTTGCTTTCTGAGAATAGTAACACCCCTCAAATGACCATTGGCAATTATTGATATGGTGTAGACTGATGAGTCCGGAGGTAAGCCTATATAGTCTGAACCAATTTGCAAATTGTATATCTTGAGTAGCCCCTTTAGGGTCTAAGGCAATACACATTTTCTTTAATATATTCCATCTTTTCAATACTACTTGGGGAGTATCGACCGCCTGAGTACCATCAAACCATAACGGAGTTAAATCACCCATGAGGTATTCGTTATCTTCCATCTCCTCTATAGGTAGGAAGTTTCCTAATCTTTTCTTTTGCACTTCATCTGCATTATACCATATTGGAATATTTACCAGTTGTATCTTTGAGATATTCAAGGTATCCAAATCTGCAATCAACAAATTCTCGTCACTGGTTTGATTGACAATTTGAACTAAATATCTCCAATCCATATAGTTTTTACCCCTTCTTGTCTGCTCACCATTATATTTTCCCCATACGGCATCATAATGGTTCTTCCTTAAACGCCGGGCAAAAGGATACAGCATTTGTGTATTTCCGTGTTCGGCCATAAAGGCAATGAGTGGAAGGACTATGTCAAGATCTGCACTCCTGAGCCAATTCCAAATGGCAGGCTGAGAATCCATGACTGCGATATCGTCTTTTTTCCTATTGGTCGACAAAAGTACATTTTGAATCTTTGAACTCTTGGAAATCTCGTCAACAAGGCGTTTTAAAGCATTAAAATATTTGTCAAGATTTCTCAAAGACTGAAACTTCCTGTAATTCTCGATGCTCAACTTTATTTCATTGGCATTCTCTGTTATTTTTTTCGGAGCGTTGAGAAACAGTTCCTTAATGTTAAGCGGTGTCTTCTTGTCATTCACCCAACCGCTTTCTTGAATCAATCCAATTTGCCAATACCACATAAAGAATTCGTGCATGCCTTTATCTGCCGTCTTGTCTTCCCCCCTGTTCTTCCAAAACCAGTCCTCGCGCAGTTCCCATTGACCAGAGTACTTTTTAACATCTGCAGGAGAAAGACGGGCATCTCCTAAAAGTATGGGTTTGATGTTTTCTGTAGCAGAAAGGGGTTCGCCTGTAGTATTGATGACGACATAAGTCTCTTCACCCCTATAACGGTTTCCCATGTCGTAGTATAGCACACGTAGGTTTCTTAGGACAAAGTTGCCTAGTTCCTTAAGTTCACAGTCTGTATATTCTCCAAAGAAACGGCTTATTGTTGACAATGCCGCAACCATGCTTTGGATGGAGGCATCTTGGTCATACTCGTTGAAGTACCAGTTGGACTGCTTGATTTCATCTATTGGGGTAGTTCTTTCAATAAAGACTCTCCGTGCAAGGTCGCTCAGGAAGTATAGTGTGCTTTCGCGTATGGCATACTGCAAATGAGGTTCATAGTCATCGTTCATTTCTTTCTCCGATATGATGAATTCGTTGAATTTGCCTCCTGACCTCGTGTTGATATATCCTAAAAGCAGGAATAATGTTGTCAGGCGTTGCTGACCATCGCAAATCTGAATATGACCATGAGGCTGCTCGTATCCGTAGATAAGTCCCAAAGTGACCTTTAGCGACTTGTTTTCTTCGTATAGTTCAACAATATTCTTCACAAAGTCTGAAACAAGTTCTCTGGGTTTCTTATCATTAGAACCCACGTATGCGTTGTCGCCCCAGCAATAATCTCTCTGAAGATCTGGGATAATCACCTTCGTATCGTCTCCAAATAGTTCACGAAGACTATACTCATTACCACTTACAAAAGTATTTGTTCTATTCATTTCTTTCAATATTGTAGTCATTCGCTAATATTTTAAGGATTATCATGGAAGACTCTTCAATATTTGCAGGCTCCCATTTCCCGTTGGCAAAGGAAGAAATGGTATGCAAGAGATTCCTGCTTTCGAAGCTCCTTTCATTGTTGAAGAACTTTTTCTTCTTCTCCTCAAAAGAGAGGTTTCCAAATTCAGAATTATTCCTGCCATATAACAGAACTATATTACCTATACAATGTTCGCTGAACCTTGTTTTGTCTGTAAAGACCTTGTCAGAGTTGAGGAGCGTTGGATTTGCTGTCTCTGCTTCTGACAACTCTGTCCCATCGCCTCTTACATAGACGCATCTGCCGTCATCCCTTATTTCAACATGATAGAATCGTGACTTTGGATAGATGTGTTCAAGTGACTTGTTGGCCCAAATAGAAAAGTCGAATTTCACTCCTTTGCCACCATTCAGTTTGTTATACTCCTCTACATTTAACCTTAGCAATTGTTTGGTCAGCAAGTCATCATATACATTATAGACATGAGACTTTGACAGGTCTTCTATCATTTTGCGGGCCCTCTCTTCCCGCTTATGAGCATTGTCTATTTTTCCATCTATTGCAGTAGGATCATTGGTAAAAGGTTCTGCTACTTCTATATGAGTGGCACCTAGAAGCCGCCATTTCGCATAGTATTCCAGTTTTTCTTTGGCCCGTTTGTTCTCAATGAAGTACATGATTACATTGTATTTATCTTCAGCGTCTCCAGAAGAACCGATTAATGCACACTTCAGGTAGTTAAAGGAGTGTACGTCATTATATACATCTTCGAAATCTTTCTGAAGATCACGAAGTTCCTTAAAGACATTCTTTGCCTGTTTTATATCATTGTCAGGCAGAAGGTGCTTAAAATTACGGAATGAGAAAGGACTTGTATGATTCTTCTTTTTATAATAATATTCTAAAAGTAATCCCATAGGTTTGTGGGTATTGAAAAAATCCTTCACATCTTCCCTGTTCCACCAATAAAGCCATTTATCCCACTCTCGGGCATACTTGCTTCTCAATGCATTTGTTTCCCATTCCATTGATGCGATCTCTTTCAAAATGATAAAACTATCATCAAGAGTCCTTACTATAGGCAAATTCGCAATTTCTGCTGTTTGGGAAACTATATGAAGTATTTCTGCTTTCACAAGTTCCTCGTCATGCATCTTGGCTTTCTGTCCATTCATCATCGTAAATGTTCTTACTGCTTTCTCACGATCTACTACAATGTACAGCAAACTAATTTTATTCAACAAGAAGTTTGTGAACTTCCCTTTGTCCATGTTGTCTCGAATCAGTTGCTTTATCTGCTCTATTGCTTGTTTGAAATAGAAAATGTCTTGATTTAGATTCTCTGGGTCTTCATTCTGATAGTCAAAACTTTCATTTTTCAAAGAATTCAAGAAAGACTTCGATTGCTCTCTGACAGCATAGTCCAAGTCTATTTCCATGTTTCCTGTGACATTCTTACTGTCCAGACACCAGAGTAAAAGATATAGTGTAGTAGTACGTTGCTGCCCATCAATTAGGAGTATCTTGTCACCATCTTCAACCACAGTGACACCTTGAAGAAAAAACTGGTGTTCACTATTCGCGGTATAAGCGGCAATCAGACTGTCAATAAGAACTTCTACCGAAGTTTTTTCATCAGCAATTCTAACAGACCATTTATAACCTCTTTGGTAATTGGGTATGACGAATGTCTTATGCCCATTGTCTGGATATAAATACTCTCTTAATGTTTTAAAACATGTTGACATATTATAATTTGCATTTAATTAGTATCCACCGATTTATTATCAATTTTACAATATCTCCCTCGCAATCCAAGCACAAGCCTCAGCATCAGCCAGTGCATGGTGATGGTTCTCTAAATGATAGCCGCATCGGGTCGCAACGGTATGCAATTGGTGATTGGGAAGGCTTTTGCCAAAAGTCCGTCGGGCGGCTATACAGGTACAATGAAATTCATAATCAGGATAATCCATACCGTAGCAACGAAAGACAGCCTTCAAGCAACTTTCATCGAAGGACTTGTTGTGAGCCACCAAAGGGAGTCCCTCTATCAAAGGTTCAATTTGTCCCCATACCGTAGGGAAAAGAGGGGCAGTTTCTGTATCACTTCGGGTGATGCCATGCACTTTAGTACACCAATAGCTGTAATAGTTCGGTTCGGGGTGGATGAGCGAATAGAACGAATCAACGATTTCTCCATCCCGAACAATTACCACACCCACACTGCACACACTGGTGCGTTCACGGTTGGCGGTTTCAAAATCGATTGCTGCAAAATCTCTCATAACATTTATTTGTTTTCCCTATTTATCAAATTCACTACAACCTTGACCATAATATCCTTTTCCTCGGTTCGGCTCTCGGCTATCATTAGTGTAAGTGCCACCAAAGTGTTGTCGGCAATACGTTTATGACCGTCTTCGGCGTACAAGATGCCGTTCTTTTCCATAAACCAAAGGAAGAGCATGGCTGCAATGCGCTTGTTGCCATCACTAAACGAGTGATTCTTTACGACGAGGTAAAGCAACATAGCCGCCTTTTCCTCAACAGACGGATATAGATCTTCGCCGGCAAATGTCTGGTATATCTGTCCGATACTGCTTTTAAAAGAGTCGTCCTTCTCATTAGCGAACCATTGACTGCCACCGAATTTCTCTTTCAGAGCGTTGATGGCCGCCATCGCGTTTTCGTATGTGGCTCTAAACGGTTCATTTGAGGTAGTCTTATCGATTGACAGGTTTTGATAGTCATAACGGTCGAGGGTATCGAGGGCATAGACGTAATCACTGATTACATTGAACAAACCGCTATATTCGTTGTTGGACACTTTTTCTTGAAGCGACAAGGCTCTCGACATTAAATGGACAATGTTTTTCAGTTCATGATACCGTTCAAGTTTCAGATTTTGATTGACCACATAGCCTTTAATCAAGAAATCCTTCAAAACTTTGTTTGCCCACTGGCGGAAACGGGTGCCATTGACAGACTTTACTCGATAGCCAACGGAAATGATAACATCGAGAGAATAGAAAGGTACTGGTTTCTTGACTCCATTAACGTGTAAATTTTGCACGTTATTCTCTCGGAGAAGTTCTCCTTCTTTAAATACGTTGATTACATGACGTCTTATATTAGACTCTTCTCTTGCAAATAATTTTGCCATCTGACTTGTAGTCAGCCACACTGTTTCCTCCTGCAACTTTACTTCCAACTGCGTATTCCCGTCTTCACTTGTATAGATAATGATAGAAGAGGTGTTATCGGATATGATTTCTTCTTTTCCCATACTATTTCAACTGATATTTATCACACATTCCTTTTATGTTACTTGCCATTTTGTCACGTAGCGATAGCGATTCGAGGACTTCCACGTCTTCGCCATTCCGCAATATCTCTTGCAGGAAATCGTATGTCGGACAAAGTTTCAATACGAAAATGCTATACTGCTCGGTTCTTTCTATCTCCTGCTGGCTATGGTGCAGCGGCAATGAACGCCAGTAGTTAGCTTGCTTAGCTGACACTTTCAGTTTGATTTCTTCTACATCAAGCTCGTCATCAATGATTACACCATAGTATTTTTCAAAATATTCCGATGGATGGAACGTGTCCGGCATCTTGAACCTTTTGTCAGTGAGCACCGATAGCGTATGAATTCGGTCGAGCGCATATATCAATACATCGCCATAATAAGGGCTGCGGGCTACCATGTACCAACGCTGTTTGAACAGCTTGACACAAAATGGCTCTACATCAAAGGTACTGCTCTTGTCACTCCAATAGCTTTGATAGGTCATGCGGATAGTCTGTTCCTTCTTCATCGCTTCGATAATGGAGGAAAGATAGGCCTGACCGGAGGGTATTTCTTCGAGCAGGATGCGATCCTTCATGTGCAGATTGTCTATCAGCAGGTTACTCACCGAAATGGAATTCAACAACCAGTTGCGAAGATTTCCATTTTTCAACTCTTCTTCATTGGCAATGTAATAGTGATACCCACCTTTGCGCTCGCAGTCGACAATCAGTCCAAACATCTCTTCAACAGCAATGCGCCATTTATGAAATGTCCTGAGAGGAAGTTCTACACCCTCACTCAATTCGCTATCAAGCCACTTTTCGTTTATCGCTTCAAAAGTGATTCGCTTGGCGGCATAAATGGTTTCAACCAACCAGACATACTTATTCAAAAGATTCTTTGCCATATCATCAATTTATCAATCCTATTGCAAAGGTAACAAAAAGATGTGCAGGATGAGGGCACAGGATGGGAAATATAGTTGATTTTGACGAGATAGGTGTAGCAAAATAGGCACGGATTACGAGGAAACGGTTCTGAATCCGTAATAATCCTCGCAATCCGTGCCTTAGGAGTGACAGGAGAGAACACCTGTCTGAAATGATGTCGCAGGCTCTCAGGCCTGGTGTACCGTAAGTTGCGGGAAGGGGAAGCCGATGCCCTGCTTGTTGAACTCGGCATAAACGGTCTTGTTCATATCGAAGTAGACATCCCAATAGTCAGCACTCTTCACCCATACGCGGACAACAATGTTCACACTGCTGTCGGCCAAGGCATTGAGGGCAACGAAAGGAGCGGGAGTAGTCAGAATGCGCTTGTCGGCAGCGATGATGGCACGCACGGCAGCCTCCACCTTGTCATAGTCTTCGCCATATTCCACACCGAACACCCAGTCTACACGACGGGTATCCTCGCGGCTGTAGTTCACCACCGTGCCACTGCTCATGGCACCGTTAGGCACATAGATAATCTTGTTATCAGCCGTGCCCAGAACTGTGTGGAAAATCTGGATTTCGCGCACCGTACCCGATACGCCCTGGCCTTCCACGTAGTCGCCCACCTTGTAGGGACGAAGCAACAGGATGAGAAGTCCGCCGGCAAAGTTCTGCAGATTACCGGAGAGTGCCATACCGATGGCCACACCGGCCGATGCCAGCAAGGCGGCGAATGAAGTGGTCTCTACCCCCAACTTACCTACAACGGCTATGATGAGCAGGATGGTCAGCAGGATGTTTACCAGGCTCTTGGTGAAGGTCTGCACACCGGCATCCACCTTGCGCCTTTTCAGGAGTTTGGCCACCATCTTGTTGACTACAGAGATAAGGAGACGTCCTACGATGAAAATGATGAGCGCACCCAGGATGTTGCTTCCTGCATTCACGCCCCAGTCTATCAGCTTCTGCATCAGCACCTGCATTTTATCGAAGCCATCGGCTGCGACAACCTCGGTGGTAGCAGCAACTGCTTCAGTGGTTTCTGCGGCCACTACCGCCTCTTGTAATAAAGAAAACATCATTTTTAGATTGGTTTTAGTTTATATTGAACAATAGTATTATCGCTACAAAGATAATGCAAAAGCTGCTAATAGCCTCATTTTGCACGCCAACGCCTGACGTTTTTGGACAAATCGTCCACTTTTGCCGACGATTTCTAAAAGCGGACTCACTCCCATCTCTTCTTCCGGAAATAGAGATAGACCGCCACGGCAATGGCAATCATCACTCCCCAGGCAAAGAGGTAACCATAGCGCCACTCCAGTTCGGGCATGTGACGGTAGTTCATTCCCCAAATGCCGGCCAGAAAGGTCAGTGGAATGAAGATTGTGGAGACCACTGTCAGTTGCTTCATGATGCTGTTCATACGCCGGTCGTTGTTGGAAAGGTAGAGGTCGGAGAGTGCCGAAATCATATCGCGACACCCCTCCAACGTCTGCAGCACAAACTGCAGATGGTCATTCACATCGCTGAAGAAAGGACGGTTGGCCTTGTGCAGCAATGCGTTCTCGGCATGAAAGAGTTTGCCCACGTGCTCCTTCAATGGGAACACACTCTTCCGCATAAGCCGGAACATGCGCCGGTAGAGTTGAATCTCATCAATTCCCGGCGTGCCATTTCCTTCAGAGGCCAGCAGACGCTCTTCCAGGTCTTCCAGTTCGTCCTCCATGCGCGAAATCAGTCCCATATACTCTGTCATCACACTGTTGAGCAACACGCTGAGCAGGAAGTCCGTTTCGCGATGGCGGATTTTCAGCACGTTTTTCTCCACAGCCTTCTCCACCTCGTGCAGGAAGGCAGCCTCTCCCTCCACAAAGGTCAACAGGTAGTCCTTACCCTGCACAATCACCAGTTGCTTGGTTGCATAGGTCCGTTCCTCCGTCCGATAGAGCAGTTCCTTCAGGATGACAACGTTATAGCCGTCATGCTCTTCTATCTTGGGCAGATGTTCGGCATTCAGGATATCCTGCACCGTCAGGAAATCCACCCCGAAATGGTTACACACCTGATGCACCGTCTCCGCATCCTGCAAGCCATGTACTTGCAGCCAATTGATGGCACCAGACTGCAGCAGCGGCTTTATGGCAGCCATGTCCCCTCCTTGGTGAAAGGTAGCACCATCGGCATTGTAGCTACACAGGTACAGACGGGTGGCTATCTCGCTCTGTCCGGTGTAGTGCAACTCTTCATTTAACTGATTGTTTCTGATCATAAGAACAGGAAAAAGAGACGGGAACAGACGTCACACCGTCAGCAGATAGCGTTTGAAATCGGCAAACTCCTTCGTCATGGGAACACTCTGCTTTTCGCCACGCATAAAGGCCTGCAACTTCTCGGGAATGGCGACAGGAGCACCGATAATACTCTCCACCGTATCCTTGAACTTGGCCGGATGGGCCGTCTCCAGGAAGATACCGGTTTCTCCGGGTTGCAAACCTTCCGCCAAAGCTCTATAACCGCATGCGCCGTGGGGGTCAAGCAGATAGTCATTTCCCTTCCACACCTGCTTCATCGTATCGGCAATCTGCTCGTTCGTGTAGGTAGCACCGCTGATTTCGTCACAGATGGCATCATGACTATTTTTGTAGAGATCCAGCACACGGGCAAAGTTGCTGGGGTCGCCCACGTCCATGGCATTGGCAATCGTAGCCACCGACGGCCGCGGAGAATAGACACCCGTCTGCAGGTATTGATAGAAGATGTCATTGCGGTTATTGGCAGCGATGAAACGCTTCACGGGCAGGCCCATATGCTTGCCGAAGAGTCCGGCCGTAATGTTTCCGAAGTTTCCGCTGGGCACACAGATGACCGGCATGGCCTCTTCGCCCGTAACCGTGCGTCCACCCGTCAGTCGTTTCCACTGGGCATAGGCATAGAAATAGTAGAACGCCTGGGGCAGGAAACGGGCCACATTGATGGAGTTGGCGCTGGTCAGCTGCAGATGTTCGTTCAGCTCCCGATCCATAAAGGCCGCCTTCACCAATGCCTGACAGTCATCAAAGGTTCCGTCCACCTCCAGGGCGGTGATGTTCTGGCCCAGCGTGGTGAACTGTTTCTCCTGAATCTCGCTGACTTTTCCTTTGGGATAGAGCACATAGACGTGAATCCCCTCCACACCGAGGAAACCATTGGCCACGGCACTGCCCGTATCACCCGAAGTGGCCACAAGCACATTCAGCGACGCACTGCGACCGGAGGTCTTCACGAAGTGACCCAGCAGACGGGCCATGAAGCGTCCGCCTACATCCTTGAATGCCAGCGTGGGGCCGTGAAAGAGTTCCAGGGAGTAGATGTTGTCGCTGACTTTCACCAAGGGCACATCAAAACTCAGGGTGTCATAGACAATCTGTTTCAGGGTGTCGGCCGGAACATCCTCACCAAAGAATGCATCGGCCACCCGATAGGCGATTTCCTGAAAAGAGAGGTTCTCAATGGAATCATAGAACTCCTTGGGGAGCAGTTTGATGCTACGGGGCATGAACAGCCCCTTGTCGGCTGCCAGCCCCTTCACTACGGCCTCTTCGAGCGTAGCTTCAGAAGCCTGACGGTTGGTACTGTAGTATTTCATATAGTGGATTTTAGTCTTTTAAGAATTCGTTGATAAACTCGTCTTCCTTCATCACGCCATAGCACCCCTCACAGGCGGCCACCTCGTCGAAGGTCTGCACGCCGTCCGGCTCAATACCGGGATGCCACATGAGGAAAGGTACGGGTTCGGCCGTATGCGTGCGATGCACACAGGGAGTGGGATGGTCAGGGAGCACGGCAATGGCCACCGGTTCCTTCCAATCCTTCACCGCTTCATAGATGGGACCTACAGCACGGCTATCCAGATTTTCTATGGTTTTTATCTTCAAGGGGATGTTGCCCTCATGTCCGGCCTCATCGCTGGCTTCGATATGTAGGTAGACGAAATCGTCGGTCTTCAAAGCCTCAAGGGCAGCCTTCACCTTGTTCTCATAATTGGTGTCATAGAGTCCCGTAGCCCCTTCCACCGTCAGACGACGCAAGCCGGCATAATAGCCGATACCGTTAATGAGGTCCACCGCAGAAATGACGTCTCCTTGCTTCACCTGCGGGAACTTCTCGCTGAGCAGTTCCATCTGCGGACGATAGCCTCCGCCCCAAGGCCAGATGCTATTGGCCGGGTCCTTGCCCTCGCTGATGCGCTTCAGGTTTATCGGATGGGACTTCAGGAGTTCCTGTGACTTCAGGATAAGGTCGTTAATCAGGTCGGCCGTCTCTTGCGGGGTAAGTCGTTCCTCCTCAGGCTGTTGCAGAGAATCCGTTGCTGTCGGTTTCACCAGCAACGGGCGGAAGGGTTGTCCGGGCACGTCATGAGGCGGCGTACACTCCAGATGTTTGTTGCCTCCCTTGATGACCAGCAGATGACGGTATTGCACGCCCGTATGGAAGTGTATCCGTTCACTGCCCAGATTCTCTTGCAGGAACTTCACCAGCACGTCGGCCTCTTCGGTGGTAATGTGACCGGCCGAATGGTTCTTGATTTTCTCATCCGCGATGCAGATGATGTTGCAACGTAGGGCCAGTTCGTCCGGCTTCAGATCTATGCCGATGCTGGCCGCCTCCAAGGGACCGCGTCCTTCATAGACCTTGGGCAGATTATAGCCCAGGACCGACATGTTGGCCACCTCACTGCCGGGATGGAAGCCCGGTGCGACGGTGACGAGACGCCCGTTACGACCCATGCAGGCCAGTTTGTCCATGTAGGGGGTATGTGCAGCCTGCAGCAACGTCTTCCCCCCCAGGGATTCCACCGGCCAGTCGGCCATTCCGTCGCCAAGAATAATGATGTGTTTCATACCCATTTATACATTTGCAATACTCATGATGTCGGCAAAGACTCCGGCAGCCGTCACGTCGGCTCCTGCACCATAGCCCTGAATCATCATCGGGTATTTGTTATAACGTTCAGTTGTCAGCAGAATGATGTTGTTGCTGCCTTCCAGACCATAGAAGGGATGGCGGGCATCCACTTCCTGCAGCCCCACGGTGCCTTTCCCCTCTTCCAGGCGAGCCACAAAGCGCCAATGCTTGTTCTCGGCCTCAAGTACCTTGCGACGGGCTTCGAAGTCGGCATCCAGCCCGGGAATACGCTCCCAAAACTCTTCCAACGAGCCTTGGAAGAAGGCATCGGGCACAAAGAGATGTTTCTCCACATCGCTCTGTTCCAGACGATAGCCGGCTTCACGGGCCAGGATGACCAGTTTGCGAATAACGTCTTTCCCGCTGAGGTCTATGCGCGGATCTGGCTCGGAGTAGCCCTCCTCCTTGGCCATGCGGATAGTCTGGCTGAAGGGGATGTCGGCACTGATTTTGTTGAAGATGAAGTTCAGCGTACCGCTCAGCACGGCCTCAATCTTCAGAATCTTGTCACCGCTGTGGATAAGGTCGTTGATGGTGTTGATGATGGGCAGTCCGGCACCCACATTGGTCTCGAAGAGGAACTTCACACCGCGTTGGCGGGCAATCTGCTTCAGTTCACGGTAGTTGTCATATGCGGACGAAGCGGCAATCTTGTTGGCAGCCACCACCGAAACGTTGTGGTTCAGCAAATCCTTATAGAGTGCAGCCACGTCGGCACTGGCCGTACAATCCACGAAGACCGAGTTGAAAATGTTCATGCCGATGATTTCGTCGCGCAGCGTCTCCACCGTGTTGGGCATTCCTTCCTTGTCCAACAGTTCCTTGTACTGGCTCAGGTTGATGCCTTCGCGTTTGAAGAGGGCCTTGCGTGTGTTGGCAATGCCCACCACGTTCAGCCGCAGGCCATTCTCCTGCATCAGTTTCTGGCGTTGGCTGTGAATCTGTTCTATCAGGCTGCCTCCCACAGTGCCCACTCCGCAGAGGAAGATGTTGAGCACCTGATATTCGGAGAGGAAGAAGGAGTCGTGAATGACGTTGAGCGACTTGCGCAGCGATTTGCTGTCAATGACAAAGGAAATGTTGGTCTCCGACGCACCCTGCGCACAGGCTATGACGTTGATGCCGTTCCGTCCCAGCGTGCCGAAGAGTTTGCCGGCAATGCCGGGCGTGTGTTTCATGTTTTCACCAACGATGGCCACTGTGGCCAAATCTTTCTCGGCCGTGATGGGAGAGATTTCACCCATCTCTATCTCCTTGGCAAACTCTTCATTCAGCACATTGCAGGCCAGGTCGGCATCGGCATTGCGCACACCGATGGAGGTGGAGTTCTCAGAGGAGGCCTGTGACACAAGGAAGACGCTGATGCCGTTCTGTGCCAAGGCACGGAAGATGCGGTAGTTCACACCGATGACACCCACCATACCCAAACCTTGCACCGTAATCAGACTGGTGTCGTTGATGGAGGAAATTCCCTTGATGGCCTTGCTTTGGGGGTCGGAGACTTCCTGTTTGATTATGGTGCCGGGAGCCTCGGGATTGAACGTGTTCTTGATGAGAATGGGAATGTTCTTGTGACACACAGGATAGATGGTAGGAGGATAGACCACCTTGGCACCGAAGTTGCACAGTTCCGTAGCCTCCACATAGCTCAGTTCGCTGATGGTATAGGCAGTGGAGATGACCCTGGGGTCAGCCGTCATGAAGCCGTCCACATCGGTCCATATCTCCAGCACGTCGGCATCCAGAGCCGCGGCCAGGATGGCTGCCGTATAGTCCGAACCGCCACGTCCCAGGTTGGTCACCTGACCGGTCACCTTGTCCGTAGAGATGAAGCCCGGTACGAGGGAACGCCTCGGCATGGAGGCAAAGGTTTCGCGAATCAGTCGCCCAGTCAGTTCGGCATCGAGCACATGCTTGGCATGTTTCTTTTCGGTCTTGACGAACTGGCGCGAATCAAACCATTCGGCTCCCGTCAGACTGGCTGCAATAATGGACGACAGGCGTTCGCCATAGCTGACGATGGCATCGCTCGTCTTCTGTGACAGGTCTTTGATGAGGTAGACACCCTGGAAGATGTCTTTCAGTTCATTGAGCAGTTCGCCCACCCTGCGGAGCAGTTCCTGCTGTTCCGCTCCGGCCGGGATGACCTCCTTCACCATCTCTACGTGGCGATACACAATCTCGCGGAACTCGTTTTCATAGGCCGCATCACCGGCCGCAGCCATCTTGGAGGTGTTGATCAGTTTGTCGGTGATACCACCCAGGGCCGACACAACGACGATGACCGGTTCTTTCACGGCTTCCACAATGCGTTTCACGCTTAATATGCTGTTGGCGGTGCCTACTGACGTTCCGCCGAATTTCAATACTTTCATGAGTCTTATCTGTTTAAGTAATAAAAGGTGTCCTTTTTCTTATTCCAAAAAAATTAGAACCAGCCGCCTTCTCCTTGCTGGGAAAAGCGGGCGTCCATGTCTCCAAAGAGAAAAAATTGCTGAAAAACAGTGTAACACGTAGAAACACAAATACCATCCCTAACCCCGAGGGGTTGTGGTTGTCCACTGGGTGGTGACTGAATATAGAGTGTACCGGTTCATGTCTTGGTTTCTATCGTTTGATGGATAAGTGCCGCAAAAGTAACAATAAAATCTTTCATTCTATCACATTTTCCCACTTTTTTGCGATAAAAAGAGAGAATAGACGCAAATCATGCCCTGAAAAGAGAGGTTTCATTGCTTTTACTTGGCAGAATCATACATTTTGCATAGCTTTGCAGCATAACCTTAAAGTCCATTGACATGACACAGATTTACCGCACTCTTGCCACAGTCATCGTGGTACTGGCCTACTTCTCAGCCACAGTGGCCCAATCGCGCCACACTCTTATCGACGACAATTGGATATTTGCCCGTGAAGGAGCGGCATGGCAGTCCGTAGACCTGCCCCACGACTGGAGCATACAAGGCATACCCGACATCAACGAGCCTTCCGGCAACGACGGCGGCTACTACCCCACCGGGAAGGCACAATACAGCAAGACACTACAGCTGGCCGATATCCGCCCCGACCACCGCTATGCGCTCTACTTTGAAGGGGTCTACATGAATGCGGAGGTTATCGTCAACGGTACCTCCACCGGTATCCAGCACTATGGCTACACCTCGTTCCTGCGCGATGTGACCTCCCTGTTGCACGAGGGCGACAACGAGATACTGGTCAACGTGGACAATTCCCTGCAGAAGAACTGCCGTTGGTACAGCGGGTCGGGCATCTACCGCCACGTGTGGCTCATCGAGACGGCCGACGTGCACTTCAAGCATTGGGGTACCTTTGTCACCACCCCTACCGTGAAGGCCGAAGGGGAGAGCCAGGTCTGCGTGCAGACGGTCATTGCCAACGAGAGCAAGCGACAACGCACGCTTGAAGTAGACATCCATATATATAATAAGGTGGACGGTTCCACTGTTACGGCCCGTCCTGTGGCTCAATATACGACAAGCATCACCGCTCCGGCAGGCGAAGAGGTGGAGCTGAAAGGAGTGATGGAGATTGGACAGGCCCGTCTGTGGAGTCCGGACACCCCTCATCTCTACGAAGCCACGCTCACCCTCACCGAAGGTGAAAAGGTCGTGGACCGGATTACCCAGGAGTTCGGCATACGCAGCATTGCTTTCACTGCCGAACAGGGGTTCCTGCTGAACGGACACCCCATTGAAATCAACGGCGGATGCCTGCACCACGACAATGGTCTGCTGGGAGCTGCAGCCTTCGACCGCGCCGAGGTGCGCAAGGCCGAACTGATGAAAGCAGCCGGATTCAACGCGGTGCGCACCAGCCACAACCATCCTTCGGAGGCTTTCCTCACCGCATGCGACCGCATAGGTCTGCTGGTCATTGACGAAGCTTTCGACGGTTGGCGTACGGCCAAGAACACCCACGACTACTCCACACTGATAGATGAGCATTGGCGCGACGACCTCTCGGCCTTGGTGTTGCGTGACCGCAACCATCCCTCCATCTTCGCATGGAGCGTGGGCAACGAAGTCATCGAACGCAAGGAGATTCAGGTAGTCACCACCGCCCGCAAGCTGGCCCGTCTGTGTCGCCGACTCGACCCCACCCGTCCCGTCACCTCGGCTCTCTGCGCCTGGGACAGCGATTGGGAAATCTACGATCCGTTGGCCGAAGCCTTCGAAATCGTGGGATATAACTACATGATACACAAGCATGCCGGCGACCATGAGCGCGACCCGCAGCGTGTGATGTATCAAAGCGAGTCCTATCCCCGTGAAGCGTTCCGCAACTGGGCCTACAGCGCCGACCACCCCTATATTTTCGGTGACTTCGTTTGGACAGCCATCGACTATCAGGGCGAGAGCGGCATCGGCCGTTGGTATTACCAGGGCGAAAGCGAAGGCGAGCACTACCACCGCAAACAGTTCCCCTGGCATGCGGCCTATTGCGGAGACATTGATCTGACGGGACTGCGCAAACCCATCTCCTACTATCGCGACCTGTTGTGGAATGCCGACCGTCCTCTCTACCTCTGCGTGAAGGAGCCTGACGGCTATTACGGCAAGGTGAAAGAGACCCAATGGAGCGTATGGCCCACCTTCGAAAGCTGGACCTGGCCCGGCCATGAGGGCAAACCCATAGAGGTGGAAATCTATTCCCGCTCGCCGCGTGTGCGCCTCTACCTGAACGACAACATCATGGCCGAGCTGCCCACCACACGGGCTGAAGCCTACAAGGCCGTCGTCACACTGCCCTACACGCCCGGCGTCCTGCGTGCCGAAGCCATCGACGAACAAGGCCACAACATCCCCGCCATGAACACGAGCCACAACACGCTGCGCACGGCCGGAGAGCCCTATGCCCTCCAAATCACCTCCGACCGCACCACCATCTCGGCCGACAATCAGGACCTCTCCTTCATCACCATTCAGGTGGTGGACAAGCACGGTGTGCCCTGCCCCAATGCCACGAACGAGCTGACCGTCAATCTCAAGGGACAAGGTTCTCTCGCCGCTTTGGGCAATGCCGACATCAAGGACATCGACTCCACCACAGACCACACCCACAACACCTGGAAAGGGCGTGCCCTCGCCGTGGTCCGCTCCTCCAAGCGCAGCGGTACCATCACGCTCACCGTCTCCTCCAAGGGACTGAAGAGCGGAAAAGTGGTGATAAGGACGAAGCGATAACCCCACACCCACCAAGATTCATCAACCAACCTCATACCCATGTTCAGACAAGCCATACTTTTCATAGCCGGATTATGCGGATGCGCAACACCCCTCATGGCACAAAGCCATGCAGAAAAGCACGTGAAAGAAGGAATTACCGTCAGCGTGAAACAAGCGGCGGCAGTAGGAGACACCATCAAGGTAATCTACAACTACACCTATCGGGAGAAGTCCGATACGCTGGTCAGCGCACGCTGGGGAGAGTGGCCGTCAGACGAAGTGTGCCAGGTCATCAGCGGCCCGTCACGTTCAAGCGGACAGAGTTACTCTTTCACACACGGAACAATGAGCAAGAGTTATACCGCAGGCTACCACTATAAAGTCCGTCTGTTGAAAGCCGGGAAAGTGCGTCTCCCGGCCATGCGGGCAAGTACGGCCGGAGGGAAAGAATTACATTCTCCAGCCCTGAAGCTGAAAGTATGGAAAACGAAGGAAGAGGCAGAAGCTGCTACAACGGCCAACGACATACTGATTGTGACGTTGACACCAGACAAGCAGCACATCCGCTTGGGCGACAGCATACAATGCGAGCTGCGTCTCTACACGGACCAGGACGTGAGAAATGTCCTGCCCGATTCGCTTGAAACAGCCAATGTCGTTTGTCGTCTACAGCCCCCGATGAGACCGCAAAAGGTCCAATGGGAAACAACCGAATATCAGGGTCGGCAACTCCGCACCCTCCTGCTGGGCCGCTACACCATCCTGCCCCTACAACCCGGCCGTCTGTACATCAAGCCGATGAACCACCGGATAGCCTACCAAAAGAGAGACCACTCGCTCGACCTGGAAGAACTGTTCCACCATCCCACCGGCGGCCACACCTTCCACCAGGCGACCGTGAAAAGCAAAGTAGTAAAGATTTGGGTGGAAGAATAAGCCCAATCCATATTATCCGAGGGCGTGTCAAAAATCGGCACGTCCTCAAACAGGCCATCAAAAAGCGGAAGAAGGAACTGAGCATATAGCTTTTTTCGCAAAATTGTCGATTCCGACCGACAGTTTCTTGCAAAACTGTCGGTCGGGTGTCAGAAAAACGACAATTCGGGCTTTCAGAAGAGGTTCTCAGAAGGCGACAACTTCAAAGAAGTAGTCAGAATCTCTGTTGAAGTGTCCGGCTTCGAAACGGGTGTCGAAAGTCATGGAGGAGTGGGTGAGCCGACCCTGATGAGTGCCCCAACGGACAATGTAGCCGGTGGCTTCGGGCACAGCATCCCACGTCAGCTCAAAGCGGCGGGTATCCCGAGCATTGCGGGTCACCTGCAGACCGGTGGCCACGACATCAAGGCGTTTGTCTCCGCCAAAGACGCGCAGGTCATAGAGCGAGAACTTGCCGTCGGCAATGCTCTCCTTGTTGGTGACGCGCAGGTAGCGGGCCTCTATCGGGCGCTCCAGCAGGTGCAGGCGATGAGGGGCATCCACCGTATTGGCTGACATGTCGGCCACGGTCTGCCACTGTCGGCCGTCGGCCGAAGCTTCCACCACGTAGCGATAGACCACATCGCCGTGAGGAGCCCACACCTGAAAGTCCTGGTCGGCCAGGTTCACCTGCACGGCTCTCACCACCTCTGCACGGCCCAGGTCCAGCATGAACCATTCGCCGACCTCACCGCTGGCTGCGCTCCACCAGGTCTCCACCTGTTCGTCAGCGGCCAATTCGGGTGCATAGCCCTCCAGCGAAGAAGAGGCCGTGGCCTGCTTGTGACGCGAAAGCAGGTTGTAGCCCGTCAGATGCCAGTCGTGCCGTTCGTCCACCTTGGCAGTGGGGATTTCAAAGGGGAAGTCGGCAAAATCCTGATGGGCATACATGCCATATTCATCGGAAATGGTAACAGGGAAAAGGCCGATACGCCGTTCAAACCAATGGCGTACGGAGATGCGCATGGTAGCCACGTGCCACAGGTTGCCATACTTGTCGCGGAAGGTATCGCCATGACCGGCGCCGCCGATGAATCCGCCCGTCTTGATGGAGAAGGGACTCTCTTCGGCATAGGTGTAGGGTCCCAGGGGATTGTCGGCCACGTAATAGCCGTCGCCATAGGTGCGGAACTGGGTGCCGGGAGCGGCATATTGCAGGTAATACTTTCCCTTGTGTTTCAGCACGGCGGGCCCTTCGTTCCATCCGGCCTTGTCGTCGTCGTTCCACTCGCCGGGCACCTCCCAGCCATACTGCTTATAGTTGTGTTCCACGATAACCACCGGCTCGCCCAAGGGGGCAAAGCCATCCTCCGGGTCCACCTCCACCCCGACAATGGGATCCACGTCGTGGCATCCCCAGAAGAAATAGACGCGTCCGTCATCATCCTTGAAGAAGGCGGGGTCGTGCTGTCCCGGAAGGGTGAACTTGGTGGGCACCTCCACCCACTCATCGCGTTCGGGATGGGCATTTCTGAAGAATCGGGTGAGTCTGCCGTCGCTGGAGGCCGTGAAGTAGAGTTCGCCTTTGTACTCCATGATGGTCGGTGCATAATCCATGATGATGGGGATGGTGTGACAAGGGATATAGTCCCACCGGGCCAGGTTTTCCGAGCGCCAATAGCCGCCCGACTTGGAAGCAAACAGGTAGTAGGCATCCTTAAAATAGATGCACACGGGGTCGGCCGCCTCGCGTCGCGACATTTCATCGGGCTGGAAACGATAGTTCAGTTCCAGGGGATTGCAGATGATGAGTTTCTCCTCTTGTTGAGGTAGCGGGGCGGAACAGGCCGTTGCCAGCATTGTGCCGACAAGCCCCATGAGCCATGCGGTTGTTTTCTTCATAACAGGTTATCATTAAGTTTACGTTTGCACAAAAATAGGCAAAAGTCCGTTTTCTACCAACTCTTTAGGAAAGAATTTACGATGCAGGAAATGCACGCAATTTCTGCCGGAAACGCACACGTTTCTCCCCGAAACAGCACGCAATTTCTTGGGGAATTGCACGCAGTTTCCCTGAAAACAGCACGCACTTCCGAAGGAAACTGTACATTGTGCTTCCGTAGGCCGTATTGATTCGGATTAACGTATTAAAATACACCTTAACAAGCCACACAACACACACCCTCGAAAGAGCTTTCCGAAAAGGAGCAAAAAACGGCAAAAAGTGTCCCATTTCCCAAATTCGGGAGATAACCGTTTTCGAGAGTTTTTCGCAGCAAAAGGAGGTTTTTCGGGTAGTTTTTGCCCGCTTTTCGGAGTTTCGGATGTTACATGTTACAAAACCAAATTTGTGTTAACGTATGGGCAGGATGTAACTCTTCAACGCCTCCACATACTCCTCGAAGGCTGCAACACCTTCGGGCGTGATGCGACAGGTGGTACAGGGCATCTTGCCCCGAAAACTCTTGCTGAGCGACACATATCCGGCCTTGCTCAGCTTGTCCAGCTGCACGCTGAGGTTGCCGGCCGTGGCTCCCGTCTGCTGGCGGATGTAGACAAAATCGGCCTCATCCACGGAGAGGAGCAGAGAGACGACGGCAAGCCTCAACTCGCTATGCAGCAAGGGATTCAATGCTTTAAACATGACTTTTACGGGCTTTATGGTTAAGGATATGACCGGGAACAATCATCATGCAGACAAAGCTGAACATGAACAGCGGAATAATCCAGGCTGCAAGCAAGGGTACACCTGACAGGGCGCAGCACAGCAGCACCCCACCGGCCAGCATGCCTACACCACCACCCAGCATCAGGCTCTTCTCGGCAAGGATGACACCCTGCATGGAGGCGGCAAAGCCTATCACGAACAGGCCGAAGATGAGCATCAGCACCCAACAGTTGGCTCCCCTGAAAAGCATGAAGCCAAGACACAGGGCCACACCCATCAGCACACAATAGCCCACGATACTCCACAGGCCGTGGCTGATGCGGTCGGTATAGCTACGGGCACCGTCGTCGCTCCGCCGCTCCACATGACGGGAGAGCGTACCGCCCACAATCCATATCAGAAACCAAAGGAAATTCCAGCCCGGATGGGCGGAGAAAAAGCCTACCACCCACACCAGCAGCGCCACCGCCACCGAGGTATATCCCCACAACAGGCACACATTGCCGCTGCCCAGACAGAGACGGCGACGGGTATGCTGAATCATCCGTGTGATGATTTCAAGGCTTTCCTGAGCATTCAAGTTCTTTTCTTCCATAATCAATCCAAATAAAAGGTTAATGAAACAGTTGATAAAATGGTTTATAGTATAAACCTCGCAGCTAAAAAATAAAAGGGCAAGTGCGCGCGATTGTCCTTCTGCTGAGATTTACGCCATAAAGATAAGCAGTTTATTTTATAAACCAAACTATTCGAGGAAACTTTTTTCGCATTTCATGGGAAAAGTCTATCTTTGTTCCAAGTAAGCAAGCAGAAGCCCGTTCAGGAGCCAACCCCATACTTGCGAAACTAAAACAAACAGAGCAATGGCCAAAGAAAAAACCGTGTACGTCTGCAACAACTGCGGACAGGAGTCACCCAAATGGGTAGGGAAATGTCCGGCATGCGGACAGTGGAACACATACGTAGAGCAGGTGGTGCGCAAGGAGAGCGCCTCGGGACGCTCCGCCGTCGTGGCAGCGGCCGGACTGCCCGAGCGCAAGCAACGCCCCGTGACCCTCAGCGAGATAGAGGCGGGTGACGAGCCGCGTATAGACATGCACGACGACGAACTGAACCGCGTGCTGGGAGGCGGACTCGTGCAAGGCTCGCTCGTTCTGCTGGGCGGAGAGCCAGGCATCGGCAAGTCCACCCTGCTGCTGCAAACCATCCTGCGCATGCCCGAGAAACGCATCCTCTACGTCAGCGGCGAGGAGAGTGCCCGACAGCTGAAACTGAGGGCCGACCGCATCTTCCACCACTCATCGGACTGCCTCATCGTCTGCGAGACCTCCCTGGAGCACATCTTCACCCACGTGAAGAACATCCGTCCCGAACTGCTCATCATTGACTCCATCCAGACCATCTCCACCGAGAGCGTAGACTCCTCGCCGGGCAGCATCACGCAGGTCAGGGAGTGTGCCGCCGCCATCCTGCGCTTCGCGAAGGAGAGCCACACGCCGGTCATCCTCATCGGACACATCAACAAGGAGGGCACCCTGGCCGGTCCCAAGGTGCTGGAGCACATCGTGGACACCGTGCTGCAGTTTGAAGGCGACCAGCACTACATGTACCGCATCCTGCGCAGCATCAAGAACCGCTTTGGCAGCACGGCCGAACTGGGCATCTACGAAATGCGGCAAGACGGCCTGCGACAGGTGAGCAATCCGTCCGAACTGCTGCTGACGCAGGACCACGAAGGGATGAGCGGCATAGCCATCGCTTCGGCTATCGAGGGCATACGCCCCTTCCTGATAGAGGTGCAGGCCTTGGTGAGCAGTGCGGTCTACGGCAACCCGCAACGCTCGGCCACCGGCTTCGACATTCGCCGCATGAACATGCTGCTGGCCGTGTTGGAGAAGCGGGTGGGCTTCAAGCTGGCCCAAAAGGATGTTTTCCTGAACATTGCCGGCGGACTGCGGGTGAACGACCCCGCCATTGACCTGGCCGTCATCAGCGCCATCCTCTCCAGCAACATGGATGTGGCCATCGAACCGGAAGTCTGCATGGCGGGCGAAATCGGCCTGTCGGGCGAGATACGCCCCATCGCCCGCATCGAACAGCGCATCAGCGAGGCCGAAAAGCTGGGTTTCAAGCGTTTCCTCCTGCCCAAGCAAAACCTGCAAGGACTGAACGCCTCCAAAATCAGCATCGAGCTGGTTCCCGTTAAAAAGGTGGAAGAGGCGTTCAGGGGTCTCTTCGGATGATTTTGAAACGTGGATTTTCGCAGATTTTAATTAAAGGACAAATATGATTCTAGAATACCAACTCCGCATCATTCCTGAGATTGCCGCCAACGAGCAGCAGTTGAAGGCGTACATTGTGAACGAAAAGGGACTGAACGCCCGAGACATCAACACCATACGCATACTGAAGCGAAGCATAGACGCCCGGCAGCGCACCATCTTCGTGAACCTCAGCGTACGGGTCTACCTCAACGAAATTCCCGATAAGGAGGAATATACTCCTACCATATATAACAAGGTGGAAGGGAAGCCACAAGTCATCGTGGTGGGTGCAGGTCCCGGCGGGCTGTTCGCCGCCCTCCGCCTGATAGAGCTGGGCCTGAAGCCCGTCATCGTGGAGCGGGGCAAAGACGTGCGCGAACGCAAGAAAGACCTGGCGCAGATAGGCCGCCGGCAATGTGTGGACCCGGAATCGAACTACAGTTTCGGCGAGGGAGGAGCGGGAGCCTACAGCGACGGCAAGCTCTACACCCGCAGCAAAAAGCGGGGCAACACGGAGAAAATTCTGAACGTCTTCTGCCAGCATGGAGCATCGCCCAACATCCTGGTGGACGCCCATCCACACATCGGCACCGACAAGCTTCCCCGCGTCATCGAGAACATGCGCAACACCATCTTGCAGTGCGGTGGTGAAGTCCATTTCCAGACCCGCATGGACGCGCTCATCATGGAAGGCGATGAGGTGAAGGGCATAGAGACCAACACCGGCAAGGTCTTCCTAGGTCCCGTCATCCTGGCCACGGGCCACTCGGCCCGTGACGTCTACCGCTGGCTGGCGGCCAACAGGGTGGAGATAGAGGCCAAAGGTATTGCCGTGGGGGTGCGTCTGGAACATCCGGCCGCACTGATTGACCAGATTCAATACCACCGCAAGGAGGGGCGCGGCACCTTCCTCCCCGCAGCGGAATACAGCTTTGTCACCCAGGTAGACGGGCGCGGAGTCTACAGTTTCTGCATGTGTCCCGGCGGTTTCGTGGTGCCGGCTGCCAGCGGGCCCGAGCAGATTGTGGTGAACGGCATGAGCCCCAGCAACCGCGGTTCGCGCTGGAGCAACAGCGGCATGGTTGTAGAGGTGAGACCCGAAGATCTGGAACAGGCCGGATGGGGAACAACAACGGCCGACGCTTCATCTCCCCTGCCCGCCTCCCTCCGAATGATGCAGTTCCAGGAACAATTGGAACGCCTGTGCTGGCAGCAGGGCAACATGAAGCAGACGGCTCCCGCCCAGCGCATGTATGACTTCGTGAAGAAGAAACTCAGTTATGAACTGCCCGAGAGTTCCTATACGCCGGGACTTATTTCCTCGCCCCTGCACTTCTGGCTGCCGTCGTTCATGAGCGACCGTCTGAGTCGTGGGCTCCAGCAGTTCGACCGCCAAAGCCGGGGATTCCTCACCAATGAAGCCGTAATGATAGGCGTGGAGACACGCACATCGGCACCCGTGCGCATCGTCCGCGACCGCGACACCCTGCAGCACATCCGCCTCCGCGGGCTCTTTCCCTGTGGTGAGGGGGCCGGTTATGCCGGCGGCATCGTCTCGGCAGGAGTGGACGGTGAACGATGCGCCGGAGCCGCAGCTCAATATATCCAAATGATATAGAAACAAAAAAAAAACACCTCTTTAGAAAGTTATCCACTGAATTATTTGACGTTTTCATAATATTTTCATTAATTTGCAGAACAATTATCAAACAAACAGCGTTAAACTACAACTAAAGACCAACGACAAGCATGAGAACCGTTGTACGCATAGCCTGCCTCTTGCTGCTATTACCTTTATTTGCCTACGCACAGACCTTCAGATACATCGGCGTGGAGAACGGTCTGAGCAACCGAAGAGTGTTCAGCCTCCAACAGGACAGCACAGGTTACATGTGGTTTCTGAACAGCGACGGCATCGATCGCTACAACGGGAAAAACTTCAAGCACTATCCGCTTGGCGAAGAGCAGGCATCGTTCACCTTTCCCATCCATCAGGGCTGGATTTGGCAGGACAGGCAAGGCACCCTGTGGGTGGTGGGCAAGAACGGCAACATCTTCCGGTATGACAAACAGCACGACCGTTTCAAAAGGCTCCACAAGTCTGCCGGGCCATCAGCCACCATCAGCTACAGCTACATGGACCGCACAAACCACATCTGGCTCTGCTACTCCAAAGAGATACTCCTGTATGACACGCAAAAGCAGGAAATCCGCACCATACCCAACCTGTTCAGGAGCGAAATAACCGCCATCGAGCAACAGGACGAGGAGCATTTCTTCATAGGCACCTCCTCTGGAATACGCCATTGCTGCCTCCATGAAGGCCGACTACAAATGTTGCCGCAGGAGACACTCGATGCCATCCGCACCCAGGTCAGCACCCTCTATCTGCACAGCGAGGCCGGCAAACTCTTTATCGGCACCTATGGCCGGGGAGTCTTCACCTATGACATCAACGGGAAAACGATCACAGACCCTCACAGCGAACTGGAGGAGGTGAACATCACGCGCATCAAGCCGCTGACTCCCTCTGAACTGCTGATAGCCACCGAGGGCATGGGACTCTACAAGATAGACGTCAACACCTGCCTCACCACCCCCTACCTCAACACCGACCACGAACGCTACAACGGCATGAACGGCAACAACATCAGCGACCTCCACGTGGACAAGGAGAAGCGGATATGGCTCATCAACTACCCCTTTGGCATCACCCTCATCGACAACCGCTACACGAACTACAACTGGATAAAACACTCCGTGGGCAACGGACAGTCGCTGGTCAACGACCGGGTGCACGCCATCATCGAAGACAGCGAGGGCGACCTGTGGTTCGGCACAAGCAACGGCATCAGCCTCTATCGTACCCGAAGCCGGCAATGGCACACCTTCCTGAACCAACAGAACAGCAAGTCCAAGAACAGGAGCCAGACGTTCCTCACCCTGTGTGAAGTGGCACCGGGAACCATCTGGGCCGGCGGCTATTCCCCCGGCATCTATCGGATAGACAAGGCCGGACTCTCCGTAGACCATTTCCTGCCCGGACAGTTCACCCCGGACAGCATACGCCCCGACAAACACATACGGGCCATCACGAAAGACAGCGCAGGCGACATCTGGCTGGGCGGCTATTACAACCTGAAGCGCATGGAGCCACGCAGCAACCGGGTGCGCCTATATCCGGGCATCAACTATATCACCGCCATCATAGACAACGACGACCACCACCTTTGGGTGGGCACCAGCGCAGGACTCTACCTGCTGGAGAAAGAGAGCGGCAACTACACCCCCATCGAACTGCAGGAAGAGATTCCCTACATCAACTCGCTCTACCAATCGGAAGGAGGACTGCTCTACATCGGTACGAACGGTGCCGGACTCTACATCTACAACCACCGCAAGAAGAGCTTCACACACTACCACAAAGACAATTGCGCCCTCGTCTCCAACAACATCTACACCATCCTGCCCGAGACCGACGGCATCATCCTGATGAGTACGGAGAACGGTATCAGCGGCCTCAACGTGAAGGGAAAGGTGTTCCACAACTGGACCAAGGAGCAGGGACTGCTCTCCTCACGCTTCAGTGCCGCCTCGGGAACAATCAGAAGAAACAAGAACTTCATCTTCGGAAGCACCTCGGGAGCCGTGGAGTTCCCGGCCGGCACACGAATGCCCGGCTACACCTACTCGCCCATGATATTCAGCAACTTCCGCGTATCCTACAAGGAGGTCTACTCCAACGAAAGCGGTTCGCCCCTGAAGCAGGACATCAACGACAGCCGACGGCTGGACCTGAGCTATTTCCAGAATACCTTCGGCTTCAAGGTGTCGGCCATCAACTATGACGCACCGGACAACGCCCTCTTCTATTGGAAGTTCAAGGAGAAGACGCAGACCTGGAGCCGGGTGCCCGAGGACGGCATGCTGCGCTTCATCAACCTGGCTCCGGGCAGGTACACCCTCCAGGTGAGGGCCGTCTCCAAAGAGGAGCCCTACAAATACTTCGAGGAACGCGAACTGTACATCACCGTGGCCCAACCGCTCTGGCTCAGTCATTGGGCCTTTGCCGGCTATCTGTTGATCATCATCCTGATTTTCGTCAGCACGTTCCGCTTCATGATACTCCGCAAGCAGAAGCGCATCTCGGACGAGAAGACCCGCTTCTTCATCACCACCGCCCACGACATCCGCACTCCGCTCACCCTCATCAAGGCCCCGTTGGAGGAAGCCCTGAATAGCGGACACCTGGAAGAGAAGGAGAGCGACAACCTGAGCATGGCCCTGCGAAACGCCAACAGCCTCCTGCAGATGGCCACCAACCTGATTAACCTGGAAAGAGCCGTGGTACACTCCAGCAAACTGAGCCTCGCCGAATACAACCTGCACGAATACCTGCAGGACATCTATCACCTGTTCCACTCTTATGCCGCCAGCAAGCACATCACTCTGACGTATGAGAGCGACTTCCGGGAACTATACGTCTGCTTCGACAAGGAGAAGATGGACTCCATCCTGAAGAACATCCTGAGCAATGCCATGAAGTACACCCCCGAGCATGGCCAGGTGAGCATCACGGCCCGGGAACACAACGCGCACTGGAGCATTGACATCAAAGACAGCGGCATCGGCATTCCCAGCCGGGAACAGCGCAAGCTCTTCAGGCTGCACTTCCGTGGAAGCAACGCCGTGAATCTGAAGATTTCCGGCAGCGGCATCGGACTGATTCTCGTCAGAAAGCTGGTGAAGATGCACCAGGGCAAAATCTGCATTGAGAGCGTGGAGCAGCAGGGCACCACCGTGAAGATGATCTTCCCCAAAGCGCGCGAAGCCTCCTCCTCCGCCACTCCGGCCACGCCTGTCAACCAGAAGGAGAGCATCCCCGTCATGCCGGCAGCCTTCCACGTGACGGGCACCGCCCCTAAGCCGGCCGCTGAAACGGAGGAACAAGAGAAACCCCGCCTGCTGGTTGTGGAAGACAATGACGGACTGCGTAACTACCTCACACAACTGCTGGGCAGGGAGTATATTGTGAGGAGCTGTACCAATGGCAAAGAGGCACTTGTCATCACACCGGAATTCCGTCCCGACCTCATCCTGTCGGACATCATGATGCCTCAGATGGGTGGCGACGAACTGTGCCGCGCCATCAAGAACGACCTGGCCACCTCCCACATCCCCGTACTACTGCTCACCGCCCTGGGTGAAGAGAAGCACATACTTGACGGACTGCAAATCGGTGCCGACGACTACATCGTGAAGCCATTCAACGTAAACATCCTGAAGGCAAGCATCGCCAACCTGCTGCACAACCGTGCCCTGCTACGTAGGAAGTATGCTAATTTCGAAATAGACAACGACTTGCCCACACCGCTTCCCGAGTGCAGTACTCCGCTGGACTGGCAGTTCATGAACAACGTGAAGAAGAAAATTGAGGAGCAGTTGGACAACACGGACTTCACGGTAGACACGCTGTGTAGCGCACTCCACATGAGCCGCACCAGCTTCTACAACAAGCTGAAAGCACTGACGGGGGAGGCTCCTGCTGTTTTTGTACGCAACTACCGCCTGAAGCGGGCAGCCGACCTGCTACAGGAGAACCGCATGAGCGTCACCGAGATTGCCGAACGCACGGGCTTCAACGACACCAAGTACCTCCGGGAGGTCTTCAAGAAACGCTACGGCATCAGCCCCAGCCAATACAGGCAGGAAAAAGGACATAGGCACGGCTGAGAAACGTTGAGGGGGGGGGAAGTATTCAGAAGCTGATGCCATACTCATGCTTCACCTCGTCCATCACGAAAGTGCTCTCCAGCGACCCTAGGTGCTCCACCGTACCCAGCACATTGAGCACAAACTCCTGATAATACTTCATGTTGGGGGCATGAATCTTCAGCAGATAGTCAAAACTGCCGGAGATGTTATAGCACTCGGTCACCTGGGGGATTCCCCGGATGATGCGGGTGAACTCTTCGGCAATCTCCCTGTTCAAGCGGCTCATCTTCACGTTACAGAAGACAATAAAGCCTTGGTTCAGCTTTTCGGCATCGAGCACGGCAATGTATTTCTTGATGTAACCACTGCTCTCCAACCGCTTCAACCGTTCAAAGACCGGTGTGGAGGAGAGGCTTACGCGTGCGGCCAGTTCCTTGGTGGTCAGCCGGGCATTCTCCTGCAAAGTGCGCAGAATCTGCAAATCTGTTCTATCCAACGTATCCATAAGTGACATCTTCATAAAAGAATATTATTCTATCCAAAGCCTGTTCGCAGCAGGCAAACAAGCGGTTTATTCTGTTTGAAGCAACAAATATAGTGATATTCTCTCAATTTTGAACAAATCTTGTAGGATATTTCTATCCACTCTACCTTTGTCGCAGCAAACAAGCAAGAATGTATCACTTAAAAAATAACAAGATTATGGCAACAAAGAAACTTCACTTCGAGACCCTGCAACTCCATGTAGGACAAGAGCAGCCCGACCCTGCAACCGATGCACGCGCCGTACCCATCTACCAGACCACCTCCTACGTGTTCCGCAACTCCCAGCACGCTGCCGACCGCTTCGGCCTGCGCGATGCCGGCAACATCTATGGCCGACTGACCAACTCCACGCAGGGCGTATTCGAAACCCGCGTAGCCGCCCTGGAAGGTGGCGTGGCCGGACTGGCCGTTGCCTCCGGTGCTGCCGCCGTGACCTATGCCCTGCAGAACATCCTGCAGACCGGTGATCACATCGTGGCAGCAGACAACCTCTATGGCGGTTCCTTCAACCTCATTACCCATACACTGACCACGCAAGGCATCAGCAACACCATCGTCAACGTGAACGACACGGCTGCCCTGGAAGCAGCCATCCGTCCCAACACCAAGGTGATTTATGCCGAGACCTTCGGCAATCCCAACTCCGATGTCACCAACATTGAGGCCGTGGCCGAAGTGGCCCATCGGCACGGCATTCCGCTGATTATAGACAACACCTTCGGCACGCCCTACCTCATCCGCCCCATTGAGCACGGAGCCGACATCGTAGTCCACTCGGCCACGAAGTTCATCGGCGGCCACGGCAGTTCGTTAGGCGGAGTCATCGTGGACGGCGGCCGCTTCGACTGGAAGGCCAATGCCGACAAGTTCCCCACCCTGGCCAAGCCCGACCCCAGCTATCACGGAGCCGTCTTTGCCGACGTGGCCGGAAGTGCCGCCTTCGTAACCCGCATACGGGCCGTCATCCTGCGCGACACGGGAGCCACCATCTCACCCTTCAACGCCTTCATCCTGCTGCAGGGATTAGAGACCCTCTCGCTGCGGGTGGAACGCCACGTGGCCAACGCGCTGAAGGTGGTGGAATACCTCAGCCATCACCCCAAGGTGGCCAGGGTGAACCATCCCTCCCTGCCCTCACACCCCGACCATGAGCTCTATCAGCGCTACTTCCCGCAAGGTGGCGGAAGCATCTTCACCTTTGAAATCAAGGGCGGACAAGAGGAAGCCTGGAAATTCATCGATGCCCTGCAAATCTTCTCACTACTGGCCAACGTGGCCGACGTGAAAAGTCTCGTCATACACCCCTACACCACCACACATTCGCAAATGTCGCCTGAGGAACTGGCCGAGCAGCACATCACGCCCTCCACAGTGCGCCTCTCCATCGGCACGGAACACATAGACGACATCATAGACGACCTTGCACAAGCTTTTGAAAAAATATCTTGAGCAGAATGGCTCTGATTTGTTCGATTTATGCTAACTTTGCTTCAACAATGGGGGAAACTCCGTTGTTGAAGCAATTAACGCATATTACTCACCCACAACAAATCAACAGAACAATGGAAATTGCCGTATTACTTTCTGGAGGCGTAGACAGCTCCGTAGCCGTTCACCTGCTCTGCGAGCAGGGCCATCGCCCCTCCCTCTTCTATATCCGCATCAGCAGTGATGAGAACGATGTCATGGACTGCTCCATGGAGGAAGACCTGGAGATGTGCCGTGCCATAGCCCGCCGTTACGGTCTGCCTCTGGAAGTGGTGGACCTGCACCGCGAGTACTGGGACAATGTCGTGGCCTATGCCATAGAGAAGGTGCGCCGCGGGTTCACGCCCAACCCCGACGTGATGTGCAACCGTCTCATCAAGTTCGGCTGCTTCGAGCAGCAGGTGGGCTGCCACTTCGACAAGACCGTCACCGGCCACTATGCCACCATCCTGACCCGCCACGACAAGACCTGGTTGGGCACGGCCACAGACCCAGTGAAAGACCAGACCGACTTCCTGGCACAGATTGACCAACTGCAAGTAGGGCACCTGATGTTCCCCTTGGGACGGCTGCCCAAGTCGGAAGTGCGCCGCATAGCCTTGGAGGCCAACCTGCCCACCGCCCGCCGCCGCGACAGTCAGGGCATCTGCTTCCTGGGCCGCATCGACTACAACGAGTTCGTACGCCGCTTCCTGGGCGAACGCGAGGGACGCATCGTGGAACAGGAGACGGGCCGTACCATAGGCACCCACAGGGGCTACTGGTTTCACACCATCGGACAGCGCAAGGGACTGGGACTGAGCGGCGGTCCCTGGTTCGTCACAGGCAAGGACATTCACGAGAATGTCATCTACGTCTCCCACGGCTACGACACTCCCCTGCAGTATGGCCATGAACTGACGCTCCGCGATTTCCACTTCATCACCGAGAATCCCTGGAGCGACCATCCCACCGGCGAAGACATCTCTGTGATGTTCAAGATTCGCCACACCCCGGAGTTCCTGCCCGGCATACTTACCCCACTGGGCGACGGCAACTATCACCTCGTCTCCATCTCACCCCTGCAAGGCATCGCCCCCGGCCAGTTCGGCGTCATCTACGACACCGAAGCGGAATACTGCATCGGAAGCGGAGAAATCAGGCTGTGAAGTTAGAGGCTGTTTGATTTTATTCACTATCTTTGCGCCATGAAGCCGGAGATTGCGATTATAGAGCCCAACACCCTGGCCCTCTTGGGGCTGCAGCGACTGATAGAAGAAATCATCCCCGTTGCCACGGTGCGTGCGTTCCGCTCCTTCAGTGAACTGATGGACGACACGCCCGACATGTATGCCCACTACTTCGTGGCTTCACAGGTCTACTTTGAGCACACGACCTTCTTCCTGGAGCGCCGCCCCAAGAGCATCGTGCTGGCGAGCGGTGAATGCACCCTGTCCCAGTTGGGCGGCATCACCACCCTGAACACCCAGCAGAGCGAGCACGACCTGGTGAAGTCCATCCTGCAGCTCCACAACCACGGCCACCATCACGCCCACCAGCCCCTGCTCCCTCCTCAGGCTCCTGCCGAACACGACCTCTCTCCACGCGAAATAGAGGTGCTCGTCCTGCTGACCCGCGGCTTCATCAACAAGGAGATAGCCGACCGGCTCAACATCAGCCTGACCACCGTCATCACCCACCGCAAGAACATCTCCGAAAAGCTGGGCATCAAGTCACTCTCCGGCCTCACCATCTATGCCGTGATGCGCGGCTACGTGGAGGTGGACTCCCTGTAGCGGGAGAGGCGACTTCCCCCACGCCTGCAGGAGAGACGACTCCCCTCACACACTCCCCCCGTAAATCCTAATAAATGAGGATTGCCCGGGTAGACGCAGTGGCGTACCTTTGCAGCCGCAACAAGCAACATCACCCATTCGACCAAGAAACAATGAGAACAAGAAGAATGCAACGCATGATGCTGGCGGCACTCCTATGCCTGCCGCTCGGCGGACAAGCCACGGCCCACGAAGCCGACACGCTGAAAGTAGTGGACGTAGAAGAAGTGGTCATCGTCTCCACGCCCAAAGAGACCAAGAAGCTGCGCGAACAGCCCGCAGCCGTCACCCTGCTCTCCCGACAAGCCATGCAGGAAGCCCAGGTGGGCCACGTGAAGGGGCTCACCGCCGTGGTGCCCAACATGTTCATCCCCGACTACGGTTCGCGGCTCACGTCCGCCGTCTACATCCGAGGCATAGGCTCACGCATCAATACTCCCTCCGTGGGTCTCTACGTGGACAACATTCCCTATATCGATAAGTCGGCCTTTGACTTCAACTATGCCGACGTAGAACGCATTGACGTGCTGCGCGGCCCACAGGCCACCCTCTATGGACGAAACGCCATGGGAGGACTCATCAAGGTGCACACCAAGTCGCCCTTCTCCTACCAAGGCACTGACCTGCAGCTCGGTGTGGTTAGCGACAGTAGCTGCAACGCTGCCGTGACCCACTATCACCGTCTGAGCGACCGTTTCGCCTTCTCTGCCGGTATGTTCTATGAGCACGAGGGCGGTTTCTTCCGCAACGCAGCCCTGGACAAGAAGAAGATAGACCGGGGGGAGGATGTCGGCGGACGCCTGAGGGGCATCTGGCTTCCCGGCGAGAACTGGAAGCTGGACCTGAACGTGAGCTATGAATACAGCGACCAGGGAGGCTACCCCTATGGCCTGCGCAACGCAGAAAGCGGCGAGGTGGCCCAACCGGCCTACAACCGCGAAAGCAGCTACCGCCGCAACCTGCTGAATGCCGGACTGAACATCGAGCATCAGACACGCCACTTCACCCTGAGTGCCGTCACCGGCTACCAATGGCTGAAGGACCGCATGTTTCTGGACCAGGACTTCACCACCGCCGACATCTACACGCTGGAACAGGCACAGGGCATACACACCCTGAGCGAAGAGATTGTCCTGAAGAGTCGTCCCGGCAACCGCTGGCAGTGGACCACCGGTGCTTTCGGCTTCTACCAATGGCTGGACACCGACGCCCCCGTCACCTTCCGCAAGGAGGGCATGAAGATGCTGGGAGGAATGTTGGGCAGCGTCATCCCTTCACGGATAGAGATCCCCATGCAGGGCGGAATGCAGATGGACGTGCTGCCCACGCTCACCCTGAGCAGCAGCGAAATGCCCATCAACGGACGCTTCGACACACCGTTGTTGAATGTAGCCCTGTTCCATCAGTCCACCCTGCGCAACCTCTTCGGGTTGGAAGGAGTGTCGGCCACCATCGGCCTGAGACTGGACTATGAGAAGATGAAACTGGACTACAACTCGGGCACTGCGCTGGACTATAGCGTAGGCATCAAGGGAGAGATGAGCAGAAACGGAGAGGTGATGCGCGAGATAGAGATGATGCCCGTCACCGCACTGACCGTGAAGTCGCACTATGTGGGCAAACTCAGCAAGGACTACCTGCAACTGCTGCCCAAGGTAGCCGTGCAGTATGACCTGCAAGGTGGACGCGGCAACCTCTATGCCTCTGTCAGCAAAGGCTATCGCTCGGGGGGATACAACATCCAGGGATTCTCGGAACTGTTGCAGTCCAGCCTGCGCAACGACATGATGAACCAGGCCAAGGAGGAAATCATGAAGAACGTGCCCGATGCCTACAAGAGTCTGGTGGACGCGAACATCCCCGCCGGTGGAGAAAACCCCGATGCCCGCAGTGCCGTGGAGTACAAGCCCGAACAGACATGGAGCTACGAAGCTGGAACCCACTTGAATCTTCTTGACCACCGATTGCAGGTGGATGCCGCCCTCTTCTGGATGGAGACCAAGGACCAGCAGATTTCCCGCTTCGTCACTTCCGGACTGGGACGTGAAACGGTGAACGCAGGCAAGAGCCGCAGCCTGGGTGCAGAGGTGGCCCTGACAGCCGCCGTGACCGATGCCCTGCAGCTGAACGCCGCCTACGGTTACACCCGGGCCACCTTCCGCCATTATGAACTGGGCGACCCCCTATCTGCTGCCGATCCATACGTGAACTACAACGGCAACTACGTGCCCTTCGTGCCCAAGCACACGCTGAATGTAGGCGGAAGCTATACCTTCCACCTGAAATGGGGAAGCCAGCCGGCGAACATCGTACTCAGTGCCAACTACAACGGAGCGGGACGCATCTACTGGACGGAAGACAACAGCGTCAGCCAAGGCTTCTATGCCACCCTGAACGGGCGCATCAGTCTGCAAAATGGCAATAGAGAACTGAGTTTATGGGTGCGCAACGCCCTGGACCGCACGTATGCCTCCTTCTACTTCACCAGCATGAACAACGGCTTCGTACAGCAGGGACGCCCTGTACATGCGGGCATAGAGGTAAAGTGGAGGTTCTAATTGACAGCCAGACTTGTTGACTCGTCAGCTGCCTTCTTCTGTTTTCAGCGTCTTCTTCTCTTCTTCAATGCGTACAGCCAGTTCGTCAATGCGCTGCTTCAGACGCCCGATTTTCTCTATACAGTCATCGGGCGCATCCTGAATGGCATCGACAAGGGCTGCAGCACGGTTGTTCCGGGTGGCGGCCGATGAGAGTATGGCGAGCGTCTCGGCCCGGCTGCGCACCGGCTTGAAGCCGTTCTTGCGATAGCGGATGAAGCTGTTCACCAGGTCCACCGCCTCCTCCCATAAGTCCTGGGCTTCATTGAAACGGTCCACCACCTGCTTGCGTTTCAGCGTACTGATTTGGGAATAGAGCAGCAGGTATTCGTTCTCCACCAGTTTGTTCATGCCCGGATTGTGCTTCATGCGCTCCACTACGCCCTCCAGCCGGGCCAGGGAGTCCTGAGCCAGATAGGCTGCCAGTTTCTTCTCCCACTCCGCAGTGGAGAGGAAGCGGTGTCCGGCATACGAAGCGCCGGCATCGAACTGTTCATAGGTGAGGGGCGGTTCGCACATCTGCCACATGGGGTCGAAAGGCATGTGGGTGGCCAGCAGCTCGGCCGAGGAGAGCATGAAGTAGCGGTCGTTCAGCAGGGGAGTAAAGGTATAGTCTTCCATCGTCCCAGCTCCCCAGGTGGGGTCGAACAGATACCATTGTCCGTCCACCATGGCCATGCACCATTCGTGGGGTGTGGGCAGGAGCATTTCCCCGTTGCGGTTGTAGCCCTGGATGGTCTGGCAGGCAATGCCCACACGGCTGCACAGGTCGCGGAAGAGCAGGGCATACTGCCGGCACACCCCATTCCGCTCGTCCAGTGTCTGCTGCACGTCCTCCTTTTCGTTATAGATGACGTTGCGCGACTGGAAGTCTGCATAGACGCTATATTCGATGTTGCGTGCAATCCAGATGTAGATGCCTCTCACCAGGTCCTCTTCGGTCTCCAGACGGGTACTCAGGTATTCGGCCAGCCTCCGTGCACTCCGGGTGTGCACCTCGGGCACGGTGAGGGCGATGGAGTCGGGATATTCGTAGGCCGTGGAGAGATTGCCGGGATAGGCATAGCCGCCCCATAGCCGTTGTGTCCGCCGGGATTGCCGATAGATGGTGGTATCGGCAAGGCAGGCATCGCAGGCCGGCCGCAGAGAGGAGGCGGTGGAGACGCAGGAAGAGGGGAAAGAGGGAGCACCGGAGCTCATCGGCCCCGAGCAGAGCAGGGCGGCTGTCCAACAGGCCGCCTTCCGCCACAGTTGTTTCATTTTCATCGTTGCAGTCATCTGTGTCAGTAGGTTTCGTTCACGGCTCCGCAGCGTGGACAGGTTCCCTTCTCCCTGAGCCTGTGGCCACAACGGCCGCAACGGTACAGGGGTTTGGCGAAGGAGCGGACTGCCCGCCTCAGGAAGAGCCAGGTCAGGAGTAGCAGAAAGAGATAGCCCACGTAGAGGGCAGTGGTCATCACAAAGAAGAAGTAGCAGAAGATGCAGGCCGAAGCCAGTCCCAGCAGGTAGGAGACGGCGGCCACGGGCGAAAGCTGGTGAAAGCAGTCGTCCACGGCTGCCAGCAGCACAATGACAAAGGCCCAGAGCGAGAGCAGGAAGAGCGACAGGAGACAAGGTGCTTCGAAGGGCGAGAGCGTAGGATTGTAGTAGAAGTGCTCCCACATATCGGGGTGGAAGAGCTGCATCGTCTCGTAGAGTGTGGCACTGGAAGCCATCAGCAGACAGAGCAGCAGGGGGTAGGCACTGTCTATGTCCCTGAAGTAGACCAGGCGGAACTGTTTTCTGAAGGCTGCACGCACCAGCCACAGCAACACACACAGGGCGAAAACCGCCAGCGAGCAACCCACGTGGACATTGCTGAAGAGGTGGATGGCCTGGGAGATGCTGTCGGAAGGCACCAGGTCACGCTTCAGGTCACACTCCCTCATCCATCCCTGCACCTCCTGGGAGTGGGCCAGTTTCACCCACACGGAGTCTACACTATCGGCAGGATGCACGGCAAACTCAGCCACGACCAGACGGTCGCCTCTACGCAGGCGATAATAGGAGTCCTTCACCGGCAGGCAGGCCAAGGTTACGGAATCGGCCGCCACTTCCAGGTTAGTGTCCCAGGTGTAGTGGCGTTCATGGAGGTAGCGCAGGGAGTCGCGGGCCTCGGCAGTAAGCCCTTCGGCATCGAGAGACGGCGCGGGATAGCGACACGAGGAGAGTAGTGCCACGAGGAGGACGAGGCAGGGGAGCCATCCGCCGGGCAACGGCCCGAGAAGCGGACCGGCCTTCGTCCACTGTCGTCGGAAGAGTTGTCTGCTCATGGTTCCTCCTTGTATAGTTTCATCTGACAATTCCTGCAGTCGAACTCCAGGCGGAAACGTCGTCCGTCGGAGGTTTGCAGCACGTAGGGCTCGCGATAGGGCGATGCTTCGCGACCCTGACGCGGGCACCAGCCCATGCTGTAGCGCAGGCAGTGCTTGCAGAACATCAGGGGCACTCCCTCCACGTGGCGGGCTTCGTAGGCGGGAGCCAGGCGTTTCACGCCATGCAGGCGGTAGAACTCCTCGGCATGGCTGTTCATCACGTTGCCCAGATAGGTAAGTTCTTCTTGCGGATAGGGATGGGTGGTGGCGGGCCACGAAGAGAGTTCACGGCGATGGGTCATGCGACGGGCCGAGAGCAGGCGTTCGATGACCTTGCGCCGCCAGTCGGCCAGCTGTGAGGCCGGCAGGAAGCGGGGGGTGGCAAAGGCTATCTCCACAGCCGGCTGACGACGGCCGTTGAGGGGAGAAGAGACGGTGGTCACTTCAAAGGGGGTATTGCCCAATTTGCTGAGTTGTGAGACGACATGGTCGTTCTGCGGTGTGCGGGCCGTCTGTTTCTCGCAGTCGAAAGCAAGGGTCACGCGGTTGTCGTCTTCATCGGTTGCGGTGAGGGCAAAGCCACGGGGCGTTTCGGCCAGGTGCCACGACAGGGCGATGCGGCGCTCGGCCGAGGGGCGCGAGAGCAGGCGTTCGAACTCCTGGTCATGGTTGCGGTAGAGCGGTGTGCGTTGCCGTATGCGGGGCATGGGGCCTGCGGCATAGAGGCGGTTGCCTTCCACACGGTTGACGCGGAAGCCCTGCAGCTTTCCCTGCTCGTCCATGAAGCAGAGTCCGTCGCCGTTATGGAAGGACTTCAGGCCGGCCACGGTGATGTAGCTGCCCCGATGTTCCTTCAGGGTGCCCATGAACTCGCCCAGCGACTTGGGGCTGTCGGGCGAGGCGATGTCGGGCGTTCGTCCGTGCAGGAAGTAGGGCGTAAAGCCTCGGCTGAAACTCTTCTCGGGCTGTGGGGTGAAGGTGTAGCGGCAGCTGCCCGAGGAAGCGCGTACATACTCCGGCCGGCGGCGCAGGATGGCGTCCAGGCGTTGGCGATAGTAGGCTGTGACGTTCTTCACGTAGGAGGTCTCCTTCAGCCGTCCCTCTATCTTCAGCGAGGCGGCTCCGGCATCCAGCAGTTGCTCCAGGCTGTCGCTGCGGTTCAGGTCGCGCAGGGAGAGCAAGTGTTTGCCGGCAGCCATCACCCGTCCGTCGGCATCGGTCATGTTGAAGGCCAGGCGGCAGAACTGGGCACACTCGCCCCGGTTGGCACTGCGTCCGAAGCAGGCTTCGCTGACGTAGCACTGTCCGCTGTAGCTGACGCAGAGGGCACCGTGTACGAAGACCTCCAGGCGGGTGTCGGGGGTGGCCTGGTGTATGTCGGCTATCTCCTGCAGGGTGAGTTCACGGGCCAGCACCACCTGCCTGAATCCGGCCTTGGCCAGGAAGGTCACTTTCTGTGGTGTGCGGTTGTCTGCCTGTGTGCTGGCATGGAGGGGGATGGGCGGCAGGGAGAGGCGGGTGATGCCCATGTCCTGCACGATGAGGGCATCCACACCGATACGATAGAGCTGATGGATGAGGTGTTCGGTCTCTGCCAGTTCGTCGTCGCGCAGGATGGTGTTCAGGGCCACATAGACGCGCACGTTATAGCAGTGGGCATACTGCACCAGGGCGGCAATGTCCTGCAGGGAGTTTCCGGCAGCGGCGCGTGCGCCAAACTTGGGTGCACCGATGTAGACGGCATCCGCTCCGTGGTTCACGGCTTCGATGCCACACTCCAGGTTGCGTGCCGGTGCCAGCAGTTCTATCGGTCTTGCCTTTTTCATGTCGCCTCTATGCTATCTCCTCTATGTTGTAGGGAGTTTCCTGATAAACGAAGTAGTTCAGCCAGTTGGAGAAGAGCAGGTTGGCATGGGCACGCCAGCTCACCTTCACGCCCTTGGCGGGGTCGTTGTCCACGTAGTAGTTGCGCGGCATGCCGATGGGGAGTCCCTTGGCCAGGTCGCGGCGATACTCGGCATCCAGCGTCAGAGGGGAGTATTCAGAGTGTCCGGTGACGAAGAATTCGCGTCCTCCGCGGGCCATGACCAGGTGCACGCCGGCCTCGGCCGACTCGCTGAGCAGGGTCAGTTCGGGCACACGCAGGATGTCCTCCTTGCGCACCTCGGTGTGACGGCTGTGGGGCACGCAGAAGGCATCGTCGAAGCCTCGGAAGATGGGGTGCAGGGGGTGCAGGGGACGGTGTTCGAAGATGCCGAACATCTTCTCCTCCAGGTGATACTTGGGCACGCCATAGTGGTGGTAGAGTCCGGCCTGTGCCGCCCAGCAGATGTAGAGGGTGGAGGTGACGTGCGTGCGCGACCAATCGAAGATTTCCATGATTTCGCCCCAATAGTTCACCTCTTCAAAGTCCATGTGCTCCACGGGTGCACCGGTGACTATCATGCCGTCGAACTTCTCGTGGCGCAGTTGGTCGAAGTCGGTGTAGAACGTCTTCATGTGCTCCACAGGGGTGTTCTTGGAGGTGTGGCTCTTTATTTTCATGAACTGTATCTCCACCTGCAGGGGAGTGTTGGAGAGCAGGCGCACGAGGTCGGTCTCCGTGGTAATCTTCAGGGGCATCAGGTTCAGGATGACGATGCGCAGGGGGCGTATGTCCTGTCTGCGTGCACGCGAATGCGATATCACGAAGATGTTCTCCTCCTTCAGCAGTTCGATGGCCGGCAGTTTATCGGGTAGATTCAGTGGCATAATCTTCTTTTGTATGATGTGTCGGGCAAAGGTAAGGCTTTTTTCCCGCTTACACAAACTATTTGCAGCGAAGTGATGCAAAGCGTGCTTCCTCCTCCCGCCATGCGCGCAAAAAGTTTACGCAAAGCAGGAGATAAAGTTGGGAGGAATGAGGAAGGATGATTATCTTTGCAAAGAGCAAGCTATGAATCAGGGCGTGATTCTTAAGACTCACGTCGGGATTCATAAGAATCAAACCGCGATTCATAAGAATCAGGCCGTGATTCATAAACGGACACACGGGGAAAAGGCCCTCGGCACGAAGCCGGCAGAGGATTATAACGAAGGCGAAAGGACTTTTTTGCGTGTACGGACGGAGGGGCAGACAAAGAGGGGCGGAGGAGCCGGCGCAGGAGAAGGAAGGGCTGCAAAGAAGAACAGGAAACACTTGAAAAACAGAGAAGATATGGCAGAATATGACATGCAAGAGATGACGCTCCCCAACGAGGAGGGGAAGCGGGTATTGTTTCCCCGCATGAGACTGTGGGGACAGACGGAGTTGGAAGAACTGGCCGAGCGCATCAGCTATGCCTCGTCGTTCACGAAAGGCGACATCGTGGGGCTGGTCAGGGCATTGAGCGACAGCATCGCCGCCGAAATGGCCATGGGGCGTTCGGTGAAGATAGAGGGCATAGGCATTTTCACGCCCGCCTTAGGGCTGCGCAAGGGCAAGGAGCGGGAGACAGGCGAAGAGGGGGAGAGCAAACGCAATGCCATGAGCATCTGCCTGAAAGACATCAACTTCAAGGCCGACAAGGAGTTCATACGCAACACGGCACGACGCTGCACCCTGGAGCGCAGCAAGCACAAATTCCGCCGTTCGCAACAGAAGTACACCCCCGAGGAACGCCTGAAACTGGCACAGGAATACCTGACGGCGCACAGCTACATGACCGTGGCCGACTATAGCCGCCTGACAGGACTGCTGCACGTCACCGCCGCCCGCGAACTGGTCCGCCTGGCCCAAGAAGAGGGCAGCGGCATAGGAAGCACGGGCAAGTGGTCGCACAAGGTATACGTGGCCAAGCCCGTTGCCAACCCTTGACAACGGCCGCTTAGCAGCACGCTTCGACTAACAAATATCAACTTTCAACCGCCAACTACACAAAGTTTCATTTCTTTTTCGTATTTTTGTCCCAATATGCAGAAATGCACCGACTAAACAACGCATATAATGAAAGTTATTGACCTGATAAACAGCAATTCCGAGAAGACCGCCTTCTCCTTTGAGATACTGCCGCCGCTGAAAGGGACCGGCATAGAGAAGGTGTGTGCCGACATAGAACAGCTGCTGGAGTTCGACCCGAAGTACATCAACATCACGACCCATCGCAGCGAATACGTCTACAAGGACCTGGGCAACGGCCTGTACCAGCGCAACCGCCTGCGCCGCCGTCCGGGCACGGTGGCCGTGGCCGCCGCCCTGCACAGCAAGTATGGCATCACTGTGGTACCCCACGTGCTGTGCAGCGGATTCAGCCGCGAAGACATTGAGTATGAACTGCTGGACCTGCAGTTCCTGGGCATCACCGACCTGCTGTTGCTGCGCGGCGACAAGGCCCGCCACGAGCAGGTGTTCACCCCCGAGCCCGACGGACACACGCATGCCATAGAACTGGTGGAGCAAATCAATCGCTTCAATCAGGGCATCTTCGAAGACGGTTCGGAGATGAAGGTCACCAAGACACCCTTCTCCTACGGCGTGGCCTGCTATCCCGAGAAGCACGAAGAGGCTCCCAACCTGGAAAGTGACCTCCATTGGCTGAAGCGCAAGGTGGAGGCCGGCGCAGAATATGCCGTGACCCAGCTCTTCTATGACAACCGGAAATACTTCAGCTTTGTGGAGCGTGCGCGGCAGGCCGGCATCAACGTGCCCATCATCCCCGGCATCAAGCCCCTGAAACGCATGGGACAACTGAACATCATCCCCAAGACCTTCAAGGTGGACCTGCCCGAAGAGCTGACCCGCGAGGTGATGAAGTGCAGCAACGACGAGGAAGTGCGCCGCGTAGGCGTGGAATGGTGCATAGCCCAGTGTCGCGAACTCATCGCCCACGGCGTGCCCAGTCTCCACTTCTACTCTATGGGAGCCGTGGACAGCATTAAGGAAGTAGCTCAAAACGTGTACTGATGTTCAGCTTCGACGACATAATCGGCCAGGAACCTGCCAAGCAACGCCTGCGGCAGGAGGTAGCGGAAGGACGTGTGCCCCATGCCCTGCTCTTCTGCGGCCCGGCGGGAAGCGGCAAGATGCCACTGGCCTTGGCCTATGCCCGCTACCTGAGCTGCCCCAACCGCACGGCCACCGATGCCTGCGGCCACTGCCCCGCATGTGCCAAATGGGAGAAACTGGTACACCCCGACGTACACTTCGTCTATCCCATGGTGAAGAGCAGCAAGGCGAAGAAGGAGGTGTGTGGCGACTACCTGCCCGAGTGGCGGCGCATGTTGCTCAACTCTGCCTACTTCGGTCTGAACCATTGGCTGGCCGAGATGGAGGCCGAGAACGGACAGGCCATCATCTATGCCAAAGAGAGCGACGAGATAAGCCGCAAGCTTTCGCTGAAGGCCAGCGAGGGAGGCTACAAGATTACCCTCATCTGGATGCCCGAGAAGTTGCATGAGGTGTGCGCCAACAAACTGCTGAAGTTGCTGGAAGAACCGCCCGAGCGCACCGTCTTCCTCCTGGTGAGCGAAGAGCCCGAGCGCATATTGACCACCATACAGAGCCGTACGCAACGCTTCAACCTGCCACGCATCGAGGACGAAGCCATCGCACAGGCACTGCAACAGAAGTATGGCCTGCAACAGAGCGACAGCCTGAGCATCGCCCATCTGGCCAACGGCAACTTCATCAAGGCACTGGAGACCATACACCTGAACGAGGAGAGCAAGCTGTTCTTCGACCTCTTCGTCAGACTGATGCGTCTCTCCTACCAGCGCAAGATACGCGAAATGAAGCAATGGAGCGAAGAGGTGGCCGCCCTGGGACGCGAAAGACAGAAGAACTTCCTGGGTTACTGCCAGCGCATGATACGCGAAAACTTCATCCTGAACCTGCACCGGCCGGAACTGAACTACATGACACAGGAGGAGCAGAACTTCTCGGCACGCTTCTCCCCCTTCGTGAACGAGCGCAACGTCATGGGCATCATGCACGAACTGAGCGAGGCACAAGGACACATCGAGCAGAACGTCAACGCCCGAATGGTCTTCTTCGACTTCTCGCTGAAGATGATTGTACTGCTGAAGAGTTGAGAGTTAACAGTTGACAGTTGATAATTGATAGTTGATAGTTGACAGTTAATTGTTGATAGTCGGGCATTAAAGATAGAACATTAATCATTAAAGATAGAACATATATGGAATTCAAACTACATAATGGAAGCGGGCGGCTGTGCTGCAAGAGCTGCGGACGGCAAGACAAGCAGCTGAACACCTACGACTGGCTGGCCGACGTACCGGGCAATGCCCAGGAGTCGGAGTACGTGGAGGTGCAGTTCAAGAATACCCGCAAAGGCTACTACCGCAACAGCAACCAGCTGCCTTTAGAGAAGGGCGACATCGTGGCCGTGGAAGCCTCACCGGGACACGACATCGGCGTGGTGACGCTCACGGGACGACTGGTGCCCCTGCAGATGAAGAAGGTGAACATCAAGAGCGAAGCCGACATCAAGCGCGTCTATCGCAAGGCCAAGCAGGTGGACATGGACAAGTATCACGAAGCCAAGGCACGCGAGCACGCCACCATGATACGCTCCCGCCAGATAGCGCTCGACCTGAAGCTGGACATGAAGATAGGCGACGTGGAGTATCAAGGTGACGGCAACAAGGCCATCTTCTACTACATCGCCGACGAGCGCGTGGACTTCCGCCAACTCATCAAGGTATTGGCCGAAGCCTTCCACGTGCGCATAGAGATGAAGCAGATAGGCGCCCGACAGGAAGCCGGACGCATAGGAGGCATAGGCCCCTGCGGACGCGAGTTGTGCTGCGCCACCTGGATGACCAACTTCGTCTCCGTCTCCACCAGTGCCGCACGCTATCAGGACATCTCCCTCAACCCGCAGAAGCTGGCCGGACAGTGTGCCAAACTGAAGTGCTGCCTCAACTATGAGGTGGACTGCTATGTAGAGGCCATGAAGCGGCTCCCCTCCAAGGAGATAGAACTGATTACGCAGGACAACACCTACTACTACTTTAAGGCGGACATCCTGACCAACCTTGTCACCTACTCCACCGACAAGAGCATACCGGCCAACCTCGTCACCATCAGCAGCCGCAGGGCTTTCGAGGTCATCGGCATGAACAAGCGCGGACTGAAGCCCGAGACGCTGCAGGAAGACGGCAGCCAGCCGGCACAGGAGAAGCCCGTGGACCTCGTGGAGCAGGAGAGCCTGACACGATTCGACCGCAACCGCAAGAAGAAAAAGAAGGGTGGTAACGGCAATGCCAACAACCAGCAGGCCAAGAGCCAACAGGGCGAGCAACAAGGCGAACAGGCCAAAGGCCAACCCAACAACCAGCCCGGCGGTGAAGGAGGCAAGAAGAAGAAAAAGAAGAAAGGCGGCAACGGCAATGCCAACAATCCGCAACAGGCCAAGGGGCAACAAGGCGGACATCCGCAGGCTGAGCAGCAGGCCAAGCCACAAGGTGGAGGCAACCCACCGCAGGCCAACGGCGAAGGCGGCAACAACCGCAAGCCCAATCGTGGCAACAAGCCCAACCGTGGCAACAAGCCCCAACAGCAGGAGGGTGACAACCGTCCGGCCAACGCCCCACAGCCCAAACCGCAGGGACAACCCGAGAAACCCGCATCCAACAACGGCCAAGAGCAATAATCTCCCTGCCCATGACCGCCAAAGGTATCCGACTCTTCATGCTGCCGCTCCTCGCAAGCCTGCTCATGGCTTGCGGGGAAAGGCAGACTGTCTATCACGCCTACCACACCCTGCCTATGGAGGGATGGCACCGACAGGACACGCTGCCCTTCGACATTCCCCTGCCCGACTCTCTCGCCACCTACCGTCTCTCCGTGGAGGTGCGCCATCGGGGCAACTATCCCTACCGCAACCTGCGTCTCCTGCTCTGCCACGAAGATGCACCGGACCGTCATCCTTCACAGGACTCCCTGAATCTGCTTCTGGCCACTCCCACCGGCCGATGGACAGGCGATGGCCTGAGCGGGCTGTATCAGAACTCTTTCCCTGTAGGCCCCATCCGCATCGCTTCGCTCCCCTCCCTCCCCTCACCACAGGACACGACCATCCGCTGCAAGCACTTCCGCCTGCACCTGCACCATCTCTTGCCCGACTCCCTGCTGCCCGGCCTCAGCGACATCGGCATCAAGGTGGAACGAATGGGGGAATAAACGGCCACACCGTTACATGGCCAACGCCACATCGTTATACAGGTAACGCTACGTCGTTATCTGATTAACGCTGCGCCTATATGTATAAAACGCTGCGCCTATATATATAATAAGGTGTAGCGGGCAGAGTGTGGCTTGACGTATAAACAAAACAAGGCACGGACAACGCGGGATGTACGGTAAGCACCGTTTCATCCGCGTAGTCCGTGCCTAAACTTTCAGGTAGATGCGAAAGGGGGAGTCGTATTACCAAATGGAGACGCGCTCCTCTTCGGGAATAAAGAGAGGATCGTTCTCGGTGATGCCGAAGGCTTCATACCAGGCGTTGATGTGGGGCAGTGCTCCGTCCACACGCCACTTGCCCAGTGAGTGCACATCGGTGATGGTCAGCTGGAGAGCTGCCTCAGGACGGATGTTGCCGGCCCATACGCCGGAGTAGGCCAGGAAGAAGCGCTGTTCGGGCGTGAAGCCGTCCTTGACAGGCAGGGGAGCATTGGCCGTAGCGTTCTTGAACGCCTGGAAGGCCACTTGCAGGCCACCGTGGTCGGCTATGTTCTCGCCCAACGTCATCTTGCCGTTGGCATGTACGCCGGGAGCCACCTGGATGCTGTCGAAGAAGTTCACCATCACGTCGGCACGCTCCTTGAAGTGCTTGGCATCCTCCTCGGTCCACCACTCCTTCATGTTGCCCTCCTTGTCATAGAGGCGGCCCTGGTCGTCGAAGCCGTGGGTCATCTCGTGTCCGATGACTACACCGATGGCGCCATAGTTGAAGGCATCGTCGGCATTCATGTCAAAGAAGGGATATTGCAGGATGCCTGCGGGGAAGCAGATTTCGTTGGTCGTGGGGTTGTAGTAGGCATTCACCGTCTGCGGTGTCATGTGCCACTCGTCCTTGTCTACGGGCTTTCCGGCCTTGGCCATCATCTCGTCCATGCCCCATACGCTGGCACGCTTGATGTTCTCCCAATAGGAGTCGTTCTTGATTTCCAGGGTGGAATAGTCCTTCCACTTGTCGGGGTAGCCGATCTTCACGTGGAAAGTGGCCAGCTTTTCCTGTGCCTTCAGCTTGGTGGAGTCGCTCATCCAGGTCAGGTTGTCGATGCGTTGGCTCAGGCTGGTCTGCAGGTTCTTCACGAGCGTCACCATGCGTTCCTTGGCGGCTGCGGGGAAGTATTTCTCCACATACATTTGTCCGATGGCTTCGCCCAGCACGCCGCTCACCGTACCCACGGCACGCTTCCAGCGGGGGCGCATCTCCTGTGCGCCGGTCATGGTGCGACGATAGAAGTCGAAGTTCTGCTCGGCCATGGCGTCGTCCAGCCAGGCGGAGGCTTCGTCAATCAGTTTCCACTGCAGGTAGATGGACTGCTGGTCGATGGGGAGTGTATCCAGTATCTCCACTGCGGCCTGCAGGGAGGCGGGCTGTCCCACGATGACCTCCTTCACGTCCTTCAGTCCCAGTCCGCCCAGGTAGGCATCCCAGTCGAAGGAGGCATACTTCTGCTTCAGCTCGTCTATGGTCATCTTGTTGTAGTTGGCTACGGGGTCGCGCAGTTCCGTTCCCGAGCGATAGGCTTTGGCCAGGCGTGTCTCCACGTCCATCACTATTTGTGAGGCTTTCTTGGCCGTAGCCTCATCGAATCCGGCCAGGAGGAACATCTTCTGCACGTGTACGCCAAAGGCGGTGCGTATCTTCACGGTGGACTCGTCGGTCTTCACGTAGTAGTCGCGGTCGCCCATGGAGAGTCCGCCCTGATAGGTCTGCACGGCATTCATGGAGCTGTTCTTCTCGTCGGCGCCCACGTAGAGCATCAGGTAGGAGCGGATGCCCTGGCGGTGCATCTTGGCCAACAGGGGATAGAGCTGGCTCTTCTCTTTCAATGCGGCCAGCTCGGCCAGGTCGGCCTTGATGGGTGTAACGCCGTCATTGTTCAGCTTCACGCTGTCCATGGCCATCTTGTAGAGGTCGCCCACCTTCTGGGCCACACTGCCTTGCTCGTGTTCCTTTGCGGCCAGTTCCTCAATGAGTCCCTGAATCTGCTTGCGGTTGTCCTCGGCCAGTTTGTCGAAGGAGCCGAAGCGTGAATACTCGCCTGTAAGGGGATTGCTTGCCATCCATCCGCCGCAGGCATATTGGTAGAAGTCGGTACCCGGCAGTGCCGTAGTATCGAGGTTGGCAAGCTGTATGCCCGACGTCAGTTCGCCGGAGGGCTTGCCCGGGTTGCATGATGCAGCCATGAAGCAGAGGGCTGCGATAGGTAAATAGTACTTCATAAATATATAGTTAATTGAGATTTGACTCCAGTTCGATGCTGGCTGTTTCCCACTCCTCCACGGCCTGGTCCAGCTGCTGCTTCAGCTGCTGGTGCTGTTCGTAGAGCGACAGGTCGGCGGCGCCTTCGGGAGTGGCCATGCGGGCCTCAAGGATGGCAATGGCCGACTCTATCTGTTCTATCGCGGCCTCGCAGTCGGCCACGCGTCGTTCCAGTCTCTTCTGTCGCTTGGCCTGCTCCTTCTGCTGCTCATAGGAGAGCTTGGCCGTAGGGGCAGCGGCGGCAGCCTCTTGAGGGGCGGCCTTGCCGGTGGCGTTCTTCCGGGTGGGCGAAGCGGAGAGAGCCGGAGCGGCCTGCAGGTCGTTCAGGTTTTCTATCTGCTTCTTCTGCAGGAACTCATAGATGCCGCAGAGGTGTTCGCGCACCAGGCCGCCGCCAAACTCATAGACCTTGGTGACCAGGCCATCCAGGAAGTCGCGGTCGTGGCTCACGATGATGACCGTGCCGTCAAAGTCGCGGATGGCCTCCTTCAGTACGTCCTTGGAGCGCATGTCCAGGTGGTTGGTGGGTTCGTCCAGGATGAGGAAGTTCACCGGTTCCAGCAGCAGTTTGATCATGGCCAGACGGGTGCGTTCGCCGCCAGAGAGCACCTTGACCTTCTTGTCGGAAGCCTCGCCGCCAAACATGAAGGCGCCCAGGATGTCGCGTATCTTCAGGCGGATGTCGCCCACGGCTACGCGGTCTATGGTGTCGAATACGGTCTGGCTCTCGTCCAACAGCTGGGCCTGGTTCTGTGCGAAGTAGCCTATCTGCACGTTGTGTCCCAGGGTGAGGCGGCCGGTGTAGTCACTGATTTCGCCCATGATGCACTTCACGAGGGTGGACTTGCCCTCACCGTTCTTGCCCACGAAGGCGACCTTCTCGCCCCGGTTGATGGTGAGGTTCACGTTGTGGAACACTACATGGCCCCCTCTAACTCCCCCCGAGGGGGAGGATTGCGATGTGAGAGCACTGCCATGAAGTTCCTGCTCCCGCAGCTGTTCCACAGGGAGACAGCAGTAGGGGGAAGATGGCGATGTGAGAGCATTGTCATGAAGTTCCCCCTCGGGGGGAGTTGAGGGGGATCCATAGCTCTTGCCCACCTCGTCGCAGATGACGGGATAGTTGCCGCTGCGGCTGCTGCAGGTGAACTTCAGGCGAAGGGTGGAGTTGTCCTCCTCGTCCACTTCAATGCGTTCCAACTTCTCCAACTGCTTGACGCGGCTCTGTACCTGTATGGCCTTGGTGGCTTTATAGCGGAAGCGTTCAATGAAGGCTTCCGTGTCCTCTATCTGCTTCTGCTGGTTCTCGTAGGCACGCAGTTGCTGCTCGCGCCGCTCCTTACGGAGGACGACGAACTCGTCGTATTTCACCTTATAGTCGTAGATACGGCCGCAGGATATTTCGATGGTGCGTGTGGTGACGTTGTTCAGGAAGGCGCGGTCGTGGCTGACGAGCACCACGGCATTGGCACGTGTAGCCAGGAAGTGCTCCAGCCACTGTATGCTCTCGATGTCCAGATGGTTGGTGGGCTCGTCCAGGAGCAGGACGTCGGGGCGGCGCAACAGCAGCTTGGCCAGCTCGATGCGCATGCGCCATCCGCCGGAGAATTCGCTCGTGGGGCGGTCAAAGTCTGCACGGCTGAAGCCCAGTCCCTGCAGCGTGCGCTCCAGTTCGGCCCGATAGTTGGTGCCGCCCATCAGGTGGAAGCGGTCGTTCGCGTGGGTGAAGCGGTCGATGAGTTTCTGATACTCCTCGCTCTCATAGTCGGTGCGTTCGGCCAGTTCCCGGTTCATGCGCTCCAGGTCGGCCTGCATCTCGAAGATGTGCTCGAAGGCCAGCTCGGCCTCCTGCAACACGGTGCGGCTGTCGGCCAGTTTCATCACCTGGGGCAGGTAGCCCACGGTGCACTCGCGCGGCACGGCTACCACGCCCGCCGTAGGCTGCTGAAGCCCGGCCAGTATCTTGAGCATGGTGGACTTGCCGGCTCCGTTCTTTCCGACAAGGGCAATACGGTCTTTCTTGTTGATTACGTAGGAAACATCCTCGAAGAGAGGCGTAGCGTTAAATTCAACTTTGAGTCCTTCTACAGAAATCATCCTTATGCATTTATTATTCAGCCTGCAAAGATAGTGCAAAACGCGTGCAGAAGCAAACAAAGTCATGGGAATCTTCCGCCCCACGCTTATTAACGCAAGGAGAAACGGATGTATAGGGCGATGGGGCGAGCGTATATAGGGCGATGGGGCGTGCGTGTATAGGGCGATGAACTGCACGCGTATAAGACGGAGAGTTGCAGCATTACACACTCTTCTCAATTTAACAGGAAAGGGCAGTAACCAACTGCTATTCGTGACAAACAAAGCCATTAGAAGATAACGGAATCATTACTTCAGCCCTTCCCTAACAGAAATGGGTGCACCCCAAGGCACACCCATTTTCTGAAACTATCATGACCGCCCGTGCAGCCTATTTCGCATCGTTCTTGCGAATCTCCACACGGCGGATTTTGCCGCTGATGGTCTTGGGCAACTCGTCCACGAACTCGATGACGCGCGGATACTTATAGGGGGCAGTGACACGCTTCACGTGGTTCTGCAACTCCTTCACCAGTTCCTCACCCGCACGCTGCTTATACTCCTTGCTCAGCACGATGGTAGCCTTCACCACCTGTCCACGGATTTCATCGGGCACACCGGTAATGGCACACTCCACCACGGCCGGATGCGTCATCAGGGCGCTCTCCACCTCAAAGGGGCCGATGCGATAGCCGCTGCTCTTGATGACATCGTCGGCACGGCCCACGAACCAGTAGTAGCCGTCTTCGTCGCGCCAGGCCACGTCGCCGGTGTAGTAGATGTCATCGTGCCAGGCCTCCTCGGTCAGGACGGCATCGCGGTAATACTCCTTGAAGAGCCCCAGCGGCTTGCCCTTGTCGGTGCGGATGACAATCTGTCCCTGCTCGCCATCCTCGGCCGAGCGGCCGTCAGGCGTCAGCAGGTCGATGTCATACTGCGGATTGGGCACGCCCATACTGCCCGGCTTCGGCTCCATCCAGGGGAAGGTGCCGAGGGTCAGCGTGGTCTCCGTCTGTCCGAAGCCTTCCATCAGGCGGATGCCGGTAATCTTCTTGAAGGTTTCATAGACGGAGTGGTTCAGTGCCTCACCGGCCGTGGTGCAATACTCCAGGGAGGAGAGGTCATACTTGGTAATGTCTTCCTTGATGAGGAAACGGTAGATGGTGGGGGGAGCGCAGAGGGAGGTTATCTTGCAGTCCTGAATCTTCTGCAGGATGTCGGCCGGCGTGAACTTCTCATGGTCATAGACGAAGATGTTGGCACCGGCAATCATCTGGCCGTAAAGCTTTCCCCACACAGCCTTGCCCCATCCCGTGTCGGCGATGGTCAGGTGCAGACTGTCCTCGTGCAGGCTGTGCCAGAAGGCGGCCGTCGTGATATGGCCCAAGGGGTAGGTGTAGTCGTGGGCGACCATCTTGGGTTCGCCCGTAGTGCCGCTGGTGAAGTACATCAATGAGGTGTCGCTGTTCACGTTCACCTGCCCGGGCTTCACGAAGGCAGGCGCCTCGTCCATACCTTTGTGGAAGTCCTTGAAACCTTCGGGCATGTCAGGGCCTATGCTCACCAAGTGTTCAATGGAGGGACAGTCGGGCAGAGCGTCTATGATGTGGCGGGTGATGACCTCCTCGCCCGCACAGACTATCATCTTGATGGTAGCCGCCTTGCAACGGTAGACGATGTCTTTCTTGGTCAGCAGATGGGTGGCGGGAATCACGACGGCACCAATCTTGTGCAGGGCGATGGTGGCAAACCAGAACTCGATGCGACGCTTCAGGATGAGCATCACCATGTCGCCATGACCTATGCCCAACTGCTGGAAGAAGGCGGCCGTGCGGTCGGTCTTCTCTTTCAGTTCGGCATAGGTGTATTGATGGGAAGCCCCCTTGTCATTGGTCCATAGGATGGCCTTCTTGTCGGGCTGCTCGGCCGCCCAAGCGTCCACCACGTCATAGCCGAAGTTGAAGTTGTCGGGCACGTTTATTTTCAGGGTCTGTATGAACTCCTCCTGCGAGGAGAAGGATGTTTGGGGTACGAATCTTTCTAACATGATTGTCTTAAGTGGATAATGAATAATGAAGGGTGAAAGGTCGTTGCGTCCGGCCTACAGGATGATGGCGAGAAACTTGACCGGCTTTCCGTTCAGGGCTTTCATGCCGTGGGGCTGCTGGGAGTCGAAGTAGAGGCTGTCTCCGGGCTGCAGGGTCAGTTCCTTGCCGTTGATGTTCAGCAGCAGGGCTCCCTCGATGACGTAGTTGAACTCCTGTCCGGGGTGACTGTTCAGATGCATGGGTTGCTCGCTGGGAGCCACGGTCACGATGAAGGGGTCGCTCTTACGGTCGCGGAAGCCGCTGGCCAGGGATTCATACTTGTATGCCTTGGTGCGCTCCACGCTGACGCCCTTGCCCGAGCGGGTCAGGAAGTAGGTGTTCATCTTGGGTTCTTCGCCAAACATAAGCACGTCGAGCGACATGTTGTAGCGTCGGGCAATGGTTTGCAACATGCTGACGGAGATGTCGCTCTCGCCACTCTCAGCCCGTTGATACTCTTCGATGGAGATGTCGCAGTCGGCAGCGATATCGGCCGCCGTCAGGTCGAGCACATCACGCAATCCGCGCAACCGCTCGGCAATCTGTCTGATCTGTTCGTTCATGGTCTCTATGATATTAATGATTAATGTAATGTCAGCGGCAGCTGTTCTTGACGGCCTGGATAAGGGCGTTGGTGAAGCCCTCCGCTTCCAGCGTGTTGATGCCCTTGACGGTCAGACCGCCGGGCGTACACACCTTGTCTATCTCCACGGCGGGATGGGTGTCGTTCTGCAGGATGAGTTCGGCGGCGCCCTTCATGGACTGGGCCACCATCTTCATGCCGTCCTTGGGGTAGATACCCAGTTCCACACCGGCCTGCATCACGGCCTGGACATACTTCAGGGCATAGGCGATGCCACAGGAGGTCATGGCCGTGGCGGCCGCCATCTTCTCCTCGGGCAGCAGCACGGCCAGGCCCATCTCGTTGAAGATGTGGAGCATCAGCTGCTCCTGTTCCTTGGTGGCATGGTGTGAGGCAAGGAGCGTGGTGCTCTGCAGCAAGGAGATGGCGGTGTTCGGTATCAGGCGGAACATGCTCATCTCTGCACAGCCGGCATACTCCTCCAACTGGGCGAAGCTGATGCCTGCAGCCACGGACACCAGTATCTGCCGGGGCTTGGGCGCAACCTCACGGATGACATCACGGATGAGCCACGGCTTCACGGCCAGCACCACGAGGTCGGCCTCCGAAGCGGCCTGACGGTTGTCGGTCGTGACGTTCAGGGCCGGATAGTCGGCCTTCAAGGCGTCCAACTTGCCGGCAGAGGGGTTGCTCACACATATCTCTTCGGGCTTCACCACTGTTCCTTTGCACAGTCCGCGTGCAATGGCACCTCCCATGTTGCCGGCGCCTATGATTGCTATTTTCATAACGGTTCTTTCTTGGGGTTATTGGTTCACGATAGTATCTGCTTTGTCGGTATAGAACGTGCCGTCCAGATGGTCCACCTCATGCTGGAAGATGACGGCGGTGAAGCCGCGGACGGTATCGGTACGCAGGTCGAAGGTGGCTTCGTCACGATGCTGCAGCACTATCGTCGTGCTGCGCGCCACCTGTCCCCGACGGCCGGGGATGGAGAGGCATCCCTCCCAGCCCGCTTGCGTCTCGTCGGAAAGATAAGTCAGCGTGGGGTTGATGTAGAACTCGAAAGGCGCACCCTCCTTATCCAACCGCTGCACGGCCACCAGCTTGCGACCGATGCCCACTTGCGGGGCGGCAATGCCCACGCCGGTATTCTCGGGGTCGTTCACGGTCAGCAACATGCGCTGCTTCAACCGGCGGAAGAAGGGTGAGGCCACCTCTTCCGGCTCCAACGGCCTGCAGGGCTTGCGCAGGAAGAGCGAGTCGCTCTCGTTGTCCACTACCCATAGGCGCATGAGGAGCGTATCCTCGCCCATGGTACCAATGACCTGTTGCTCGTCGGCCGTCCAGCCGTCGGCCGTTCTCCCGCCCTTACAGGAGGCCAGCAGCAAGAGGCCTCCACAGAGGATGAAGGCACAGAGTGCCCGAAAGTACTGTATCTTGTTCATGAGCGCAAAGATACGAAAAGCAACAGGATTTGCGACAGAAAGGACAATGAAAAAGCATAATTAAGTGAAGGGCATAGCCTGCTTTCGCATCCACATTGTAAACATTTCGCAATAATCTCTGTCTTTAGAGAAAAGAGGTGCAAAAACAGTACCCAGTTGGGGAGAAAATTTTTCCCAGTTGCCCCCGATATTTTTTCCTGCGGGGAAGCACGTTTTTACCCGCAAACGGGGTCAAACGCAGGAAGAGGTCCGAAGCCCGATGTAAAGAAAGAGAGAAGAATAACAGATGCAGCGGACAATGAGGGGACAAGCAGACTAACAGCACCTCTTCTTAGGGAGGCAGGAAGCATACGTTTGTGGCGAAACGAACAGACACTTAGTCATCCGTAGCCCTGTCTGCATCACAAAATGAGCCTTTTTGAATAAAAAAAGCGGCAAAAGATAATGGCATATACCAAAATTCACTATCTTTGCGGTTATCAAGAGAGCGGCAAGTCATTCCCACGCCTCTATGTCTATCTTTAAAAAGGTTCTTTGGGATGCGGAGCCACATAGCTAATTATGGAAAACAATACTCAACCGGGAATCTGCCCTGACAACAACTTGGTATGGGCAATTCTTTGTACCGTTCTTTGCTGCCTGCCTTTAGGTATCGTAGCGATTCTGAAATCAACCTCTGTAGAACGCTTGTGGGCACAAGGCCAGCATGAAGCCGCCATCAAAGCAGCACAGGATGCCAAGAAATTCTCCATCATCGGTGCCATCGTATCAGTCGTATTGGTAGCATTGTACATGATGTTCGTATTTGTCGTTGCCATAGCTTCTGCATGATCAACAAATGGATGCCTTACTTGATTCCTATAGTCCTGGTGGCTATAGGAATCATTTATTATATGTATAACCCATCGGACAGTGTGTTCTTCCCCAAGTGTCCCTGGCTGATGCTGACGGGTACCGAATGCCCTTCGTGCGGTGTACAACGCTTTATCCACCATCTGCTGAACGGCCGTCTGCTTACGGCCTTCCACACCAATCCCTTCCTGACACTGGCTCTCCCCTATGCCGCCCTGGCCGTCCTGGGCAAATGGTACAACTACAAGGGAATATTCAACGGAGTCAACCGTTTCGTCTATCATCGCATCACCCTCTACATCTACGTCTTCATCTTTCTTTTCTGGTGGGTCTACCGCAACCTGTAGCCCGTGAGGAGACGAACGCATCTTCCCGGCAGAAGGAGACGAGACCTTCCCCAAAACGAACGGCCCCGCCGGAAAGAATCTCCGTGCGGGGCCGCATCCTCTTTTGCTGATTATCGTAATGCTATGAAATTCCGATAGACAGAAGTTATGCAAGCACCTTCTTGAAGCGCAGCAGGAACTCGTCGGCCTCATCCATACTGAGACAGAGAGGCGGAAGCAGGCGAATGACATTGGTACCGCTCACGCCGGTAAAGACGTGCTGCTCCTTCAGCAACTTCAAACGGATGTCCTTGATGGGGGCGTCGAACTCCATGCCAATCATCAGGCCTTCGCCACGCACCTCCTTGATACCGGGCAGCAGTTTCAGCTCCTTCAGGAGATAGGCACCCACCTTGGCCGCATTCTCCGTCAGCCCCTCCTGCTCCACGACATCAAGCACAGCCAATGCAGCCGAGCAAGCCAGATGGTTGCCGCCGAAGGTCGTACCGAGCTGTCCGTAGACCGGCGTGAACTTGGGGGCAATCAATACGCCTCCCATGGGGAATCCGTTACCGATGCCCTTGGCCACAGTAATCATGTCGGGACGCACGCCGAGATGCTGATGGGCAAAGAACTTGCCGCTGCGGCCGTAGCCACACTGGATTTCGTCGCAGATAAGCACTGTGTTCGTCTCGTCGCAAGCCTTGCGCAGGCCCTGCATGAACTCGGCCGTTGCCATACGGATGCCACCCACACCCTGGATGCACTCCACGATGACGGCACAGACATCCCCTTTCGCGATTTCGCGTGTCCAGGCTTCCAGGTCGTTCAGCGGCAGATAGGTCACATGGCCGTTGTCATTGATGGGAGCAATGATCTTGGGGTTGTTGGTCACCTCCACTGCCAGCGAGGTGCGGCCATGGAAAGCTTTCTCGGCCGAGAGCACACGGGTGCGACCGTTGTAGAAAGAGGCCAGCTTCAAGGCATTCTCATTGGCTTCCGCACCGCTGTTGATGAGGAAGAACTGATAGTCTTCATATCCGCAAGCCTTTCCGAGACGCTCGGCCAGCTGACGCTGCAGTTTGTTGATGACCGAGTTGGAGTAGAAGCCCAACGTGGCTACCTGCTTGCTGACCATCTCCACATAGTGGGGATGGGCATGGCCGATGCTGATAACGGCATGACCGCCATAAAGGTCAAGGTATTCAGTGCCCTGTTCGTCCCAGACGCGGCACCCCTTGCCCTTCACGATATTGATATCGAACAATGGATATACGTCGAATAGTTTCATTGTGCAAATGAAGAATTAATAATGAATGATTAAAAGGCCGATGGCTTCAGCTTCAGGCCGACCGTCTCCTCCAGATTAAACAGGAGGTTCATGTTGTGTACGGCCTGACCACTGGCACCCTTCAACAGATTGTCGATGCAGGAGACGATGAGCAGCTTGTCGCCATGCTTTTCCAGATGGATGAGACACTTGTTGGTATTCACCACCTGCTTCAGGTCAAGGTTCTTCTCCATTATGTGGGTAAAGGAATCCTTGGCATAGTACTCCTCGTACATGGCTACAAGTTCTTCTATGGGGGTATCGTTCTTCACCACGATGGTACAGAAGATGCCACGCGGAAAGTCACCACGATAGGGGATGAAATCCAATTGTCCCTCATAGTCGGGCTGCAACTGCTTCAGCGACTGCATGATTTCGGGCACATGCTGATGTTCGAAAGCTTTGTAGATGCTGAGGTTGTTGTTACGCCAACTGAAGTGGCTGGTAGCTCCCGGCTTCACACCGGCACCGGTGCTGCCGGTAATGGCGTTCACCATGATGTCACCCTTCAGCAGCTGTTGCTTGGCTAAGGGAAGCAGACCAAGCTGTATGCAGGTGGCGAAACAGCCGGGATTGGCCACGTGCATGGACTTGCAGGTGGCCCGACGGTTCAACTCGGGCAGACCGTAGATGAAGTCGTGGTCATCACTCTTCAGACGATAGTCCATGGAGAGATCTATAATCTTCAGGCTCTCGGGCAGGTTGTGGCTTTCCATGAACTTCTTCGTGTCGCCGTGGGCCGTGCAGAAAAAGAGCACATCGATATCCTCCAACGGCAACTCGTCGGTGAAGACGAGGTCGGTCTCGCCATAGAGTCCTTCATGTACGTCGGTAATCTTGTTTCCGGCATTGCTGCCACTGTTGATAAAGACGATTTCTGCTTCCGGATGGTTCAGCAGAAGGCGGATAAGTTCGCCTGCGGTGTATCCTGCACCGCCGATGATTCCTACTCTAATCATTGGTTCTGAAATATCTATTAGGTTCTTCGGGCATGATAATTAATAGGATGATATAGACTAATATGCCGGGGAAAGCAGCCGAAAAGAGCGAAAGCAATACATAGGCAACACGTACCAATGTAATGTCCAGTCCAAAGTAATTGGCAATACCGGCACACACCCCTGCCAACATTCTATCACTGCGCGAACGCATGAGTTTCTTGTTCTCTTCCATGGCTTAGATTTTCTCATCCTTATGGTTGGCATAGTAAGCACGCAGGGCGGTAGAGGTCACCTTGATAAAGCCCTTGGCATCATCGGCTGTCCAGCCCTTCTGAGTCTCACCATATTCACCCAGTTTGTTCTTCACCAAGTCGTCCTTGGACTCAACGCCCACGGTAGAGAAGCTGAGGGGACGCAGTTCAAGGATGGCCGTACCGTTCACATTGCGTTGGCTCTCGGTCAGCATGGCCTCGATGTCGCGCATCACCGGTTCTAAGTATTGGCTTTCGTGCAGGAACATGCCATACCAGTTGGCCACCTGGTCTTTCCAGTATTGCTGCCACTTGCTCAGGGTGTACTTCTCCAGGAAGCGGTGGGCACCGATAATCAGCATGGGAGCGGCTGCTTCAAAGCCCACACGCCCCTTGATACCGATAATGGTGTCACCCACGTGCATGTCGCGGCCGATGCCATAAGCGGCACCTATCTCTTCCACCTTTTGAATGGCCTTGATGGGGTCATCAAACTGCTCGTCGTTCACTGCCTTCAGTTCGCCTTTCTCGAAAGTGAGGCGCAACTGTTCGCTACCTTCCTTGGTGCAGTGCTTCAGGTAGGCCGTCTCGGGCAAGCCCTGTGCCGAGTCAAGAATCTCACCGCCACAGATGGAGGTGCCCCACAAACCTACGTTGTATGAATACTTCAGCTTGGCAAAGTCTGCGGCAAAGCCATGCTTGTTCAGATAGTCTATCTCCTCCTGACGGGTCAGCGTCATGTCGCGGGTCAGCGTGATGATTTCCACACCCGGTGCCATGACGAGGAAAGTCATGTCGAAACGAATCTGGTCGTTGCCTGCACCGGTCGAGCCGTGGGCAATGGCATCGGCTCCTATCTCGTTGGCATAGCGGGCAATGGCCAGTGCCTGGAAGATGCGCTCAGAGCTTACAGAGATGGGATAAGTGCCATTACGCAACACGTTGCCATAGACCATATACTTCAGCGACTTCTCGTAATACTCACGGGTCACGTCCAGGGTAACATACTTCACGGCACCCAACTTATAGGCATTCTCTTCGTTGGTCTTCAACTGCTCGGCACTGAAACCACCCGTATTGGCACATGCCGCATAGACTTCATATCCTTTCTCCTTGGCCAGATACATCACGGTGAACGAGGTGTCCAGGCCACCGCTAAAGGCCACTACTACTTTTTTCTTTTTTGCTTCCATAATTCTTTCAATCTTTAGATTTGATTTTCTTCATGTTCCTTGGGGTCGTACAACATGGCCGTACAGATACAGAACTTACGGTTCTTGGCCACAAGAATATCGTGGTTGATGCATCCCTCACAGCCGCGCCAGAAGGCTTCGTCATCGGTCAGTTCATTGAAGGTGACAGGCACATAACCCAGCTCGGTGTTCATCTTCATCACGGCTGCGCCACTGGTCAGAGAGAATATCTTGGCCCACGGCCAACGCAAGCGGGCCAATTGGAACGAAGCGGCCTTGATGCGCTTGGCCAAGCCCAATCCCCGATAATCGGGATGCACGATGAGACCCGAAGTGGCCACATACTGCTTATTGCCCCAGCTCTCTATATAGGTGAAGCCGGCGAACTCATCCCCGCAAAGGGCGATGATGGCCTTGCCCTCCTTCATCTTGGTAGCCACATACTCATGGGTACGCTCGGCAATTCCGGTTCCGCGCACCTTGGCGGCTTCCCGTATGGTGTCCAGAATCTTGTCTACATAAACTTCGTGAGAGGCATCAGCCACCATCACGTCAATCTGTTTAGCATTCATTTCTTTTATAAACTCCTATTTTATATTCGGTATAATCTGTGAAAGGAAAGTACTTACTTCTTTGTGGCTCACCCCTTCGCGCACCACCAACATGATGGTATCGTCTCCGGCAATGGTGCCCAGGATGCCGCTGCATTCGCGGTTGTCAATGTCATAAGCCATGCTGCTGGCATACCCGGGACGGGTACGGATAACGGCGATGTTGCCCGAGAACTGCAGGGAGACGAAGCCGCTGTTCATCAACATTTCGCTGGCGCTCTGTTCATTGGAACGCTTGTACATGATGTTGTTGGGGAGCACATAGACATATTTTCCGGTGATGTTGGCGGCCTTGGCCACTTTGAGCTGCTTCAGGTCGCGCGACAGGGTGGCCTGCGTCAACACAAATCCTTCTTGCGTCAATGCGTTCAACAATTCCTCTTGCGAGCCAATCTCCTTGCTCGAGATGAGCATCTTGATAGCATCCAATCTATTGGCCTTTTTCTTCATCTTTCTGCATATTTATTCCAAAACGGCGGCAAAGGTAGGGATTATTTTGGAAAGAATATGCAATCCGAACGTAAAATATTCCATTTTATACACCCTTCTTTACTCATCCCTTCACTTCACAATCAAATAAAGCATTCTTTCAATCAAAAAAGACAGATGAAGTTCGGAGAAAAACGTCTATTTTTGTGCAATTGAATTTATGATTAAAGCTAACAACCATGAAACAGTGTTTTTTTGCGGTCGACTTGGGAGCAACAAGCGGCCGTACCATCTTGGGAGGATTCACCTCCAACGGATTGGAAATGGAAGAGGTGAACCGCTTCCCCAATCACATTATTGAGGCCGGAGGCCATTTCTATTGGGACATTTACGAACTATACCGCCACATCATCGAAGGTCTGAAACTGGCCGCCCGCAAAGAGGGAGTGGAGATTACCTCCATCGGCATTGACACCTGGGGAGTGGATTTCGTCTGTGTGGGCAAGGACGGTGCGCTGCTGCGCCAGCCCTACTCCTACCGCGACCCGCATACCGACGGTGCCCCCGAAGCATTCTTTGCACGGGTACCCCGCAACCAGGTTTATGCATGGACCGGAACCCAGGTGCTGAACTTCAACTCGCTGTTTCAACTTGACACCCTGCGCCGCAAGGGCGACAGCGCACTGGCCGCAGCCGACAAGATACTCTTCATGCCCGACGCCTTGAGCTACCTGCTGACCGGCGAGATGGTAACGGAATACACCATTGCCAGCACGGCTCAGATGGTGAACGCCATGACCCGCCGCCTGGAGCCTGAATTGTTGAAAGCGGTGGGGCTCACCGAGGAGAACTTCGGACGCTTTGTCGACCCGGGCGAGAAGGTGGGCACGCTGACTGTCGAGGTACAACGCATGACGGGATTGGGAGCCATACCGGTCATTGCCGTAGCCGGACACGACACGGCATCGGCCGTAGCAGCCGTACCGGCCATGAACAGCGACTTCGCTTACCTGAGCAGCGGCACCTGGTCACTGATGGGTGTGGAGACCGAAGCGCCGGTAATCACTCCAGAGACCGAGGCGCTGAACTTCACGAACGAGGGCGGTGTAGCCGGAACCATCCGTCTGTTGAAGAACATCTGTGGCATGTGGCTGTTGGAGCGTTGCCGTGCCGCATGGGGAGAAACCTCCTACCCCGAACTGATTGCCGAAGCCAATGCCTGCACTCCCTTCCGCAGCCTCATCAATCCGGATGATGCCCTGTTTGCCAATCCGGCAGACATGGAGCAGGCTATCAAAACCTACTGCCGCAACACACAACAGCCCGTCCCCGAAAGCCGCGGCGAAGTGGTTCGTTGCATTTTCGAAAGTCTCTCCCTGCGCTATCGCCAGGTGTTGGACGCCTTGCGCCAGCTTTCTCCGCGTCCGGTAGAGATGTTGCACGTCATCGGTGGAGGAAGCCGCAACGACCTGCTCAACCAATGGACTTCCAACGCTATCGGCCTGCCGGTAGTCGCCGGTCCGTCGGAAGCCACAGCCATAGGCAACATCATGATGCAGGCCCTGTCGGCAGGAAAGGCAAAAGACGTAGCCTCCATGCGCCAGCTCGTCAACCAAAGCATTCCCCTGAAGCAGTTTGTTCCCAACAACACTCCGGAATGGGAGGCTGCCTATGCACGTTTCAAGGAGATTACAGAATAAATCTTATCAATAACTATAAAAAAACTGGAATATCATGAAAGAAGAATTGATTCAGAAAGCGTATGAAATTGCCAAGGAACGCTATGCCGCTCTTGGCGTGGACACAGACAAAGTATTGGAACAGCTGCAGGATTTCCATCTGAGCATGCACTGCTGGCAGGCCGATGACGTAAAGGGATTCGAAGTACAGGCCGGTGCCATGTCGGGCGGCATCCAGTCTACCGGTGACTTCCCCGGTGCTGCACGCAACATTGACGAACTGCGTCAGGATATCCTCAAGGCCAAATCGCTCATTCCGGGCAACCACCGCCTGAACCTTCACGAAATCTATGGAGACTTCAAGGGAAAGGTTGTAGACCGTGACGAAGTGACAGTGGAACACTTCCAGTCCTGGATTGACTGGGCCAAGGAGCACAACACACTCCTCGACTTCAACTCCTCCTCATTCTCTCACCCGAAGTCCGGCAACCTCTCACTGGCCAACCCCGATGACGGCATCCGCAACTTCTGGATTGAGCACACCAAGCGTTGCCGCGAAATTGCCAACGCCATGGGTGAGGCACAGAACGATCCTTGTATCATGAACCTCTGGGTACACGACGGCTGCAAAGACGTCAGCGTGAACCATGCCCTCTATCGCAACCTGCTGAAGCAGTCACTCGATGAAATTTTTGAAAAGGAACAGCCCATGATGAAGGACTGTATCGAAGGTAAGGTATTCGGTATCGGTCTGGAGAGTTTCACGGTTGGTTCCCACGATTTCTACACGGCCTATGCCGCACAGAACAACAAGATTCTGACCATCGACACCGGCCACTATCACCCCACGGAATCACCGGCCGACAAGGTCTCTGCCGTATTGCCCTTCCTGAAGGAACTGATGCTGCACGTTTCACGTCCCGTACGCTGGGACTCCGACCACGTGACCATCATGGACGACCCCACGCAGGAGTTGTTCTTTGAAATCGTACGTGCTGGTGCACTTGACCGTGTACACTACGGTCTGGACTTCTTTGACGGTTCTATCAATCGTATCGGTGCCTACGTCATCGGTTCACGCTCGGCACAGAAGTGCATGCTCCGCGCCCTGCTTGAGCCGAAGGAACTTATCGCCAAGCACGAACTGGCCGGTGAAGGCTACAAGGTGCTGGCCCTCATCGAAGAGCAGAAGGCCATGCCGTGGCAAGCCGTCTACGACATGTTCTGCCTGAAGAACAACGTTCCCGTCGGCGACGGTTTCATCGCAGAAATCGCCCGTTATGAAGCAGAAGTAACATCCAAGAGATAAGACCTTATCATTATGGACATCATCATTGGTCTGCTCATCATCGCCGTCGGCGCGTTCTGCCAGTCCAGTTGCTACGTTCCCATCAACAAGATCAAGTCCTGGAGTTGGGAGTCCTATTGGATTGTGCAGGGTGTGTTCGCCTGGCTGATATTCCCGCTATTGGGAGCATTGCTGGCTGTGCCCTCCGGGCACAGCCTCTGTGAATTGTTTGCCTCCGGCAGCTCGTTCAACATCTGGATGACGGTGCTCTTCGGAGTGCTTTGGGGAGTAGGCGGCCTTACCTTCGGCCTCTCCATGCGCTACCTGGGTGTAGCTTTGGGACAGTCCATCGCCCTGGGTACGTGCGCCGGTCTGGGGACCATCATGGGTCCCGTCCTGCTCAACCTCTTCTTCCCCGAGCTGAACGCCTTGGAGTCACTGACTTTCGCCGTCATCATGGGTGTGGTCATCACGCTGTTGGGCATTGCCATCATCGGTTTTGCCGGCTCCATGAAAGCCTCCTCGCTGAGCGAAGAGGAGAAGAAGGCTGCCGTGAAGGATTTCAACTTCCCCAAAGGATTGGCCATCGCCCTGCTGGCCGGCTTCATGAGCGGCTGCTTCAACGTCGGTCTGGAGTTCGGCAAGGAGATTAACTTCGGCGACCTGACTCCGGACATGTACAAGACGCTGCCGGCCACCCTGCTGATTACTCTCGGCGGTTTCGTAACCAATGCCATCTACTGTTTCTATCAGAATCAGAAGAACAAGACATGGGACGACTACAAGAAGGGACAGGTGTGGGGCAACAACCTCCTGTTCTGCGCATTGGCCGGTCTGCTGTGGTACAGCCAGTTCTTCGGACTGAGTCTGGGCAAGGGATTCCTCACCGACTCTCCCACACTGATGACCCTCGCCTTCTGCATCCTGATGGCGCTGAATGTTACCTTCTCCAACGTATGGGGCATCATCCTGAAGGAGTGGAAAGGATGCTCGCAGAAGACAATTACCATATTGATTATAGGCATTGTTATTCTGATTGTTTCTACCTTTGTCCCCGAATTATTAAAATAGAACAGTTATGAGTATATTAGACAACCGTCCTGCTTTGGCCAAGGCCGTGGGACAAGTGGCCGAAGTGGCCGGCTACCTTTGGCAAAAGGGGTGGGCCGAGCGCAATGGCGGCAACATCACCGTGAACATTACCGAATATATTGACGAGGAAATCAAGGCCATGCCGGCCATCAGCGACGTGACCCCCATCGGCGCAACGCTGCCCCAGCTGAAGGGATGCTATTTCTATTGCAAAGGCACCAACATGCGCATGCGCGACCTGGCCCGATGGCCCATGGAGAATGGCTCCATCATCCGCATCCTGGACGACTGTGCCAGCTATGTCATCATAGCCGACAATCCGGTGAAGCCCACCTCCGAGCTGCCCTCCCACCTCAGCGTGCACAACTACCTCCTGGCCAAAGGCTCACCCTACAGAGCCTCCCTGCACACCCACCCCATCGAACTGGTGGCACTGACCCACAACAAGAAGTACATGGAGAAGGATGTGGCCACACGCATGTTGTGGAGCATGATTCCCGAAACCAAGGCTTTCTGTCCGCGCGGACTGGGCATGGTGCCCTACCTGATGCCCAGCGGAGTGGAACTGGCCGAAGCCACCATCAAGAGCATAGACGATGACTATGACGTGGTGATGTGGGAGAAACACGGCGTGTTTGCCGTAGACGTGGACATCATGGCCGCATTCGACCAGGTAGACGTGCTGAACAAGTCAGCCCTCATCTACATCGCAGCCAAGAACATGGGCTTCGAGCCTGACGGCATGACCGATGCCCAGATGAAAGAGCTGAGCGACACTTTCCATCTTCCCAAATGACAAACTTAAAAAACTGATACCATGTATAGAATGATTTTGAACGAGACCTCCTACTTCGGTGCAGGTTGTCGTGAAACGATTGCAGTGGAAGCTGCACGCCGTGGCTACAAGAAAGCCCTTTTTGTGACTGACAAGGATTTGATTAAGTTCGGCATCGCCGCCAAGGTTACCGAGGTGTTCGAAAAGAACAACATCCCCTACGAAACCTTCAGTGAGTTCAAGGCCAACCCCACCATCAAGAATGTGCAGGATGGTGTAGAGGCATTCAAGGCTTCGGGTGCCGACTTCATCGTGGCTCTGGGAGGCGGTTCCTCCATTGACACAGCCAAGGGCATCGGCATTGTCATCAACAATCCCGAGTTTGCCGACGTGAAGTCACTGGAAGGCGTTGCACCCACCCGCCAGAAGGCTGTCCCCACCTTTGCACTGCCCACGACGGCCGGCACGGCTGCCGAGGTAACCATCAACTATGTCATCATTGACGAGGATGCCAAGAAGAAGATGGTGTGCGTAGACCCCAACGACATTCCGGCCGTAGCCATCGTGGACCCCGAACTGATGTATTCCATGCCCAAAGGTCTGACCGCCGCAACCGGCATGGATGCCCTGACCCACGCCATAGAGAGCTACATCACTCCGGGTGCATGGGTCATGAGCGACATGATGGAACTGAAAGCCATCGAGATGATTGCCGCCAACCTGAAGGCCGCCGTGGACAACGGCAGCGACCCCGTGGCCCGCGAAGCCATGGCCCAGGCCCAGTATATCGCCGGCATGGGATTCAGCAACGTCGGTCTGGGCATCGTACACTCCATGGCTCACCCCCTTGGTGCCCACTATGACACGCCCCACGGCGTGGCCAACGCCCTGCTGTTGCCCTACGTCATGGAATACAATGCCGAGTCGCCTGCCGCTCCCAAATACCTGCAGATTGCCAAGGCTATGGGTGTGGACACTACCGGCATGAGCGAGGCCGAAGGTGTGAAGGCTGCCGTAGAAGCCGTGAAGCAGCTCTCTCTGAGTATCGGCATTCCCCAGAAGCTGAACGAGATTGGCGTGCGCAAGGAAGACCTGCGCCAACTGGCCATCGACGCTTTCAATGATGTATGCACAGGCGGCAACCCACGCCCCACATCCATCGAAGAGATTGAAGCCCTCTACCACAAGGCTTATTGATGCCACACGAAGTTTATTGAGGTCATAAACAACAGGCACGGACGATGCGTAAATACGGTTTCTACCGTAAAAAAACGCTTCATCCGTGCCTTGCTTTTATAGTCCGGGAGGTTAGGAGGGAAAGAGAAATTCGGATTAAAACAGGTCAACAAAACGCAACATAATAAATACAGACATAACCACAGCCTTCCTTTTCCGCTCAATTATTAGCTGTTTGCGAGTATCTTTATGGCTTCATAACCTTCCCGACAAACAGCAGGGCATCGGTGCTCACCTACAATCGCAAAACTATGATTTTTTATTTATTTTTATCTTTAAGGTATCTCTATGGATTATTACATACAATCCGGCTAACAGTAATATCATGATTGCAGTGGCAACACATATCAACGTGTAGCCTTGCTTGCGTGTTGTGCTTATCGCTGATTCTCGTGCTTGCAAGTCTTCCTGTACTCGTGTATCCAATTGGTGGATTATCTCTTGAAGTCGCAGATTGAGC
>JAFURM010000009.1 GCA_017471925.1 Bacteroides sp.
AAAATACCTCACTGAAATCAAGGGAGTAGCACCCGAAAGGATTTTGCTTATCAGTTATACCAATAAGGCTGCTGCCGAACTTACCGAAAGAATGGCGACCAATGGATTGAGAGGTTACACATTTCATAAGTTAGCCATTGATATTATCGGCAAAACAACAGGTGCAGAACCATCTATTTGCGACAATACAGATTCATTGTTTGTAGATATATATCACAAATTGTTAGGTAAATCGTCTTTCAAGAAAAGTATCGTGGAATACTTTATTGATTACCAAACGAATGAAGCTGATTGGGAACAACGCAAGAATGAAAGACGAGAGCAATTATCAGAGCAAAAGAATGTGCAGCTAAAGGCGATGTTCCCCGATATGGACGGTAGAGCCATATATGTGAGAAGTGAACAAGAACAAAAAATATGTTTTGCTTTGTCCTCGCTTGGAGTGAAATTCAGATATGAAGAATCATACGAGCATCAATTAGCAGATGAGATGCACTCACAATATCGTCCCGACTTCTCAATATATTTTGAGCAAGGAGGAGTAACCAAACGCATCTATCTTGAACATTTCGGAGTTGATGAACACGGGCTTGTTCCTGCTTGGTTCGCAAAAGATAAGGGTATAACCTACGAAGAAGCCAATCAGAAATACAATGATGGTATAACTTGGAAGAAAGCGGCTCACGAGAAATTTGGCACACAACTATTAGTGACATCAAGTGCTGATTTCCATTATTCTGATATTAGGGATAAACTCCGTAAATTATTAGATGATGCAGGTGTACCAATTCAAGAAAAGACCGATGAGGAGTTATACGATTTAGTACTACCCAAAGGTAGCAAGCAGGAAAAGGCGTTTATACGACTTGTCGTCACTTTCGTTACATTGGTGAAGTCAAGTTGCAAATCAGTTAAAGAGGTCTTGAAACAAGCCAAAAATGCAGATGATGAACGAAGTGTATTTATCATCAAGAACATATTTCAACCTGTATATGAACGCTACATAAATGCGTTAAGCGATAGTAACCAAATTGATTTTACCGATGCTATTATTCAAGCCACAGAGATATGTCGTACTTTACACCCTGTTGAGTATGATTATATCATAGTGGATGAGTTTCAAGATATTTCAGTTGACCGTTACAATTTCTTGAAAGTATTGCGAGAGGGTAATCCTCCTGCAAAGTTGTATTGTGTGGGTGATGATTGGCAGTCTATCTATCGCTTTTCGGGAAGTGATATGGCTCTATTCAATCAATTCCCCGAATATTTTGGAGCAACGGAGATAAACAAGATTGAAACGACATACAGATTTGGAGAGCCTTTGGTTTCTTTATCCTCGAACTTCATACAACGCAATAAAGCCCAAATACAAAAGAATATCCATTCGTTCAGTTCTGAAATGAAAACTGAGCTGGAATTCTATGCTTACGATAGACGAGATTACTGCAATACGATAGGGCAACTTGTAGCTTCTATTCCATCGGATAAATCAATATTCCTATTGGGGCGTTACTCTTTTGATGATTATTACCTCTCCTTTATGTACCAATCAATTAAAGAGGGTAATAGATTCTACTATGTGATAGGAGGACGAAAGATAGAATTTTTAACCGTACATAAGTCAAAAGGTCTTGAAGCGGATTATGTAATACTCTTACAATGCAATAAAGATACATACGGTTTCCCATCACAGGTGAGTGACGACCCTGTGCTTAACTATGTACTCACTAAAAGCGACCAATTCCCATACGGAGAAGAAAGAAGATTATTCTATGTTGCAATAACAAGGGCTAAGATAAAAACGCTTGTATTATACGATAAGCGTTTTCCGTCTGTATTTGTGGATGAGTTCTTGCACCCCGAAAAGGTTTCCGAAGAAAGCTATGTAAAACACCCCAACGCTAATAAAAGATGGACGAGAGGTGCAGACCAATTCCTATTGAAGTTACACAGCGAGGGAAAGAGTGTGAAATACATTGCTGCTAAAATGGGCAGAAGCCAAACATCTATCGTTATGCGATTGAATAAGCTTAAACAATAACTACCATTGTTTTTATGGTATGACATTGCTTGTGTCGAATAAATCTATTACCTTTGTAGCATCAAGAGTTATCACATTGGAGCATAACAATGAAGAACTCAGAAATACGAACGGTTGCTATCTCGTTACCCAATTTTCAAGCAATCCGAATAACCGTTTAATTCTAAGATAATTATATTTTGAGAACAATTCATACAAAGAGATTCTTTTAGGACTTTACACGAAAGGGGGATTTAACCTCACATATAATGGTTTTAGCGAACCTCAACATTTTTATTTGGAATATAATAAAGAGGGGGACAATGATATTATTTACCATCGAAATCCATTTGAGTTTGTTGACTTAGGATTGAGTGTTAAATGGGCATCAAATAATATTGGAGCCAAATCCATAGGAGAACCAGGTTATTATTTGGGATGGGGCGAAACCAATCAGTAAGCAAATAATATTCCTTATGATGCTGAACATAATCTTTTTGGGTACCGTAGAAAAAATAAAGATGGTATAGTGGAATGGCATTACCGAAGTATTGGGACTTCGATATGTGGAACTAATTATGACGCAGCAAGGCTACACTGGGGAACGTCATGTAGAATGCCTTCAAATAAAGAAGCCGAGGAATTAATTACCAAGTGCCGATTTATCACTGGCAGTGAAAATGGTCTCTCTGGCAGGTGGGCAATCGGTCCTAATAATCATGCTATTTTTCTGCCATCAGGGGGAATTACAAATCCGACATTGAACGATGTGAAAAATCATCAGTATGACGCGCGAGGTTGGTATTGGACAGGGGAGATAAGTTCAACTAATTATCCATATTCAGGATGGGCTTGTTCAATCTGCGAACATTACGCAGGATCATTTTTTGTAACTACTGGAACATCCAGTTTGGGAGAGGAATATGGTAAAAGTGAAAGATGTACCGGTATGAATATACGTGCTGTATGTTCAAAATGATGAGATAATAAAATATATACTATTTTTTGCAATTCGGGTAAAAGTTATTCACTATTTAGTTATTCATCATTTGAAACCTCAACCATTTGCAATAGGGGTATATACCTTAAGAAATAGCCGTTCAGTTCATGGACGGCTATTTCCATTTATTATTGGGCAGTGAAATTATCCGGTGCTATCGTGTTAGCAGATGAAGACTTTCCCGCCCTCTGATAGTTCAATATAACAAACCAAACATCCAGAGTGGAATGCGATTGTGATGTCCTACTTCGGTGTTATCAACAGCCAGGTAGCTGTCAGGGATATCCTTTATTTGTTGAAATGTCTTTGTCCGGCCTCTTACTTCAAACAAATACTTTCTATTCACTTCAAAATCTCCTTGCATTGGCAAAAACACTTCATACAGCACTTTTAGCTGATTGTTGAAGAAACATTCCCTGACAGTGCCGATATCAGTATTCGCAGAGAGAGCGTACATTAAATTCGTATTATCCAGATAGATTTTATTCGGTCTTGAGAGGCTTTTATAATTTTTAATTTGGTTGTTTAATAGTGCCAACAGCCCTCCCCGTTCCAAAGCATATAGCATTTTAAGCCCTTGCTCTCGATTGGTTTCTAATTCCTTGTAAAGCTCACTCATATTTGGGGTATGAGGAACTCTTTCTGCCAAAATCATCAACATCTTCTTGAGCTTTTGTGTAGTGACGTATTGAACATCTTCTACTGCCGGCAAATCCGATTCTATCACCTGCCGGATTACTTCCTGCAATCGAAATTCGAAACCCTCATGGGTTTCCTTGTAGAAAGGATAGTGTCCTTTCCGCAAATATTTTTCGAATGCAGGTAGAATCTTCATCTGTCCGACGAGTTGCATAGCTATAGAAACGTGTTGTTGCAGAAGTTCTTCCAAAGTATATGTGGGAACCTTCATCCCATACTCGAAATCCAGAAATTCTCTGAAAGAAAGTCCCGCAAGTTGATACACAATCTGTCTTCTCGACAAGTCTCCTTGTCGGTTTTCGATTTCGAGCATGGAAGAACCTGTATATACAATTCTCAGATTGGGGTAGTCATCGTTCAGATTTTTAATCAATGTTTGCCATTGCGGGTAGCGATGCACCTCGTCAAGAAAAACATGTGTACCTCCGTGAGTATAATGATATTCAATCAAATCTTCTAAAGAGTGGGTCATGAACCATAGATTATCCAATGATACATATAATGCAGCATCAGGATTAGGAAAACTGCGTTTGATATGTTGCAGTATAAGTGTGGTTTTACCTACTCCTCTTGCACCTTTAATACCTATAAGTCTGTCTTCCCAATTTATTCTTTTATATAGGTATCGGATAAAATCCAGTGAAGTATCTTGCAACTTACGATGAAATGACCTATAAATTCTTTCGATGTCTTTTTCGTCCATAGCACACTTACTTTTATTTGTCGAATAATGTGCAAATATACAAAATAAATCTTCCAATGTTCAAATATGCAGCAGAAATCAATCTTTGAAGATTGAATTTGTCGCACAAAAGCAATCTTCAGACATCTAAATTCCTTATCAACACCTTTACATTACTTGCAGCTACCTCAAATCTACCTTACGAAACTTCCAATTCTATTTGTTATACACCATATTCATTTCTTGCCCATCTATCTGGGCTTCTATCAAATATCAGAACGTATATATTAAAGCAGGCCTTGTCTCACGACAAAGCCTGCTTACAACACAAACACAAAATAAAACACGACAAAACTACTATGCAATCTTACCTGTCTATGCCGGGAGGCATACGTACCATACTATGAATATTCACATACTACACAGACGGTTCAGGTTGATTGACATCCATGTAAACAAGTGAAAGAACCACTTGTTTACGAAGTTTTGTTAATTTAACTTTTGCATATTATATAATTCTTTATCCGTTACTTACTGGATGCCACGTTCACGAAGCTTCAGCTGCCAATTCCAGGCAGAACGCAACGTGTCTTCCACACTCGTTTCAGCCTTCCAGCCCAGTTCGTTATTGGCTTTCTCGGGATTGGCCCACACCTTTTCAATATCTCCGGCACGACGACCCACAATCTGATAGTTCAGCTTGACTCCGGTGGACTGCTCGAAAGCATGAATCAACTCCAGCACGGAGAGTCCACGACCAGTACCGATATTGAACACTTCGACTTTCTCTCTCTGCTTCTGCTCAAGAATGCGACGGATGGCAATCACATGTGCCTTGGCCAAATCCACGACATTGATGAAGTCACGGATGCAGGAGCCGTCGGGCGTGTTGTAATCATCACCAAAGACACTCAACTTTTCACGTATGCCGATAGCCGTCTGAGTCAGATAGGGAATCAGGTTCTGAGGCACGCCGTTGGGCAACTCGCCAAGCAGGGCCGTGGGATGCGCACCTATAGGATTGAAATAGCGCAGAAGGATGGCACTGATGGGCGAACCGGAGGTAATGGTATCACGAATAATCTCTTCATTGATTTGCTTGGTGTTTCCGTAAGGAGATTCAGCTTTCTTGATGGGAGCCGCCTCTGTCACGGGCAACTCATCCGGCTGGCCATACACCGTACAGGAGGATGAGAAGACAATGCCTTCCACTCCGTGCTTGGGCATCAACTCCAAGAGATTGATTAAAGAGACCAGGTTGTTGCGATAATAAAGCAAAGGCTTCTGTACGGATTCACCTACGGCCTTGCTCGCTGCAAAATGAATAATGGCCTTGATGCCCTGATATTTGGCAAAGACCTTGTCCAGGCCAGCATAATCCAGGCAATCAAGTTCCTCAAATGCCGGACGAATGCCCGACACCTTTTCTATATTGTCTACTACATCTGCACTTGAATTGGACAAATTGTCTATAATAACAACTTCATAACCGGCGTTCTGAAGTTCAACTACTGTATGAGAACCGATATAGCCGGTACCACCAGTCACTAAAATTCTTTCTTTCATAATATTAATCGAGTTTTATCTGTCTTATGTATGTTTACGCTACAAATGTAAGCAAATAAATCGAGAGGCCAACAAGTATGCGCAAAAAAAAAGCAGGCCAGTACACTTTTTATGGAAGCCAGGCTTCCACGCCAAGTCTACTGACCTGCAACACTATCCCTTCAGAGGGAGGAATATCAAATCTTCACCACACCCGAGAAGCCCATGAAAGCCATGGCCAGCAGGCCGGCAGTAATCAGGGCGATGGGAGTGCCTTGCATACCCTTGGGTATATTCACCAAGCTCATCTGTTCGCGCAGGCCGGCAAAGAGGGTCAATGCCAGGCCAAAGCCGAGAGCTGTAGAGAAGGCGTAAACTACACCGGTAAGGAGATCGTAGTCTTTCTGGATAACCAGAATGGCCACACCCAAGATACAGCAGTTGGTGGTAATCAGAGGGAGGAAAACGCCCAAAGCCTGATACAAGGAAGGAGAGACCTTCTTGAGGATGATTTCAACCATCTGTACCAAGGCTGCAATTACCAGAATGAAGGTGATGGTCTGCAGGTAGGCCAGGCCAAAGGCATCAAGCACATACTTCTGGATGAGGAATGTTACGATAGTGGCAATGGTGAGCACAAAAGCAACGGCTGCCGACATGCCCAATGCTGTATCTACCTTCTTGGAGACGCCCAGGAAAGGACAAATGCCCAAGAACTGTGACAATACGATGTTGTTTACAAAGATTGCCGAGATAAATATCAATATATATTCCATAATCTAATCTCTTGTTTTATTAATTGTCTTATGCTTTCTTCATGCTGTTGATGAGGGCAATGAGATAACCCAACGCAATGAATGCACCGGGAGCAAGCACAAACACCAGCATGCCATACTCTTCGGGAAGAATCGTCAGGTTGAAAATCTTGCCGGTACCCAGGAACTCACGGACAGCACCCAGCGTGGTAAGACCCAGCGTGAAACCGAGTCCCATGCCGATACCATCGAACATGGAGGCTACAGGACCGTTCTTGGCCGCAAATGCCTCGGCACGTCCCAGCAGAATACAGTTAACTACAATCAACGGAATGAAGAGTCCCAATGTGGCATAGAGCGAAGGGACAAAAGCCTGCATAAGCATCTGCAACAGTGTCACAAACGAGGCGATAACCACCACAAACACAGGGATGCGGACCATGTCGGGCACCAGATTCTTGATGGCCGAGATAACCACATTGGAGCAAATCAGCACAAACATCGTGGCCAAGCCCATGCCCATACCGTTGATGGCCGATGAGGTAGTACCCAACGTAGGACACATACCGAGCAGGAGCACAAACGTAGGATTCTCTTTGATGATACCGTTCATCAAAACTTTAAAGTTATTCATATCTTATACTCCTTTCTTTAATTTACAGCGGTAGAGTCTGTCGGAGCAGCCTCTTCAGCAGGTTGTTCAACATTGGTTTGGACTGTGGCACCGGTCAATCCGTCAGCGGTATGTTGCCCGGCATAGGCCGCATAAGCCAGGTTCACAGCCTTCAGGAAAGCACGTGAAGTGATGGTGGAGGCCGTGATGGCATCTATCTGACCACCGTCTTTCGATACCTTCAGTTCACCTTCACCGGGATTCATGCCGATGATGTCACCCTTCTGGTCTTTCTTGAACCAAACATCGGCCTTTGAACCAAGTCCCGGTGTCTCTGCATGAGAAAGCAGTGAATAGTCGATAATCCGGCCATCGGCATCAAAGCCGACCAGTATCTTCAGGTCACCGCCAAAACCCATGGCCGAAGACTCTACGGCAGCACCGATATGCTTGCCCTCCTTGGTAGCCGGATAGACGGCATATTCCACACCGTTGACCTCCTGCATCTTCTTCTCGGCAATGGGGTCATTGTCGAAACCGGGAACCACGGCACTTACAGCATCGCTCAACGTCTTGGCATTGGCGGCTGCAATCGGCTCCTTGGTCAACTCATTCACGTAGGCCAGCAGAGCCACACAGATTGCTGTAATGCCCGTAAGCACCAGCAACATATTCGTCAAAGATGATTGTAACTTTTTCATTTCTTCTTCGCTACCTCCCCAAAGCGTTTAGGTTTAACATAAGTGTTGATGAGCGGAGTGAACGCGTTCATAATCAGGATGGCGAAAGACATACCTTCGGGATATGCGCCAAAGAGACGGATAATCACGGTCAGCAAACCGATGCAGACACCATAGATCAGCATGCCCTTCTTGCTCATGGGCGAGGTCACATAATCGGTAGCCATGAAGATGGCACCCAACATCAGGCCACCCGTAAACAGATGAGTCACCGGAGAGGCATAGACTTCGGGGTCCGCCAAATGCATGATACCGGCAAACACGAACACCGTAACCAAGATGGAAACAGGAATGTGCCAGGAAATAATCTTCTTCCAGAGCATATAGGCCAGACCCAGCAACAGGGCCAAAGCACTGACTTCGCCCAAGCAACCGCCGTTCTGTCCAATCAGCAGCGAGAAGGCATCCGGCAGGTCCTTCAAGGCATCAGGATTGCCGTTAACAGCCTGCTTCATCAAGCTAAGCGGAGTGGCAGCCGTCTGTGCATCGACATTCTCCAGCAGATAGGCCATAGTGCCGCTTTTGGGCCAAGTGGTCATCTGTACGGGGAAAGAGAGCAACAGGAATACACGACCCACCAATGCGGGGTTGAAAGGATTACAGCCCAGTCCGCCGAAGGACATCTTGCCCACACCGATAGCGAACAAGGCACCGATGATGATGATCCAAACCGGCAGATTGGAAGGCAGGTTAAAGGCCAACAGTACACCGGTGATAACGGCAGATCCGTCGCAAACGGTAGTAGTGGCTTTCTTCAGGATAAACTTTGCAATGGCCCATTCAAAGAACACACAGGCCGCAACGGAAGTGAGTGTCACGACCAACGCACCCAAGCCAAAGAAGTAAAGTGACACTAAAAATGCAGGCAATAAGGCTATGAGCACGCCATACATGTTCTTCTTTACGCTGTCACCACTGTGTACGTGGGGCGAATTGGATACATACAATTTATTTTCCATATCTAAATCATTTTTTAGCTTGACGGGCACGTATCATGGCTCCCACCTTTGCCTTGCCCAGACGGCAATAGTCAAGCAACGGACGGTTGGCAGGACAAGTGAACTGACAAGAACCGCATTCGATACAATCCATAATATTCTCTTTCTCCATACGCTCGAAGTCGCCACGCTCGGCCAGCAGTCCCAACAGATAGGACTCCAACCCCATGGGGCAGGCACTGACACACTTGGCGCAACGGATACAGGACTGGGCCTCTCCGCGCTTGGCTTCCTTCTTGTTCATAATCAGGATACCGGAGCTGCCCTTGGCTGTGGGAACTTCGGTGTTCACCAGTGCCTTGCCCATCATCGGACCACCACCGATAATCTTACCGGTATCTTCGGGCAAACCGCCACAAGCATCAATCAACTGCTGCATCGGCGTACCGATACGGGCCAGGAAATTGGAAGGCTTGGCCAATGACTTGCCGGTCACGGTAATGATGCGTTCAAAGAGGGGCTTGTTCTTCTGCACAGCCTGATAAACGGCAAATGCCGTACCAACATTCTGCACAACCGCACCGGTGGAGATGGGCAACTGGCCACTGCCAACCTGACGACGGGTAATGGCATCAATCAACTGCTTCTCACCTCCCTGCGGATACTTCACCTTCAAGGGAACGACCTCAATGCCGGCATAGGTGGAAGCCACCTTGGTCATCAACTGGATGGCATCGGGCTTGTTGTTCTCAATACCGATGAATGCCTTGTTCACCTTCACCGCCTTCATCAGGATGGAGACACCCACCATAATCTCTTCGGCATGTTCCAGCATCAGTTGATGGTCGGCCGTCAGATAGGGTTCACACTCTACGGCATTGATGATGACGCACTCGGCCTTGAAGGCAGGAGGCGGACAGAGTTTCACCTGAGTGGGGAAACAGGCACCGCCAAGACCTACGATACCGGCGTCGGCTATCTTCTTGACAATCTCCTCGGGAGAAAGTGTACACTCTTTCACCAAGGTCTCCGAGCGGTCAATGCTCTCTTCCCATTCATCACCCTCCACATCAATGAAAATGGCCGGTTTGGCGTAGCCACTGGCATCAACAATAGTATCTATCTTGGCCACTTTTCCGCTGACCGACGAGTGGATAGCTGCAGACACGAAACCACCGGGTTCGGCAATCTTCGTACCCACCTTCACCACGTCACCCTTTGCCACGATAGGCTTGGCAGGAGCACCGATGTGCTGCCCCAACAAGATAACGGCCTTGGCCGGAATCTCTGCCTTGACAATAGGCTGATGAGCTGAAAGCTTATTTTCGTGTGGATGAACTCCACCGATTGAAAATGTCTTCAACATACAAATCTGTATTTATTTCGTTTACTGTTTTTCTTTGATTCAAATTATGCTTCCGTCTTCGGAGCTTCGGCTACCTTTGCGGCTGCCGGTTGGGGAGTTTCCACTTTCTTGGGAGCGGCTTCACCCTCAGCCTTCGGCTTGCGCGGCGGGAAGTTCAGCGCAATGATGCTACCCTGCGGACAAGCCTCTTCACACTTGCGGCAAAGCTTGCACTTATTGTAGTCGATGTAGGCCAGATTGTTCTCCAAGGTAATAGCCTCGAAAGCACATGCCTTCACACACTTGCCACAACCGATACAAGCCACCTTGCAAGCCTTGCGGGCTACGGCACCCTTGTCCTTGTTGACACACTGCACGTAGACACGGCGCGACTTCTTGCCTTGGAAACGGAGTTCGATGATGGACTTGGGACAAGCCTTCACGCAAGCACCACAAGCCGTACACTTGGACTCATCCACCTCGGGCAGACCGGTTTCGGCATTCATGTGGATGGCATCGAACTGGCAGGCTGCCACACAGTCACCACAGCCCAGACAGCCAAAGCTGCATCCCGTTTCGCCACCATAAAGTGCAGCGGCAATGGCACAGCTTTTAGCACTGTCATACACATTGGTACGCGGACGGTTGGCACAAGTACCATTACACCTCACCACTGCCACCATAGGTTCGGCGGCCGTAGCATCCAATCCCAAGATTTCGGCAATCTTTGTCATCACGGGCTGACCACCCACCGGACAAAGTTTTCCTTCCAGCGAGCCGGCCTTTACACAGGCATCGGCAAAGCCGCTGCATCCAGGGAAACCACATCCACCGCAATTTGCTTGAGGAAGCACTTCGGCAACCTGAGCAATTCGCGGATCTTCATACACGGCAAACTTCTTGGAAGCAACAAAAAGTATAGCTGCCGATACCAGCGCTATTACTCCCAAAGAAATCACTGCAATCAGAATTTCACTCATAATTAGTTAGTTATTAATTAATTGTTATTTTATGTCACGACATAGGCAAAACGGAGAAAGAGAATTTCTTTCCCAGTTTAGACCTGTTCAACTTCAATATATAATAATAAGGTATAAGGAGAGCCAATGAGCACAGGGCAGCCCCCAACTCATCTCCCCATACGTTCATGAAAAGAAACAATGAAACAAGTACTACCAGGAATGGCAGCACAAAGGCCAACAATACGGCCAGGATTCCCATGGAGAGTTCACCGATGACCCACACCCTGTCGCCCACCCGATAGGACTCATCCTCACCGACAGTCACATCTATGAGTTTTTCCTTGGTGTCGGCTGAGGTGCAATGTCCTTTCGCACTACATGCGGCACATGCAGAAGTCTGAACAATCCTCACCTGCAAACGGGAACCGTCTATGTTTTCCACAATACCTTGATGTTTTATAGTATCTGCCATTTTGCAAAGTGTACATTACAAATCTCGGCAAATTTACGCATTATTTGGGAACTGCAAGAGATTCCGCCCCATTTTCTGTGTGCGCAAACGCTCTTTTTTATAAAAAAGTCCGTTTCACCCTCTGAAAACGGGGAAACGGACCGATGAGATTACCACGTATAGTTGATACCGAAGCTCAGGAATTCCTTGAATTGGAAATAGCTGCTGCCATCAGTGGGCTTGCTGCTATCGTCAAACCGGGGATAGAGATAGAGCTTGGTAGAGAGGTAACGATTCAACACAAAATTAAATGTATTCTCCCAATCGATACGTACCCATTCATAACTCGTCAGATAGTTCAGGCGGGAGTCCCAACTGATGACCGGCGTTATCTGCCATACAAAAGTGGTCTTCAGTTCCGAACCGAAGTTGTGGCGAACGCTCTTGCCCTCTTCCAGACCGTAATCCACTTCATTGACCTCTTTGTTGCCCACATAACGCATAGTCCAGGTCAAGGGTGCCATCAGGACGGAGAGGGTGAATTTCTTCTTCTTCAACTTGTAGTCCATACCGATATTGGCTGACCAGTCGGCCGGCGCCAGAAAGGCAGAAACCAGTTTGTCGCTGTTGGACTTATAGCCATTGAATATCTGGGTGACGAATTCCGTTGAGACGGTATAGTACCAGTTGGTGGCGGCCTGAATACCCAGCTTGCTATAGAGACGGAGTTGGTTGGTATTCACCAGGAAATTGTGTACCGTGTCCGAGGGTGCCGAAGTGAATCCTATTTTGGCATCCAACAGGTTTTCCCATTGGATTTTCTCCCGGTCATTATAGTTGGCATAGAGTTGCAGATTGGCCATCAGGGTCATGTTGCTCTCACCACCCTTGTGCCAGTTGTCCGAAATATAGTTCTGGGTAAACTGTGCCGAGCCACTTCCTCCCGTCACCCACCAGTTGGGCTTATGGATGATGACTTCTGCATCTTCTTCCACAGTGGCCATGGGTTCCTGCGCAAACAGTTTCACGACCGATGGTTTGGAGGAGGCCTCCTTCTCTATGTTGTCCTTGAAAGCCCGTTTCTGGGAAATCTCGTCTTCCGTCCTTACCACCAGATTGGGACAGTTCACGTATGCGTTGAGCAAGGCATGATCAACCATGGCATTGACCTTTTCCTTCCCCTCCCAGGTCGAAGTGTCATAGGCTGGAAGAACGGCGGGAGCCGAAAGGGTATCAAATGGCTGGAAACTCCACTCTACCGTGGACACCCGTTCTATCGGAGCATAATAATAGGTAAAGGGCACAAACAGGCGATAGTAGTCCGCATCAAGGTCTATATAACGTTCCGGTGTGGAGGGATGGTTCAGATATTCCAGTACGCCGATGTTCTTTTCATAGGCCATAGAGACCGTATCCATCTTCACCAGAACGCCATCCTGAGTCACCGGTTTCAGGATGAAATACTCCTTTAGGAAATCCGGCAAGGTGTCTGTCTGCATCACGGTATCCTGTGGCTGCTTTCCACCGATAGTATTGGGCATGTTCTGCCCCATCGAAGAGAGCGTACAGAAGGCCGCTGCCACACAGGTCCATATCATTCGTTTATTCTTCATACAATCGCTTTTATTTTGATTTGAGTGCAAAATAAACAATTTTTTGTTTAGCAAACAACTCATAATACAAATTCTATTTGATTTCATCGTCTACTTCCTTTTTTTTTCCTACTTTTGCAGTTCTAAAATAGATTAATGCAAACTGATAACAAATCAAATCATTTAATACACAATTCTAAGAAATGGATAAAAATACAATTACGGGACTTGTGCTGATAGGCATTCTGCTGGTTGGGTTCAGTATACTGAGCCGTCCGTCGAAAGAGCAGATTGAGGCACAACAACGCTATTATGATTCTATCGCATTGGTGCAACAACGTGAGGCAGAATTGAAAGCCAAAGCCGAATTGGCACTGGCCAATGAGCGGAATGCCCAGGCTGCTGACTCAACCTCTATTTTCTTCAATGCCCGACAAGGACAGGAAGAGACCATCACTATCCAAAACAACCTGGCCACGCTCACCGTGGACACCAAAGGAGGACGGATTGCCTCGGCTACATTGAAGGAGTATATGAGCCAGGACAAGGAGACTCCCGTCACCCTGTTCAACGGTGACGACGCTTCGATGAATTTCCTTTTCTACAACCAGAAAGAGACCATCCTGACCGAGAACTACTTCTTCACACCGGTAAACGCCAACGACAGCACCGTAACCATGCGACTCAGTGCCGACAGCGCCAGCTACATTGACTTCACCTATGCCATGCACCACGACAGCTACCTGGTGGACTTCACCATCCGTGCCGTAAACATGCAGGACAAGTTGGCCGCCAGCACCGACTACGTGGACATTGAGTGGAAACAACGCGCACGTCAGATTGAGCGTGGCTACACCTATGAGAATCGTCTGGCCGAACTGACCTATAAGATTGCCAATGACGGCACCGACTATTTGTCCAACATGAAAGACGACAAGAAAGAAGTGACCGAGCCGTTGGAATGGATTGCATTCAAGAACCAGTTCTTCTCATCCGTGTTCCTGGCAGATGCCAACTTTGAAAAGACCAAGCTGACTTCCAAGATGGAACAGCAGGGCAGCGGATACATCAAAGACTACACTGCAGACATGAGCACAACCTTTGACCCGACCGGAAAGGTTCCCACACAGCTGTACTTCTACTTCGGCCCCAACCACTACAAGACCTTGAGTGCAGTAGGCGAGCATATAGACAAGGATTGGGAGCTGAACCGTCTGGTCTACCTGGGATGGCCGCTTATCCGTTGGATCAACAAGCTGTTCACCATCAACCTCTTCGACTGGCTTTCCGGTTGGGGACTGAGCATGGGCATCGTATTGCTGCTGATGACGCTGATTGTGAAGATTGTGGTATTCCCCACAACCTGGAAAACCTACATGTCTTCGGCCAAAATGCGTGTATTGCGTCCCAAGGTGGAAGAAATCAACAAGAAGTATCCCAAGCAGGAGGATGCCATGAAGAAGCAGCAAGAGATGATGACCCTCTACAAACAATACGGTGTAAGCCCCATGGGAGGATGTCTGCCTATGCTCATCCAGTTCCCCATCATGATTGCCCTCTTCATGTTTGTGCCCAGCGCCATCGAGCTGCGCCAGCAGAGTTTCCTTTGGGCCGATGACCTCTCTACGTATGACGCCTTCATCACCTTCCCCTTCCATATTCCGTTCCTGGGCAGTCACCTCAGCCTTTTCTGCTTGCTGATGACTGTAACCAACCTGCTGAACACCAGATACATGATGCAACAGCAAGACACGGGAGCCAATCCGCAGATGGCAGCCATGAAGTGGATGTCCTACCTCATGCCGATAATGTTCCTCTTCGTGCTGAATGACTATCCTTCGGGACTGAACTACTACTACTTCATCTCCACTCTGATCAGTGTGGCCACGACGTTGATTATGCGCAAGACAACCAACGAAGCTGCCCTGCTGGCCCAGTTGGAAGCCAACAAGAAAGACCTCAAGAAGATGAAGACCACCGGTTGGGCAGCCCGCCTGGAAGCCATGCAGAAACAGCAGGAAGAGCTGATGAAGCAACGCCAGCAACAGCAGAAGAAGTAAAGAGGAGCACCAATCGCCTCTCATATCCTCTTCTTTTTTAGGCACGGACTAAACGGATCAAACGGTTATTAGAGTACATAATTCCGTGAGAATCCGTATAATCCGTGCCTAAAGTACATTTTGACACAGTTCCCTTTATGTTCATAACAATCCCCCAAGATGCAAACCCGATATAGCTATAAAGAAATTTGGGTGATAGCCTACCCCATTCTCATCAGCCTGTTGATGGAACAGATGATAGGCATGACAGACACGGCCTTTCTGGGTCGGGTGGGCGAAGTGGAGTTGGGGGCTTCGGCCATCGCCGGTGTCTTCTATACCGTCATCTTCATGGCGGCCTTCGGCTTCAGTATAGGCACACAGATACTTATCGCACGGCGCAATGGCGAAGGACAATATCGTGAGATAGGCAATCTGTTCTACCAAGGCATCTATTTCCAAATGGGGCTGGCCATCGTCATGTTTCTGCTCTCCCACTTCCTCTCCCCCATCATCCTGAGACAAATCATTTCATCACCGGCCGTTTGTGAAGCAGCCGTATCCTATCTGAATTGGCGTGTATTCGGCGCGCTATTCTCTTTCACCGGGGTCATCTTCCGTGCATTCTTCCTGGGCACCACACAGACCAAGACGCTGACCCTGAACTCCATCGTAATGGTGCTGAGCAATGTGGTATTCAACTATCTCCTCATCTTTGGCAAGCTGGGCTTTCCGGCCTTGGGCATTGCAGGGGCGGCCATCGGTTCGTCATTGGCCGAACTGGTTTCCCTGATATTCTTCATCCTCTACACCCGCAAGCGCATAGACTGCCACAAGTATGGTCTGGACAGGATTCCTCTCTTCAATCTGTCCGCCTTGCGCCGCATATTGGGTGTCTCTCTCTGGACCATGATTCAGAATGTGGTTTCACTCTCTACCTGGTTTCTTTTCTTCCTCTATGTGGAACATTTGGGTGAGCGTGCCTTGGCCGTGACCAACCTGGTACGCAACGTTTCCGGCATTCTGTTTATGGTGATGATGGCCTTTGCCGCCACCTGCGGTTCACTGGTCAGCAACCTTATCGGTGCAGGACAGAGCGATTGTGTGCGCGGCACCATCCGGCAGCACATCCGCATTGCCTACCTTTTCGTATTGCCCTTAGTGGTGATATTCATGCTTTTCCCCCAAGGCATCCTGAGCATATATACCGATATGGAGGAGCTGCGTGAAGCAGCGGTACCCTCTCTGTGGGTCATGTGTAGCATCTATATACTGCAAGTGCCCTCCAATGTCTACTTCCAGGCTGTATCCGGCACCGGCCACACACGCACGGCCTTTATGCTGGAGTTCTCCACCCTGCTCATCTATGTAGCCTATATCACCGTGGTTGTCCTGTGGCTCCGCCTGGATGTAGCCATCTGCTGGACTGCCGAACTGGTCTACACCTTCTTCATTCTACTCTTCTGCCGACGCTACATGCAGCGGGGCAGATGGAACAGCCCGGCTAAGTAATTCATCAGAAAAACAAGTTCCGGACAACAAATGAAAGGACCACGTTCCTCCTGAAAAAGCCCCCAAAAGAAAAGGTGCCCTGTCCATCATCGGTCAGAGCACCTTTTACACCTATTTATATTATATAGGGGGATATCGGATTATTTCAGATTCATCAGCGTGTCGATTTCTTCGAACTCAGGTCCCATGTTCAACATGTAGTACACACGATGCAGACCCTGCATCCACAAGTCATCCTGATTAGGTTTCAACTGACGGGCCTTCTCGTAGCAGGGCTTTGCCTTCTCGTAGAAAGTTCTCAGTTTGGCCTGATCTTCCTTGTACTTGGGATCGTTGGTGTCGGCTGTAGATTTCTCAGAGAAGTCCTGAGCCTGCAGGCAATATACCAGACCCATGTTGGAGTAAGCTTCAGCATAGGTGGGGTCTACTTCCGTTGTCTTAGTGTAGTAAACAATGGCATTTTCCAAAGTTTCGGCAGCTTCCTGCTCCTTCTGTTCGCTCTTGAAGTTGTTGTACATGTTGTGATACAAGTAACCCTTTACGTAGAGATAGAACGTATTGTTGGGTTCTTTGGCCAACATTTCATCGGCAAAAGCCATAGCCTCATCATACTTGTTGTTGTTGCTATAGTAGTCAATCAGATGACCGAAGAAGAAAGGATGGTCGGGATATTTCTGGATACCTTCCTTCAGAGAAGCAATCCACTTGTCTGTTTCGCCCTGAGCCTTCAGCGCCGTAGAGATGAATTCCATGGCATACTTGCCCACTTCCTTGTCATCCTGAGCATAGGGAGCATACTTCAGCACGTTGGCATAGTCTTCATTCTTGGCAGCTGCCAAGCTGGCATAGTAAGCAATCTGAGGCAGCAGTGTGTCGGTCTTCAACAGGTTCTGTTCAGCCAGCATGGGATGGGCAGCGGCATCAATGTAGGCTGCAAAGAAGGTCAACGCCTTGTTGTTGTTCTCCTTGGCGGCTTCACCTTCCTGGCCGGTAGCGATATTGAAGTATTGGATACCGCCATTGATCAGGTTGCCACGTTCTGCCACAATTGCAGCAGCATTGGCCTTGCGGTATTTGTTCTTGATTTTACCTTTCTCATTGGGAATCTGAGCCAGTTCGTCACACTTGAAGTAGTAGTTACACATGCTCAGGGCACTGTTGTAAACCTGCAACGTATCGTAAGGCTTTCTGAGATAGGCATTTTCCATCTCTTTCTCACCTCTTCTCTTCTGTACAAAGCCGGCTACGTTCCATGTCTCGGCATTGTCCTTAGACTCGGGATTGGTCAATGCTGCATTAATCAACTGTTCTGCTTTTGCAAAATCAGGATTCGTTCCACTGGCAATACTCTTGGCTTCCTTCACAGTCTTCATCTGAGCAAAGGCACCGCCGGCAACTGCCAACAAAACCATAGAAAATAAAACTTTCTTCATGATTGGTAAGATTTTAAATTAGTATTATTATGTCTATTCATTATTCCGCTCCGTTCTCATCAACCGTTGCCTCCAATTCCTCCTCGCTTTCAGAAGAGACCTTGCAGACAGAGCCAATTTCATCATTACGCTTTTCCAGATTTATCAGACGTACTCCCTGTGTAGCACGTCCCATGATGCGTACATCAGCGACTTTCAGGCGAATGGTAATACCGGACTTGTTGATAATCATCAGGTCGTTCTCATCGGTTACCGACTTGATGGCCACCAGTTTGCCGGTCTTGTCCGTGATATTCAGCGTCTTCACACCCTTGCCACCACGGTTGGTCTTGCGGTAGTCTTCAATGTCGGAACGCTTGCCGTATCCCTGTTCGGAAACGACCATTACGGTTTCCGCCTCCGGATTCTTGATGCATACCATACCGATGACTTCGTCCTGGTCGTCTTCGTCCAGCGTGATGGCCTTCACACCGGTAGAGACACGTCCCATGACGCGCACCGCACTTTCATGGAAGCGGATGGCACGTCCGTTGCGGTTGGCAATGACTATTTCGTTGTCACCATCGGTCATGCGTACCTCTATCACCTTGTCCTCTTCACGGATGATGATGGCGTTGACACCATTCTGTCTTGGGCGTGAATACTGTTCGAGCAGCGTTTTCTTGATGACGCCGTTCTTGGTACAGAACACGACGTAATGGCTGTTGATGTATGCTTCATCATTCAGACTCTTCACACGCAGATAGGCCGTCACGGCATCGTCTGCCTCAATATTCAGAAGGTTCTGTATGGCTCTGCCCTTGGAATTCTTGGTGCCTTCGGGAATCTCATATACCTTCAGCCAATAGCAGCGTCCCTTCTGGGTGAAGAACATCATGGTGTTGTGCATGGTGGCCGGATAGATGTGTTCCACGAAATCTTCATCGCGCGTATCACTGCCCTTAGAGCCTACTCCGCCACGATTCTGTGCACGGAATTCACTCAACGGTGTACGTTTGATGTAGCCCATGTGTGAAATGGTGATAATCATTTCATCGTCGGCATAGAAGTCTTCGGGATTGAACTCCTCGGATGAGTAAACAATCTCCGAACGACGCTCATCGCCATATTTCTCCTTGACCTCAATCAGTTCGTCCTTGATGACCTTGCGGCAAAGTTCATCATTCACCAGCACCTCTTCCAGGAAGGCTATCTGTTTCTGGATTTCCTCATATTCAGCATGCAGCTGATCCTGCATCAGTCCTGTCAGCTGACGAAGACGCATCTCTACAATGGCACGTGCCTGCAACTCGGAGAACTGGAAACGTTCCATCAGGCCATTGATGGCGTCGACCGGAGTCTTGGCGGCACGGATGATGCGAATCACCTCATCGATATTGTCTGAGGCGACAATCAAGCCTTCCAGGATGTGGGCACGCTCCTTGGCCTTGCGCAGGTCGTAGTGGGTGCGACGGATAACCACATCATGACGGTGTTCCACGAAGTAACGGATCAGTTCTTTCAGATTCAGCAGACGAGGACGAAGTTTGCCCTGTCCGTAAGGTACCAATGCCACGTTGTTCACACCGAAAGAGGTCTGCAACATGGTCATCTTATAGAGTTTGTTCAGCACCACGTTGGCGTTGGCATCACGCTTGATGTCTATGACGATACGCATACCCTCACGGTCGGACTCGTCATTGACGTTGAAGATGCCTTCAATCTTCTTCTCCACAGCCAGGTCGTGTATGCTCTTGACCAATTCAGCCTTGTTCACGCCATAGGGTATCTCGTTCACCACAATCTTGTCGTGAGTGGAGCCGGACTCGATTTCAGCCCTTGCTCTCATGACAACACGTCCACGACCTGTCAGATAGGCTTCGCGCACACCGCTCATGCCATAGATGTAGCCGCCTGTGGGGAAATCGGGAGCCTTCACATAATTCATCAGCTCCTCAATCTCAATATCATTGTTGTCTATGTAGGCCACACAGGCATCGATGACTTCCGAAAGGTTGTGGGTCGGCATGTTGGTTGCCATACCTACGGCAATACCCGATGCACCGTTCACCAGCAGGTTCGGGATACGGGTAGGCATCACGGTAGGTTCATCCAGCGTATTGTCGAAGTTTCTCTGCATGTCTACAGTCTCCTTGTCCAGGTCCTGCATCATGTCTTCTCCCACCTTCTGGAGGCGGCACTCCGTGTAACGCATGGCCGCTGCGCCGTCACCGTCCACAGAGCCATAGTTGCCCTGTCCGTCTACCAGCATATAGCGCATGGCCCAAGGTTGTGCCATACGTACCAAGGCACCATATACGGAAGAATCGCCATGAGGATGGTATTTACCCAATACTTCACCCACGGTTCTTGCTGATTTCTTATAGGGCTTGTCTGAAGTGTTGCCCAATCCCATCATACCATAAAGGATTCTACGATGAACGGGTTTGAACCCGTCTCTAACATCCGGAAGTGCACGTGATACGATTACCGACATGGAGTAGTCAATATAGGCTGACTTCATCTCCTCCTCGATGTTAATCTTTATAATTCTGTCTTGTTCAAGCATTTAAAAAGATTATTAATTATACATTTCTTGGTTTATGGAAAAACCACGCTAAATTACTGCTTTTTTATAACATACAAAAGTTTTCTTTCATAAACTTTCTTATTAAGGACGCTTTTCCGGATGTTCCAACCAACGGCCTGCCCGGCCCCACAGGGATTCATACTATTAGAAAAGGTATAAGAGAGCAGGAAAGAAGAAGGAAAGAAGAAGGGAAGAAGCAGGGAAGAAGAAGAAAAGAATGGAAGTATGAAAGGGAATGAAAGGTTGCTTGGGAAAACGTGGCACAAAATTTGTAGAGACTCTATTGCCGGTCAAGGCGCACGGCCTGCAAGGGCGACACACTCCTGCCCGGCACCTATAACCGTATATAATGAAGTGAGATAAAATGGACAATCAATTTTCACAAAGAGTTTCTGATATCATTGCTTATGGTCGGGAAGAAGCCTATCGACTGAACAACAAGATGATAGACCCCGAACATCTGCTGCTGGCCATGATGCGCGACAGCAAAGGAAAGGCTGTCGGATTACTGCACATGCTGAATGTGGATTTCTCCAAGCTGAAGAGGGAGGTGGAATCATTCCTGACGAGTTCCGCAGAGAGCAAGCTATCACCGGACACTGAGATTTTCCTCTCTGCCAAGACGGCCAGGGTATTGAAAATATGTATTCTGGAAGCCCGCGTCCTGAAAGCAGAGACAGCCGATACCGAACATCTGTTGCTGGCCCTGCTGAAGGTGAACGACAACATGGCCGCCACTCTGCTGCAAGAGCAACGGGTGGACTATGACGCCGTATTGGGAATGCTCTCCAAGAAGACGGCCAACCCCAACATCAACATGGGATTCACGCAGGACGATGAGGAAGAAGAGGAGAACATGTCTCAAGAATCATCGGAGAAATCCACCCCTTCCACAGCCAAGAGTTCGGTTAAAAAGCCCAACAATGACACGCCCGTATTGGACAACTTCGGAATAGACATGACCGCCATTGCCATGGAGGGAAAGATGGACCCCGTTGTAGGACGTGAAAAAGAGATAGAGCGTGTAGCTCAGATTCTGAGCAGAAGAAAGAAGAACAACCCCATTCTGATTGGTGAGCCAGGTGTAGGCAAATCAGCTATCGTAGAGGGACTTTCACTACGCATTGCACAGAAGCGGGTCTCCAGGGCCTTGTTCAACAAGCGGGTCATCATGCTGGACATGGGAGGCGTAGTGGCCGGCACCAAATACCGGGGACAGTTCGAAGAGCGGATGCGCTCCATCATTACCGAGGTGAAGCGCAACCCCGACATCATCCTTTTCATTGACGAAATACATACTATCATAGGTGCCGGTTCGGCTGCCGGAACCATGGATGCGGCCAACATGCTGAAGCCGGCTCTGGCACGCGGAGAGATTCAATGCGTCGGTGCAACCACCCTGGACGAATACAGGAAAAGCATTGAGAAGGACGGTGCCCTGGAACGTCGTTTCCAGAAGATTATCGTGGAACCGACCACGCCCGAAGAGACCCTGCAAATCCTGGAGAACATCAAGGATAAATATGAAGAGCATCACAACGTGGTCTACACGGAGGAGGCTCTGAAGGCATGTGTCAAATTGACAGAGTTATACATCACCGACCGCAAGTTCCCGGACAAAGCCATTGATGCCCTGGACGAATCAGGCTCACGGACACACCTGAGCAACATATCGGCTCCCAAAGAGATCGAGAAACAGGAGAGACTGATAGAAGAGACGCAGCGGCAGAAGACGGCAGCCATACAGTCGCAGAACTTTGAACTGGCCGCCAGCTACCGCGACCGCGAAAACATGCTCACCACCCAACTGGAAGAGATGAGACGCCAGTGGGAGAACGAGCAGAAAGAGCAACGCCAGGTGGTAGATGCCGAGGACATCGCCCACGTGGTCTCCGTGATGTCCGGCATTCCCCTGCAACGCATTGCCCAAAGCGAGAATGCACGACTGGCCGGCATGAAAGACGAACTGAAAAAGCGTGTCATCGCCCAGGATGCCGCCGTAGAGAAGCTTTCCAAAGCCATCCTGCGCAGTCGCGTGGGACTGAAAGACCCCAACAGGCCCATCGGGACGTTCATGTTCCTCGGACCGACCGGAGTGGGCAAGACCCACCTGGCCAAGCAGTTGGCTACGCTTATGTTCGGATCGGCCGATGCCCTTATACGCATAGACATGAGCGAGTATATGGAGAAGCACACCGTGTCTCGCATGGTAGGTGCCGCGCCCGGTTACGTAGGATATGAAGAGGGGGGACAGCTGACGGAAAAGGTAAGACGCAAGCCCTACTCCATCGTACTGTTAGACGAGATAGAGAAGGCCCATCCCGAGGTGTTCAACATCCTGCTGCAAGTGCTTGACGAGGGACGCCTGACCGACAACGTAGGCCGGGTGGTGGACTTCAAGAACACCATTATCATCATGACCTCCAACATCGGAACACGCCAACTCAAGGAGTTCGGCCGCGGAGTAGGCTTTGCCGCACAGACCCGCACGGACGACAAGGAGTATTCAAGAGGAGTGATACAGAAGGCACTGAACAAGAGTTTCTCGCCCGAATTTCTGAACCGTCTGGACGACATCATCACCTTCGACCAGCTTCCGTTGCCGGCCATCAAGCAAATCGTCGACATTGAGTTGAAGGCTCTATTGAGCCGCGTCGAAGCCCTGGGCTATCAGATGACGGTGGAGGATGACGCCAAGGAGTTCATCGCGTCCAAGGGTTATGACACACAATTCGGTGCCCGACCGCTGAAGCGTGCCATCCAGACCTACCTGGAAGACGAACTTTCCGAGCTGATTATCTCGGGAACCATCCAGGCCGGCGACACCATCTGTGTCTCCAAAGAGAGCGGACAGGAGAAGCTCAGCCTGCAAAAGGCATAGCATACGGCCAAACAGATGCACGCGCTTAAGCGTGACAAAATGTCAGTTCATCGCAACTGGCATTTTTTTTGCACACGTGTCTGCAGAATCAAAAACAAACTAAAAACAGTATATAAGTTATGCAAAAAGGAAACATTGGGGTTACTACCGAGAACATATTCCCCGTCATCAAGAAGTTCCTCTACAGCGACCATGAGATTTTTCTCCGCGAACTGGTGTCCAACGCTGTCGATGCCACACAGAAGCTGAAGACCCTCTCCTCCATAGGAGAATATAACGGCGAACTGGGCGACCTGACTGTACACGTTGCCGTAGACAAAGAGAAAGAGACCATCACCGTCTCCGACCACGGTATCGGCCTGACGACCGAAGAGATAGACAAGTACATCAACCAGATTGCCTTCTCCGGCGCCAACGACTTCCTGGAGAAATACAAGAACGACGCCAACGCCATCATCGGCCATTTCGGTCTGGGCTTCTACTCGGCCTTCATGGTAGCCAAGAAGGTGGAAATCGTGACCAAGTCCTATCAGGAAGGAAGCCACGCCGTGAAATGGAGCTGCGACGGAAGTCCGGAGTTCACCATCGAAGAGTGCGACAAGGCCGAACGAGGCACCGACATCATCCTGCACATCGACGATGACTGCAAGGAGTTCCTGGAAGAGAACCGCCTTTCCGGCCTGCTGAAGAAGTACTGCAGTTTCCTGCCCGTGTCCATCGCCTTCGGCAAGAAGAAGGAGTGGAAGGACGGCAAGCAAGTGGAGACGGCAGAGGACAACATCATCAACGACTCCAACCCCTTGTGGACACGCAAGCCCGGCGACCTGAAAGACGAAGACTACAAGAACTTCTATCGCGAGCTCTACCCCATGAGCGACGAGCCGCTCTTCTGGATTCACCTCAATGTGGACTATCCCTTCCACCTCACCGGTGTGCTCTACTTCCCGAAGGTGAAGAGCAACATCGAGCTGAACAAGAACAAGATACAGCTCTATTGCAACCAGGTCTACGTGACCGACTCGGTGGAAGGCATCGTGCCCGACTTCCTGACCCTGCTGCACGGTGTACTTGATTCGCCCGACATTCCGCTGAACGTTTCGCGTTCCTATCTGCAGAGCGACAGCAATGTCAAGAAGATTTCCACCTACATCACCAAGAAGGTATCCGACCGTCTGCAGTCCATCTTCAAGAACGACCGCAAGCAGTTCGAGGAGAAATGGAACGACCTGAAGATTTTCATCAACTACGGTATGCTGACTCAGGAAGACTTCTATGAGCGGGCACGCAACTTCGCCCTCTTCACCGACACCGACGGCAAGCACTACACCTATGAAGAGTATAACACGCTCATCAAGGAGAACCAGACGGACAAGGACGGCAACCTCGTCTACCTCTATGCCGCCAACAAGGACGAGCAATATGCCTACATCGAAACCGCCAAGAACAAGGGTTACAGCGTGTTGCTCATGGACGGGCCTCTGGACATCGCCATCGTAGGCATGCTGGAGCAGAAGTTCGAGAAAAGCCACTTCACCCGTGTGGACGGTGACGTGATAGACAACCTCATCGTCAAGGAAGAGAAGAAGGCCGACACACTGAAGGCCGGACAGTCCGAAGCCCTCACCGCCATCTTCAAGAGCCAGATTCCGCAGATGGAGAAAGCCGAGTTCCACATCCAGCCGATGGCTATGGGCGAGAACAGCCAGCCCATCACCATCACGCAGAGCGAATACATGCGACGCATGAAGGAGATGGCCAACATACAGGCCGGCATGAGCTTCTACGGCGAGATGCCCGACATGTTCAACCTGGTGGTGAACACCGACCATCCGCTCGTCAAGGGTATCCTGACCGATGAAGAGAGCAGTTGTGCCGCCAAGCTCACTCCGCTGCAAGCCGCTCTGGAAGAGAACGAGAAGCAGATAGATGTCCTCAAGAAGGCACAGGAAGGCAAGAAGGACGAGGAGATTTCCACGGACGAGAAAGACGAGAAAGAGGCACTCCACAAGAAGCAGGACGAGCTGAAGACACAGAAGGAAGCCGTCTATGCAGCCTATGCAGCCGACAACAAGATTGTGCGCCAGCTCGTAGACCTGGCCCTGCTGCAGAACGGCATGCTGAAGGGAGAGGCGCTGAACAAGTTCGTCACCAGAAGCATCGAACTGATCAAATAACATCAGACATAGGGAGGCATTCTCCCGCCTACAGATGACAAGGCATTGCAGCCCCAATAGGTTGCAATGCCTTTTTTTCGTCCTTTTTTCCTATAAATAAGAGTTTTCAGCCTTGGGCATACCGTTATTTGCAAACAAATCTTTATATTTGGACGTTTTTCCATACTAAAAACGACAAAGACATGAAGAAGACCGTTTCTCTGCTGACACTGCTTGCCATGCTGATGCTTGCACCTTTGAACGCCCGGGCGCAAAAGGTGGGACTGGTATTGAGCGGTGGCGGTGCCAAGGGCATGACCCACATCGGCATCATCAGGGCACTGGAAGAAAACGACATACCCATCGACTACATCACGGGCACCTCCATGGGAGCCATCATCGGCTCACTCTATGCCATGGGCTACTCGCCCGACGAAATGGAGGAGCTGCTCCGCTCGCCCGACTTCAAGCGGTGGTACACCGGACAGGTGGAGCCACAATATGAATACTACTTCAAGAAGGGCCGTCCCAACCCCGCCTTCTTCAACATCCGCTTCTCGCTGCGCGACTCGCTGAACACCACCTCCCTGAGACTGCCCACCAACATGGTGCCGCCCATACAGATGAACCTCGTGTTCGTGGAGCTGTTCGCCCGCTCAACCGCCGCAGCCCAAGGCGACTTCAACAACCTCTTCGTCCCCTTCAGGTGCGTGGCTTCCGACGTCTACAACAAGAAGGCACTCATCATGCGCAAGGGCGACCTGGGAGATGCCGTGCGGGCCTCCATGAGCTTCCCCTTCGTCTTCAAGCCCATTGAGATAGACAGTCTGCTGGCCTATGACGGCGGCATCTACAACAACTTCCCCACCGACGTGATGCGCGAAGACTTCCACCCCGAAGTCATCATCGGCAGCGTGGTGGCCACCAATCCCAGCCGCCCCACGGAGAGCGACCTCATGAGCCAGATAGAGAACATGGTGATGCAGAAGACCGACTACACCATCCCCGACTCCCTGGGGCTCGTCATGACCTTCCGCTATGACGACGTCAGCCTGCTGGACTTCGACCGCCTGGACGAACTGCACGACATCGGCTACAACCGCACCATGCAGCTGATGGACTCCATCAAGGGACGGATTCAGCGGCGAAAGCCTCTCGAGGAGGTGCAACGCCAGCGGACGGAATACCGCCACACCCTGCCCGAACTGCGCTTTCAGGAGATTCAGATAGAGGGAGCCAACGAGCAGCAGCAGGCTTACATCCGGAAAGAGTTCCATGACGAAGAGCAGGACATATTCACCTACGAAGACCTGAAGCGCGGCTACTTCCGCCTGCTGTCGGACAATATGATTTCCGAAATCATCCCCCACGCCGTCTACGACCCCGAAAGGCAACTCTACAAGTTGCACCTGAAGGTGAAGATGGGAGCCAACTTCTCCGCACGAGTGGGCGGCAACGTCTCCACCACCAGCTCCAACCAGATATACCTGGGACTCACCTATCAGGACCTGAACTACTACTCCAAGGAACTGTCGTTGGACGGACAGATAGGCAAGATATATAATAATGTGCAGTTCATGGCCCGCATGGACTTCCCCACCCGCATCCCCACCTCCTACCGCTTCATCGCCTCCATCAGCACCTTCGACTACTACGAGAAGAGCAAACTCTTCTCGCGCAACGACCAGCCCACGTTCAACTCCAAGGACGAGAGGTTCGTGAAGCTCATGGTGGCCCTACCCTTCATGGCCAACAAGCGGGCGGAGTTCGGTGTCGGCTACGGACGGCTCACGGACAACTACTTCCAAAGCAACGTCATCAACTTCGGCGAAGACCGGTTGGACAGAAGCACCTATCACCTCCTGGGAGGCTCCATCGGCTTTTATGGCAGCACCCTGAACGCTCGCCAATATGCCACAAGAGGCTACTACGAGAAAATGCTGGCCCAAATCTTCACGGGCAAGGAACGCTTCACGCCCGGCAATCCCGCCAAGCAAGCCTCGGCCAAGGAACGGCAGTCGTGGCTGCAGGTATCCTACCTCAAGGACTCCTACCATCCCCTCTCCCCCCATTTCACCCTGGGATGGATGGCCGAAGCCGTCTACTCCTCCAAGAACTTCTCGGAAAACTACACGGCCACCATGATGCAGGCCTGCGAATTCTCCCCCACCCCGCACAGCAAGCTGATGTACAACGAAGCCTTCCGCGCCAACCAATACATGGCGGCAGGCATCAAGCCCATCTTCAACCTGAACGACATGTTCCACATGCGGATGGAATTCTATGGCTTCATGCCCATCTTCCCCATCAAGAAGAACACGATGGACAAGGCTTACTACGGCAAAGCCTTCTCGCGCTTCGAATACATGGGCGAGATGTCCATCGTCTGCCAGCTGCCCTTCGGAGCCATATCGGCCTACCTAAACCACTATAGCTCACCCGCTAAGGAGTGGAACGTGGGACTCACGCTGGGTTGGCAGCTGTTCAACTACAGGTTTGTGGAGTGATTTTCTCGCAAAAAAACATCGTTTTTATTTGCTAATTCAGAAAAAGGCCGTATCTTTGCACCCGTTAAACGAAACGGCTCCGTAGCTCAACTGAATAGAGCATCTGACTACGGATCAGAAGGTTACAGGTTTGAATCCTGTCGGAGTCACTTCTTCCTTAACGCAAACAATGGTCGCGTAGCTCAACTGAATAGAGTAGCTGACTACGGATCAGCCGGTTACAGGTTTGAATCCTGTCGCGATCACCAAAGAGGATGCATCAAATGAATGATGCATCCTCTTTTTTATGCCACGACTGACCCGGGTCAGCAGCTCCCCTCCCTTTCCCACCACCCGACGCCCCTGCACGCAATGCCCGATGCGCCTATACGCAACAGCCAACGCCTGTCATACGCAACAGGCAATGCGTCTAAGCCCACCGATGATTGCGCATAAACGACCAACAGTCCACCATAGTCGACAAACTCTTCCACAATGCCAAGCAGACTCTTCCATAAAGAGCCGAGCGAAACCCTTTCTGTTCAGGCTATCCAAGTTGTGCGCATGAGTGCGAGAGGTTGTAAAACAGAGCAGGGGACTGATGCGCAATCAGTCCCCTGCTCTGTTTCCTAATCTCTCCAACATTCTGTCTTCGAGAGCCTTTTGTGGAGCTGGAGGGAATCGAACCCTCGTCCAAACGAGGAAATCATAAGCTTTCTACATGCTTATCTTTGCCTAAGTTTTCGTGCGGTGGCAGAACCAAAGCCATCAACCAACGCCTTATCCTCTGAAGTTTCGCCTACACCGCGAGGCCGATGCCGACTATCTCCGATTTAGCTGCACCACTGAGCCGGAATGCTTCGGAGCCAGAGCTTCCGAGTGATGTCACGTCCCAGCACCTGGTGCCGGGATTAAGCTTCAATCTACTGTACTTCGATTAAGCAGCGAGAGCGTAACGAGTTTCGCCAGATAAAATTTTGAGGACTGGGATTAAAGTGCCAATCAACGACGCACTGCATGCTTACCTACCATTTCTACCCGCTGTCAAATCCAGTCAACCCCAGAGTTATCCGGTGATGCCGTGCCACAGGCTCAAACGATTAGTGGCTGCAAAGATAGAGGTTTTCCCTTCAATAACAATGCACGAAGGAGAGAAATCCTCTCTTCTACGTTAATCTTTCGTAAATTGGCACGCTACAACAAAGAACTTCACTAACTTTGTTAGCTGTATTATATCACACGTATGCACTATGAAGAAAAGTATCTTATACCTGGCAGGCCTGCTACTGATGGCCGACTATGGCTATGCACAGACTGAAGTCACCGCAGGGGTGATGAGGGGCAAGGACTATGGCGTGACCTACTGCCTGCCGAAGACCGAAATAGAACTGACCATACAGGTCTCCAAACACAGCTACCAACCGGGCGAGTTCTGCAAATATGCCGACCGCTACTTGAGGCTGGACAAGGTGTCGGCCTCGCCTTATGAATACTGGACGTTGGACAAGGTGCAGACCAAGGTGGTGGGAGTGCCCGACAACAGCAAGGTCTACTTCGTGAAACTGAAGGACAAAAGCTCTGCCCCACTCATGGAACTGACCGAGGAGGGCGTGGTGCGTTCCATCAACCACCCCTACAGCGGAGGCAAGAAGGCACAGCAGCAGACACAGGAAGAGGCCACGCCCAAGAAGCAGCTGCCCGACCCCAAGAGTTTCCTGACGGAAGAGATTCTGACCGCCAACTCCACAGCCAAGATGGCCGAACTGGTGGCCCAGGAAATCTATGACATACGCGAAAGCCGTAACGCCCTGCTGCGTGGCGAGGCCGACAACACGCCCAAGGACGGTGCCCAGCTGCAAATCATGCTGGACAACTTGCAACTGCAGGAAGAGGCACTGACCGGCATGTTTGCCGGAAGGGAAAAGAAGGAGTCAAAGAGCTACACCATACGCATCACTCCACGGGAGATGAAGGACGAAGTGGCCTTCCGCTTCTCCAGGAAGTTGGGACTGGTGGACAAGGAGGACCTGGCGGGAGAGCCGGCCTACCTCAGCATCACGGACCTGAAGTCCATCCACATTCCGCCCGTAGTGGAAAGCGAAAAGAAGGAGAAAAGTCTGGAGGGAGTAGCCTACAACGTGCCGGGACGCGGACATGTGGTGCTGACCTACAACAACAGCACCCTGTATGACGGGGAACAGCAGTTCACCCAGTTCGGCATCGTGGAATACCTGGCCGCCGTATTGTTCAACAAGAACGCCACGACCAAGGTGAGGTTTCACGTATCTACCGGAGCCTTGGAAAAGGTGGAGACGGAATAACGGCATCACCCCACCGTCAGTGCGATAAAGCCGTCTTTACGAAGTTGCATCACATAAGCGGTGATGCGCGATTCATAGCCCTGCTCACCGGAGAAATGTCCGGCAAGCAGGGTTATGATTTCCTGCACCGTATGCTTCCCGTCTATCAGCTGCCACACGGCCGTGCCATGCTCTTCCAGCTTCACACGGATATCGGGATTCATCCCACGCGGCAGGAACAGTCGGCGCATCCAGGCCTTCCGGAAACGGGGATAGGCCAGGACCGCACACGCACCGTCCCACTCGGTACGCACATGGCTGCAACGGACGGGGACGGTTTCAAGCAGGTTTATCTTTGCTTTCATGAAGAATCACTTGATGTTGGGTTCTTCCAGGCCAAGACCCTTCTTCTTGTCCACCATCTTCAGGACAAAGCCCAGAACGAGAGCGGCCACTCCAAGGGAAGCCAGCATCACGAGGGGAGCCGTGTAGTCATAGGAGACGGCAGCCTGCTCAGAAGTGATGACCCCGTTCTGCAAGTCGGCCACCAGCTCGGCATTCGTCTTGTCCAGCACCTTGCCGATGAGCAAGGGGAAGAGCCAAAGGCCGATGTTCTGAATCCAGAAAATCAACGCATAGGCACTGCCGATAATCTTGGCATCCACCAGCTTGGGAACACTGGGCCAAAGGGAGGCAGGAACCAGAGAGAAGCTGGAACCGAGAACAAGGATGGTGAGATAGGCCACAATGATGCCGCCCACGGCATTGCCCTTGAACATGGGGAGCACGAAGGCAAACGTCAGGTGGCAGGCAATGAGCAGCAAAGAGCCGAGAATCAGCATGGTAGCGGCCTTGCCCTTATGGTCCACATAATTACCCAGGATGGGCGTGATGCCCACAGCCAACAGCGGGAACACGGCAAAGACGGTCTCTGCACTCTGACGCATGTAGCCCATATAGCAGAAGACAACCAAAGCCACGACAGCCACCACCAGCAGACCGTTCTTCATGGACTTCTTCTTGGAGAAGTTGCTGGCAAACGCAGCAGCTGCCACAACCAGCATGATGCAATACTGGATGACCGTCACCGTATTGGTGGCCCAGAAGGAGTCGGGAGAGACCTCCGTAAACGTGAGGTTGCACTGCAGCATGTTCACCGCATACTTCTGGAAGGGGAATATGGCCGAATAATAGAGCACGCAAAGCAGGGCAACCAGCCAAAAGCCGCTGCTGGTCAGAATCTTGCCCAGGTCACTGATTTTGAAGGGGTCGTCCTTCTCTTCGGCTTCACCGGTCTGAGCATCCAGCTTCTTGTCCATGAAGAAGTAGACGATGAACATGATGAGGGCAATCAGAAGCAGCACCACGCCGAAAGCTACCGAGCGGGAAACGTCGACATCACCGCCCAGCTTGGCAAACACCGGCGAGAATATCATGCAGGTGGCCACACCCAAACGGGCCAAAGCCATCTCCGAACCCATAGCCAAAGCCATTTCGCGTCCCTTGAACCACTTGACGATGCCACGGCTGACCGTAATGCCGGCCATCTCCACACCACAGCCGAATATCATGAAACCCACAGCCGCAAACTTGGCCGATGCGGGCATGCCGCGATAGAAGGGAGAGATGCCCAGTTCGTCAAAGCCGGGGATGTAGTTGAGGTTGTCCGTGAACCATCTTTCCAGGCCGCTTCCAGCAAAGCCCTCGGTCACTGCATACCAGTTGATAGTAGCTCCCACCAGCATCACCACGCCGGAAAGCAGGGCCGTGAAGCGCACGCCCATCTTGTCCAGGATGATACCGGCAAAGATAAGGAAGAAGACAAATACATTGAGGAAGGTTTCCGAGCCCTGCATGGTGCCGAAAGCCGTAGAGTCCCAACCGCGAGTGGACTGCATGAGGTCCTTGATGGGAGAAAGAATATCCATGAAGATATAACTGAAAAACATGGCCGAAGCCAACAAAAGCAACGCTGTCCAGCGCATGGCTGCAGAATCGCGCAGCGTCAGATGAATCTTGTTTGTAGTAGTCATCGCTATTCTATTTATTGATTATACGACATAAAAGGAAAGCGGGACTGCACACTTGTATAGTTGTACAAATCCCGCTTGAAAAATCTCTTTATTAAAATTACGCCTTAATTGGCCGGAGCATTCGTATTGTCGGTAGCAGACTGGTCGGCACCATCGGTTGCCGGAGTGTCCATAACCGGAGCATCCGTACCTACAGGCATGGTATAGGGGTTGGTTACACCTTCCTGCTGGGCCTGCTCATAGATTACACTGCCCTCCTTCTGTGCGGCAGAAGGAAGCGTATAGGCAGAAACGATACTGAAAACAACCATCACTGCAGCCAACGTCCAAGTGGTCTTCTCCAGGAAGTCGGTCGTCTTGCGCACACCCATAATCTGGTTGGAAGATGAAAAGCTGGAGGCCAGGCCGCCACCTTTAGAATTTTGAATCAATACAATGAAACACATCAGCACGGATGCAATCACCATTAAGATAACTAATAATAAGTACATTTTCTATTATTTTGATTTAGCGTTAATAATCAATTTCTCTAAGAATCTTATTTGGTCTGCAAAGTAAGCATTTTTTTTTGGATAATTCAAACTTAATTTCTTTATAATTTCAAGAGCTTTCTCATATCGGTGCTGTTTTATATAGATTTTAGCCAAAGTTTCGGTAAAACAGTTCTCCTCAAGCTCCTCTTCCCCGCCCAAAAGACGCTCTTGCCAATCGGCCTCCGGGCTGTCCCCTACTCCGCTTTCAGCCCTATCCGCCTCCTCCTCGCTTTCTGAAAAGCCGACAAACTCCCGTGTCTCCTCACTCTGCCGGAGGAAGCCGTCAATGAGTTGCATGCTTCGCGGCCGCTCCTCTTCCCCTGCGGGCTGTCGGAGCGGCCCCTCTTCGCTCACCTGTTCTTCCGTTCCCTCCTCGTCCTGCATCAGATAGGCGGTATAGTCCATGGCATAATCCAACTCCCCACTGTCCGCAGTATGTTCTTCGGGCAGGGTGGCCAGGAAAGAGTCTATCAGGAACAGGGTGCGGTCCATGTCCGGTTCCGCCTCCTGCATCTCGGGCACACTTGGACGGGGTTGCATCCGATAGCGGTCTCCCTCTATCAGATAGAACAGCATGCGACGGTCGGCCACATAAAGTACCGACTTGCGCAGTTCGCTGCCGAAGTCAATGTCGTGCAGCAGGAAGAGGTTCTTCAGATAGAGCAGACGGGCCGTCTGGAAATAGGGATAGCGGGCCACCAGGTTGCGCAGTTCATACAAGGTGTCCCTGTTCAGTTCTTCAGGATGCTCCATCCATCGTTGCAGGCGTGTAGATGTCATGGCGTTATTACCAGTTAGCAACAGTGGAGTTAAAGATTTGTTCGGCAATATCCTTCACCATGACGGTTATCAGGCCATCCTGAACGGACGTGAGTTGCTGGGAGGAGTCATAGGTCTGGAAGGCGGAGAACTGCTGGTCGGTAAAGTCCTCCTCATGGTTCGTGTTGTTCACGTAAGAGACCTTGACCGTCAGGGTCAGTTTCACCTTGGAGGAGTAACCGCTGGCATCCACGGCTTCGTTGTACTGGTTGTAGCCAGTAATCTCACCGCTGATTTCCAGGTCACCGCCCGAATCAACCAGCTGCAGACGTGTCTGCTGGATAAACATATCCTTCAGTTTCTGATTGAATTCCACCGCCAACGGACCGTAGACATACTCTGCCCTGTTCTCGAAATCGGTTATCGTGATGGTCTTTACCTTATTATAATCTATGGAACTGATAGGGGCCAATCCAAAGGAGACCTTGCACGAGTAGACTACCAGTGCCACAATCATCAGTCCCAGGGGAACTATCATCTTCTTAATACAAGCCATATTCTTTTATCTTTCTGTATAAAGTGCGCTCTGAGATTTTCAGGTCCTGTGCAGCCGCCTTGCGTTTGCCGTGATGTTTTTCAAGGGCTTTGCGTATCGTTTCCTTCTCGTTTTCGTCCAGTGCGAGACTCTCTTCCACATACTCTTCCGTGTCCTGGATGTCATCATCCACAGGCTGCACGGGAGCTGCCGGTCTCACTGCCGTATGGATAATCGTGGGCACGGCATCTGTCTGCATCGGTGCGTTGACAACACCTCCGGCACGCTCGGCCATGATGTTATGCACCAGTTTCTTCAACTCGGTCACATCCTTGCGCAGGTCAAACAGGATTTGGTAGAGGATTTCGCGCTCACTCTCAAAGCTCTGCGCCTCCTTCGTGCCCAGCAGTGCCGGCAGATGCGACACATTAAGCGGCATGGGCAGGTAGGTTTTCAGTATGGGGGCATCAATTTCGCGCCGGGTCTCTATGATGGAAATCTGCTCGGTGATGTTCTTCAACTGGCGCACGTTTCCGGGCCAGGAATAGCTCTGTAGCAGGTGTCGGGCCTCTTCCGTCAGTTGGATGGCAGGCATGCGGTACTTCTCGGCAAAGTCGGAAGAGAACTTGCGGAACAGCAGGGAGATGTCCTCTCCGCGTTCACGCAGGGAAGGCACCTGGATAGGGATGGTGTTCAAGCGGTAATACAGATCTTCACGGAAGCGTCCGTTGGCAATGGCCTGTGTCAGGTTCACGTTGGTTGCCGCCACAATACGCACATCGGTCTTCTCCACCTTGGAGGAGCCTACCTTGATGAACTCTCCACTCTCCAGGACACGCAACAGGCGGGCCTGTGTGGAGAGCGGCAACTCTCCCACTTCATCCAGGAAAATGGTTCCGCCATGAGCCTCACCAAAGTAGCCTGAACGCTCACCGATGGCACCGGTAAAGGCTCCCTTCTCGTGACCGAAGAGTTCCGAATCTATCGTACCTTCCGGAATGGCTCCACAGTTCACGGCAATATATTTCCCATGCTTGCGCTTGCTGTACTGATGGATAATCTGCGGGAAACTCTCCTTACCCACACCGCTCTCTCCCGTTATCAGGACAGAGAGGTCTGTAGGGGCCACCTGAATGGCTATATCAATGGCCCGCATCAATGCCTCATTGTTGCCAATGATGCCGAAGCGTAGTTTCACCTGCTGTAGTTCCGCTCTCGTCATAGTTTATTCTGAAGTATCCAGTTTCAACTTGTCACTATCGTCACGTTTCTCGTAATACTGTTTTCTCAAGGGGTTGGAGCGTATGCTCTGTTCACGCTGGCGGTTGCGCCACACGTCAATGGCCACATATACGGCCTGGCGGAAAGAGTCCTCGGAAGCGACACCCTTGCCGGCAATGTCATAGGCCGTGCCATGGGCAGGCGAAGTGCGCACCACCGGCAGACCGGCCGTATAGTTCACCCCTTCGTCCATAGCCAATGCCTTGAACGGAGCCAGGCCTTGGTCATGATACATGGCCAATATGCCATCAAAGTGCGTGTAATTGCCCGAGCCCATGAAGCCGTCCACCGGATAGGGGCCGAAGCATTGGATTCCCTTGGCCCTCATGGCCTGAATGGCGGGGATAATCACCTCCTGCTCCTCGTTGCCCAGCAAGCCGTTTTCACCGGCATGGGGATTCAGGGAGAGAACGGCAATACGTGGTGAGTTGATGCCGAAGTCCACCTTCAGGGAGCGATGGAAGATGAGCAGTTTCTCCTCAATGGCCTCCTTGGTCACGGCCTCTGCTATCTTGCTGACAGGTATGTGAGCGGTGACCAGTGCCACACGGAAATCATGTTTCATCAGAATCATCAGTGCCTTGGCACCATTCCCCAGCTTCTCTTCCACATACTCCGTATGTCCCGGGAAAGAGAAGGTTTCCGACTGGATGGTATGCTTGTTGATGGGAGCCGTCACGATGACGTCTATCAGACCGGCCTTATACTCTTCCACAGCTTTCTCCAGTGCACCCAAAGCAGCCTTTCCGGCTTCGGGGTCCTGCTTGGAGAACTCCACCTTCACTTCATCGTCCGTACAGTTCACCACGCTCAACCTGTTGGGAGAGGCTTCGGAAGCCGAGTTCACGATGCTGAAATTGGCGGAGATGTCGAGTGCCTTCCGGTGATAGGCCGCCACCTTGGGCGAGCCATATATAATAGGTGTACACAGCTCCAACATAGCCGGTTCGGCAAAGGTCTTCAAAATCACCTCATAGCCGACACCGTTGATGTCGCCCTGCGTAATGCCGATTCTTATTTTGTTTTCTTCCATGTGCGTAATATCTGTTTCTTTATTTCTGGTTAGTATCCGTATCGTTTGTAATCACCACCGTGGGCATCATGACCTCCATCTGACGCTCATCGGGCATCTTCAGGGTGTACAGAGAGGCCTCCATCTGGCGGACGAGGTTACGTTTCAGCTTATCCGGTGAATAGACGAATATCTCTGCCACGACAATGCGTTGGTTGGTCTTGTCTAAACGCATGTGGGAGACATACGGCCCACCCATGAAGTCGCCCTTTATTCTCCACAGGCCGCGTGCTTCCAGCGCATATTCTCCCTGCACGGCAATGGGGCGTACATCGGTCATCAGCGAATCGGTCATCATGTACATGCCTTCGCGTGCACCGGGAATATTGGCCTTCATCACCGAGTCGCGTTTGTGCACGAAGTATTCCTTGGTAAAGGTGTCTTTGTCCGTATAGGGGAAGGAGTAGATGACGAAGTTTCTGTCGGCCGTTGCCGTATTGGTACCGGCCCAGAAGAAGTCTTCGCCCGTCTTGCTGGAAGTCAGTTCGCCCGGCAGCCACACGCTGCAGCCGAAGAGGCTGTCCACTGCATTGGAAATCATATTGCTGTGTTTGTTTTCCAGCAAGATGATCTGTCGGTTCATCTCGGCATGGGTAAAGTAGTCCAGGATGACCTGCTTGTTCTTGGTCACATACTCGGCAAAGGATTCTTCGTCGGGGGCCTGGATGGTAAGCAGTGCCTGCGGATTGGCATAGACATTCTTCGCAGCCGTGAATTTGGGCTGGGTATAACGCTCGCCGTTCACGTCGGCAATGATGATGTTGCGGATGAGTTTCAGGGTGGAATCATAATTGGCCGGATCGGTGTACATCATGCGGAAGGAGCGTTCCGACTGCGGGAGTCCGGGTACGTCAGTATCCAACACATTATAGAGTGCCCGGCCGGCAGGACGTTCCCACATGTCCTGGTCTATCACCACCAGAATCTCATAAGCGCGTCCACTGGAAGTAGGCGTCAGCGCATCGCACGAAGAGAGCACCATCGTCACAGCAATGCATACATAAAACAAAATCTTCTTCATATCATTTCTTTTTATTGGGTACAAAACTACAGATAAATCCATACATCTTATCTGCAAAGTCTATAAATTATATTAATTCCGGGTTATTCTCTTCCTGCTTGGCCGTGGAGAGCATGCCGCATGCGGCATAGATATCTTCTCCACGCGAAGCCCGGATGGTGGTGAACAGTCCGTGGGAGGTCAGATAGTCACGCAAGGCCGTCATGGTCTCCATGTCGGCTCCCTGTAGTTCCACTCCCGGTATGGCATGGAAACGAATCAGGTTGATGCGACAGTCCATTCCCCGCAAGAGTTTCAGCAGTTCCTTGGCATAGAGCAACGAGTCGTTCACTCCCTTGAAAACAATGTATTCAAAGGAAAGACGACGCTGTTTGCTAAAATCATAGTTTCTTAACAGGTCTACAATCTCCGTGATGGAGAAGGCCTTCTCGGCCGGCATCAGGTCGCGGCGCTGATGGGGTATCGGCGAATGCAGGCTGATGGCCAGATGGCACTCCGACTCTTCCACAAAGCGTTTCAAGCCCTTGCGAAGTCCCACCGACGAGAGGGTCACCCGCTTGGGGCTCCAGGCATAGCCATAGGGGGCGGTCATGATTTCCAACGCCTTCAGCACTTCGTCCAGGTTGTCCAAGGGTTCGCCCATTCCCATCATGACCACGTTAGTCAGCTTGTCCCGCTCCGGCAGCGAGTTGATTTGATTGATGATTTGATGGGCGGTCAGATTGGCAGTAAAGCCCTGCTTGCCGGTCATGCAGAACTTGCAGTTCATCTTGCAGCCCACTTGGGAGGAGACGCAAAGAGTGGCCCGGTCTTCATCCGGGATATAGACGGCTTCCACATAGTGTGCGTCACCTGCGCGGTAAAGGTACTTCACCGTACCGTCCACCGAGCGCATGGCATCCACCGGAGGCTCTGCGCCCACCTCATAGATATCCTTCAAAAATCCCCGGTGTTTCAGTGACAAGTTGGTCATCTCATCAATGGTGGTCACCCTTTTCACATAGAGCCACGAAGCTATCTGCTTGGCCGTAAAGGCGGGCATTCCCAGGTTCTTCACCACTTGCTGCAACTCCGGCAATGTCATTCCTAAAAGAGGCTGTTTGTGCATATCCATCACCTTTTCTTATTTATTCATTACGCAAAGGTAACAATAAAGTTGCAGAAAGGCAACGATGCCCACGAAAATGAGTGGACAAAGCATGAAAAAAGCCATCCGGCACAACCGGATGGCTTTCTTTGAGGATATCTGATGAATGAATCTTGCCGACTTAGAAATAGAGGTAACGGCTGTCCTTCACCTCTGCCTTCAGATAGAGGTCATTGATGAACTGGGTAGCCATACGCACATGCATATTCTGCAGTGTGGCCTCTTCAGTCTCCTGATTGTAGGTGTCGTTCATCTTCTCTTCGCCGTAAGCCTGCAGAACAAAGACTCCGGCATTACCCTTGATGGGAGCACTCAGCTTGTTCAGTTCGGCAACCGATGCATAGGCACTTACCAAAGGCTCGCTGCTGCGCAAAGCAGGCACATAGGCGGGAGCGGCAAAAGTGACATGCTTCACGGAGTCGCTCACGGCATTTTCCATGGCCTTATACTGCTCGAAGGTAGTGGCACCCGCAGCCTTCATGTCGGCCATAATCTTCTCGGCCTTCTTGTCGCGGATGATTTCTCTTCTCAGTTCATCCTTCACCAGTGCAAACGGACGATAGCCTTCAGGAATGATGGCAGAAACGCCAACCACCATCATGTGGTCGCTTTCTCCACATTCGTACAGACCGGACACCTCACCTACCTTGGCATCGAAAATCCATCTCAAGGCGGGCAGTGTGTTCTTGATACCGGCAACGCCATGTCTGTCGCTGCTCAGGTTGTCCATCGGGTAGAGTCTGTAGCCTGCATCTTCAGCGTTGTCCATCATCTTCTGCAGCGTGTTGTTGGCAGTGATGAATGAGCTGAAATCGTTGTAGGCTTTATTATAAGTCTCCTTGCTGAATTCCACCTGACGCTTCACGACAGCCACCTTATATTTATCCTGCATGTCTTTTCTGTCCAGAATCTGCAGGATGATGCTGCCCTGTCCCAACGGGAGATTAAGCAGTTCCTTGGGAGCGGCAGTGGTGATGGCCGTAAGGTATTTCAGGTCATCGCCGGAAATCTGTGCGCCTTCATACTGGTTAGAGGTCAGTGTCTGTGTGTCACCGGTCTGACCGTACTTCTTGGCCAGTTCCACGAAATCGGCACCGTTCCTGATAGCTGTGTAGATGCTGTCGGCCAGCGTCTGGGTCTTGGCAGCACTTTCGGCAATCACCTGAATCTGACGGAACTCTATGGCATCAGGCATGGAAGCCTTGGCCAGCACTTTGAAAGAGTTCAGGGTGTTGTCGGACATGTTGTAGTAAGGACCGAACACGCCACCTACTGCGACAGAATCCAGACGGCTTGCGACGTCTGTAGGCAAAGCACGCGTCGTGTAGTACAAATCCACGTAAGGAACTTCAGAACCGGTGGAGCGTACAAAGGAGGTATAGTCTGCAGGAGCAGCTTCCAGCTGTGCGGTATACTCTTCCATCTCGCTCTGCAGGGCGGCTCTGTCTTCTTCACTGGCTGTTACCTCTACGTCAATGTAACGGATGTTACGGGTTTCGGCCATCTGTTTGTAGCGTGCCTTCTTCTTGTCATAGAGTGCCTTCAGCTCGGAATCGCTCACGGTAATGGTAGAATCGGCAATGGCTGAATAAGGCAAGGCAGCCAGCAGGAGGTCCTTCTGGTTCACACGGGCATCGAAAGCGTCCTGTGCCTCAACCGGATTGGCAATCAGGGAATTGGCAATCAGAGAAGTGTACTTCTCCTGCAGGCGGGTCTGTGCCAGTGTTTTTTCCACAAATGACCAATAGTTGAACACCTTGTCATATCCCGTTTGGGTTCTGTATTGTTCGGGCATTGCTGCATAGTCTGCCAGGAACTTCTTCAGGGCATCCTTGTCAAACACGCCGGTCTGTTGGTTGGTAAAGGGAGTTCTTTGGAGCAAGGGGTGCGTACCTTCGTTCACCAGAGCCTCAATTTCAGCCTTGGTCACGGTCAGGCCCAGCTTCTTGGCTTCGCTTTCCACCAGCTTGTTGTTGACGTATGCGCTCCACACTTGGTCCTTGATTTGGTTGCTCTGTTCTTCGCTCAGTGCGTTGAGGTTACTGGTAAACTTCACCACTTCCGTGTATTCCTCTACCAATGCCTGATAATCCTGAGCAGAGAGTGTCTCTCCGTTCACTTCACCAACGTCGTGTGACTGTTGGGGTGCAAACGCTTTCCAGGCATCACCGGCCACGAAAGCAAACAAGGCTACGCCCACCACAATCACCAATAAAGGTCCTTTAGACCTGATCTTTTGTAATGTTGCCATTTTAGTTAATCGATTATATTATTGTTACTATTTTCTCTACTTTTTCATTTTAGCGCACGAAGATACAAAAAATGCCGATACGTATCTATTTATTCCTGAAAAAAATGCTTTTTTCAGGGATTATTCCCTCACTTTAAGGCGTACCAGCTCTATTTTCGTGGCCGAAACCTTGATTATCTTGAATTCATAATTGCCAATCGTCACCACCTCGTGCAGTTTGGGGAAACTCTGGTAGCGGTTCAATATCAGACCGCCAATCGTGAGGTAATCGTCCGACTCCGGCAGCTCCAGGTTGAAGGTCTCGTTCACCTTCCAAATCTCCAAGCGTGCCGAGAGCACATACTCATGTTCGCCCAGCTGCTTGCAGACGTAGGAGGTGTTGTCGTGCTCGTCCTCAATATCGCCGAAGATTTCCTCCACCAGGTCTTCCAGGCAAACGACTCCCGATGTTCCGCCAAACTCGTCCACCACCACGGCAATGGTCTTCTTCTGCTGCATGAAAAGTTTCATCAGCTTGTGGGCAGCCATGGTTTCGGGCACGATAGGCACCTCCTTGATGTGGTCACACCAGTTCTGCGGATTGCGGAACATTTCCGAGGAGTGGATATATCCCACCACATTATCAATATTACCGTTATAGACCAATATCTTGGAAATGCCCGACTCCACGAAGAGACTCTTCAGCTCTTCCAGGGAGGCAGAACGCTCCACGGCGACAATCTCCGTGCGGGGCACGATGCAGTCCCTGATCTTCACATTGGAGAAGTCCAGGGCATTCTGGAAAATCTTCACCTCAGCATCCAGTTCCTCCTCACTGGTCGCATTTTCAATACTGGATTGCACGAAATAGTCCAGGTCCACCTTTCCGAAAGCCTTGGCCTGCACATCCTTATTGATTTTCATGCCGAATATGCGCAGGAAGATGTTGGAAAGTCCCGAAGCCAACTTGGAAATGGGATAGAGCACCACATAGCACACCCCAAGAGGCAGGGCAAAGATGCGCAGCATGAGGTTGGGGTCTATCTTGAAGAGGGTCTTCGGCAAGAACTCTCCGGTCACCAGTATAATCAGAGTGGAGAGCACCGTCTGGGTCAATAGCATCAGGAAATCATTGGGTATCAGTCCGGCCATAAGCCCCACAATCAGCTTGGCCATGAAAATACTGTAGACAACCAGCGCGATGTTGTTGCCCACCAGCATGGTGGAGATGAAATTATCGGCATGGGCAAAGAAGCGCGACAGGATGGACGACGTCAGTCCCTCCTTGCGGTCCATTTCAAAACGCAGCTTGTCCACAGAGACAAAAGCAATCTCCATGCCCGAGAAGAAGGCGGAGAAAGCCATAGCTACCAACAAACAAATTATTTCGGATATCGTCAAAATTTCCATAGTAACAACACTATTTTATGCTGTCTGCACGTACCGGCGCAAGGGTGTCGGCCGGTGCCGGTGCCGCCGCCATCTGTTCTTCGTCCACATAGAAGATGCCTTCCGTCTCAAAGAACGTGTATTTGGTCAGCTGTTCATTCGATTCAAATCCAACGGCAAAGATAACCCTGTCCGGCTGTTCAATGCGTACCCGCCTGTCCGAATAGACCTTTTTCTTCCGTTGGTCCCAGTAGAGCAAATCAGTATCAAACTTCTCTCCCTGCAGGTTCTGTATATGTACATGGCCCATCAGCTTCCACAACTCCTGCTTATTGTAGAAATAGGCCGTATCGGCTTCGATGCTGGCCTCTACATAGAAAAGCGTATCGAACTTCTCCAGGTAGACCCCCTTCTCGAAAGCCCAATAGGGCGGATTCTTCTTGTCAAAGACCAGCCATTCCTCGGCATTGACCCGATAGCGGGTGACACCGGAGTCGGAGACCAGCGTGGTGACCCCCAGTGTCTCCATCACCGGCAGGGAGTCGCGTTCCGTAATGGCTTCGCCCATGATTTTTTTCCTTCCCGAGCAGGAAGAAAATAAAAGAAGCATAACCATTGTCCCGAGGACAATGGTTATGCCAATAGTTTTATGAAAAGCAGTGCTTATCAATGTCGGATACATTCTTCTTTATCTGATTGTTGTAGTTTCGCCAATCCATCCACCGATCGTGATGCTTTGGCCGGCCACCTTGCCCAGCATGAAGAAGTCCTTGGCAGCCGGTGCATAGGGAGCATACTTTCTGATAGCTTCGTCAGCATCCGCAGCCACACTGGGGTCTACGGCCTTGGCCTTGCGCAGCTTGTCCAGCACGACATAATAGGTAGCCTTGTTCCAGATGGGGTCTTCGTCACTCCAACGGGGACTGGAAGCATAAGCGTGGGCAATCAGGATGTAGGGCTGTCCATAGTCAGCCTTGTAGCTCAGGGCCTTCAGGCAGTACTTCTTGGTGTCCACATACTTCTTGGCGCTGAAGAGAGCCAGTGCTGTAGCGTAAGCCATTTCGGCCTTCTTGGCATCGTCAGTCTCCATATTCAGAGCCTCATCGAAATACTTCACGGCAGTGGTATAGTCACCCTTCTTGAAATACATGTAAGCCACGCCTACCGCTGCATCGGCAGTGGGGTCAATGCGATAGAGGTAATCGGAAGCCTTGAAGTAAACTTCGCTTTCGTTACACTTCATCATCTTCAGGATGGTGATGGTCTTCTTCAGGAAAGCGGAGTCAGCCTTGTTCTCCTCCACCTTGGGACCATAGATGTTCTGCAGGGATTCGCAGTCGGCCACGCCGCTCTGGATGAACATGGCTACGAGGTTCTCCTTGATACCCTCCAGGTTGGCCTTCTTGTTGGGCTTCGTTTCTGTAGCGATAGCCTCGTCCACACACTGTGAAGCCAGCAGGTAGTCCTGGAAGAACTGGTCTGTATGGTCTGTATTGGCCTTCACCTTATTCATGGAGGTCTCCAGGAAGAAGTGGAGTACGGCACCGGCCGAGTTGGCCTTGGCACCCTCTACAGACTCCTTCAGCCAGGCATATGCCTGGTTCAGGTCAGCTTGGGGAGCGAACTGCAGGTAGTCCACAGCCTTCGTACCCAGTGCCTCGGCAGCGGAAGGAATGCCCTTGCCGTTATATTTCACTTCAAATTCGGGCAGGTATTGCATCTTCTTGTCATGAACCATCATCAGTTCATCGAAATACTTCTTATAGTCGGCCGATTTGCGGTCCTTGATGTCCTGCAGGAAAGCCTTCAGAATTTTCGTGGCATCCGTAAAGGTGTAGTAGCGCAAAGTAGGGCACTCGTTCAAGACGGCCATACAGGGTGCATAGGCATCCTTCAGACTACCGGCTTTCACGGCTTCGTGAGAGATACTGCTGTTTGCTTTACAATCATTCTGTGCATAAGTGCTGGTTGCTCCAACAGCAAGGAACACCGCAGCCACAAGCGTTCTAATCTTCATCCTATTAATTTTTTAGTTAGTGTTTTTTGTCTATTCATTCTTTATTAGTCCACCGTACGCTTGAAGAACCAACGTTCATTGAAGGTCACTCCCACGCAGATACGGAACGTGTTTTCCGTCAGGAAATTGCTCTTCGCGCCCTCTGTACGCACATATTGTGCCGACAGGCTCAGCACGGAGCGTGAACGCAACACCGGAAGGCCGAAGCCCATGCTCACGCCATACTCCTTGGCTGCATCCACACCGTCTATCTTGTAATACGGTTTGTTATAGAATGCGCCTACGCGATACTTCACGTGCGACAGATAGCTTCTTCCCTGCGGGTTGGGCAGGTATTCCGCTCCGACGGACACCCTTGTACGGTTGGTGAAGGCCTCCTTGTTGCTCATGAAAGCCGTACTGCTCCAGTTCTGGAACATCACGTCCATCCCTACGGTCAGCCGCTCGTTATAGGTATAGGTGGCGCCGACACCGAAAGTGGTAGGTATGCCACAGGTCACCACCGTATCCTTCTGCGAGCTGGTATAGCCCGTGGTCGAGTTGCCCAGGGTCACCGCCGTATAGGCTTCGTTGCTCACGTCGTGTCCCGGTGAGAACACCACGCCTACCGTCAAGGCATGCTTCTTGTCAAAGCGGTGTGTATATTGCGCCCCGAAATCCAGCTTGTAGCTGGTAATGTCCAAGTTCGTCGTTTTGCTCCATGGCATGATGCTTGAGCTGTTCGGGAAGGTCTGCGCCACTCCGTGCGTCATGTCTCCCCACAGGTAGGAGACGTTGGCACCGATGGAGAAGTTGCTCCACACCTTGTATCCCAATCCGATGTAGAGCTGGTGCAATCCGCCCTCTCCGTAGTAGTTCACGTTGCTCGAGCTGGTAGTCACCTCCTCGTTCTCCTGAGTCTCGTTCATGTTGTAGCCCACGTTGGAATAGGGCAGCAATCCCAGGCTCATGGCGCATTTCGGGTGCAGTCTGAACATCATGGTCACATAATCCACGCTGGAGTTCTTGGCGTTACGTTTCAATTTTCCATCGCTAAGGTTGGTGTTCTGCAGCGACACGCCGCCATCAAAAATAAAAGTCAGCGAATCCACCGCCGTATAGGAGGCCGGATTGGCAAAGTTCACCTGATACTTGTCCCTCAAGCCGTAGGCCACGCCACCCATTGCCTTGCTGTTTCCCGAGCCTTGGTCGGCCAGTTGGCCATATCCATAGCGCGTATAGGGAGAATTCGTGTTGTTTTGGGCAACAGCCACGCCGGCCATCATTGTGAACAAAAGCACCAGAAGTGTTTGTCTATACCTTATCATTATTATAGTCTAATATTCTATTTAATCCTTTCAAAACTAAAAATCTGTCTGCAAAGATGATACTTTTTAAGTTTGTATCAAAAGAAAAATCATCCCCGCCCGTTAAAAAAACCAAAAGTTCAGGATATTTATGTTTCATGGCATGGATATAGCCCGAAATTTCGTGCTCCATGCCTCCCACGACCCCTGCCCTTATGGCCGTTTCCGTGTCGCGCCCCACCTCGAGCCTTCTTCCTTCCGCCTCCACCAAAGGGAGTTTTTCGGTGAACTGATGCAACGCCTTGAAGCGCATCTGCATGCCTGGCGAGATGTTTCCGCCATGATAGTTTCCGGCAGCGTCAATGAACTCATAGGTGATGCAGGTGCCGGCATCTATCACCAGCAGGTCACGCTCCGGACAGACCGCCTGTGCGCCCACTACAGCCGCAATGCGGTCATACCCCAAGGTGTGCGGAGTTTCATAGAGGTTGTTCACCGGCAAGGGCGTATCAGCACCCAGTCTCATCAGGGGGATTCCCATGCCGTCCAGTTCTTTCTCTGCAGCATCAGTCAGGTTGATGACCGTTGCCAGGATGGCCCTGTCCGGCTTATATTTGCCACATATTCCGGCCAGCCGTCCCAGGGTGCGGTTGTCATCACGGACCACCTCCAGGAGTTCACCCTCCCGGAACACCGCCACCTTGGCCACCGTATTTCCTATATCTATAATAAGGTTCATGCGTCACTCCTTTACTGTTTCGGGCTGCAAAGATAGTGCAAACCGAGCGCAGAAGCAAATAATAATTGTTATGCCGAGTGCCGGTTAACTTCGCTCTTGCTGCAAAGATAAAAAACAGATAAAATCATTCATCAAAGTTATATGGTGGCCACATCTTGATATAACGGCCCATTTCGGGTGTAGGGGGATAAGACAAAGAAGGGCTTGTCCCGTTTTCCAAAGCATCAATGCTCAAATCATACCGTTGCAAAAACATATTTCCTCTCC
>JAFURM010000054.1 GCA_017471925.1 Bacteroides sp.
TTACGGGAAGTGTGAAACGTGGCTGCCGTTTCCTTGATTCCCATCCCGGCCGCATAGCATCTTAAAATGTTCTTGATTTTTTTTGTTCATTTGTGTAAATTTTATCATTACCCCGTCACACCAGGACTTGGGTATTCAAATCTACACTAAAAAAATCTAATAATGATTGCAACCAGTGGTCAATCTTATTTTACCCAAAAGGGTCAATCACATTAAGGCCAAAGGGGACTATTCTATTTGGCCAAAAGGGTCAAAGTTCAGTGGCTTTTCCAACCATCGCTCAGTGATAATAAAAGTCAGCAGCATCGGAGGAAGACTCTGATGCTGCTGACACATTATAGGGGGAACTCCCCGAAGCAGGAAATAAACTCAAAAAGGTTTCTTAGTCACGGCGTCCCAGGAAAATCATGATGTAGTAGACCAAGGTAGCCAGGGAGCTGAGGGCTGCGACTACATAGGTGTAGGCGGCTGAGCGAAGAGCATCTTCGGCCTTGTCATGATTGTAGGAGTTGGTGATGCCTGAGTTGTTGAGCCATACCAGAGCACGATGACTGGCATTGATCTCTACCGGAAGGGTGATGAAACTGAATAGGGTAGTGGTGGCAAAGAGGATGATGCCTGCCAACAGCAATTGGGGGAAGGTGTTCACCATCAGAATGCCGGCCAGCAAAATCCAGGTCATGATGTTGGAGGCAAAGGAGACTACCGGTACCAACTTGCTGCGCATAGTGAGCGGGGCATAAGCACGGGCATGCTGTACGGCATGACCGCATTCGTGGGCAGCTACGGCAGCGGCCATGATGCTACTGCTACTGTAGACAGCATCACTCAGGTTCACCGTCTTGTTGGCTGGGTTGTAGTGGTCGGTCAACTGGCCGGGGGTGTGGGTAACCTTGACATCATAGATGCCATTGTCGTGGAGCATCTTCAGGGCTATGTCTGCACCTGTCATGCCATTGCCGATGGGTACCTTGGAGTATTTCTTGAACTTGTTCTGCAGGTTCATCTGTACCAACCAACTCAGGATGGCTACTCCAATAAAGACAATCCATTCTATTCCTATCGTCATAATCTTCTTTTTAAGTTAAGCGTCTGTTTTGAATTTATTCCATTCTTTTATTATTCGCTTTCCATGAGTTTCTTTTCGGCTCTTTTGCCCGTTCTTTCTCGTCACATAACCCGCTATGCTCCTTGAAAGAGCGAACAAAATTCTCGAAAAGACTCCTCATAAAAAGGCTGAATAAATTCAAAACAGACTCTAAATAATCAGTTTCTCTATATTCCTATAACAAACAGTTTGCCAAAAAGGCTCAGTCGGAACAGGAAATCAATGGAAAACGGTTATTCTTCCGTGTAGCGCTCGATGGTCTGTTCGCGGTCGGGACCTACAGAGACTATCTTGATGGGCACTTCCAGCTGTTCTTCCAGGAAGGTGAGATAGGCGTTGAACTCTTCGGGGAACTCATCTTCACTCTGCATTTTTGTCATATCGGTCTGCCAACCGGGCAGTTCCACATAAACAGGCTCTACGCCTTCGGTGATGTCGTAGGGGAAGTGGTCGATTTCTTCGCCGTTCATCTTATAGGCCACGCAGGCTTTGATGGTTTCGAAGGTGTCCAGTACATCGCTCTTCATCATGATGAGCTTGGTTACACCATTAATCATGACGGAGTATTTCAGGGCTACCAGGTCTATCCATCCACAACGACGCTTGCGGCCGGTGACTGCTCCGAACTCATGGCCCAGTGCGCCAATCTTATCACCGGTTTCATCGAACAGTTCCGTGGGGAACGGACCTGCACCTACACGGGTGCAATAGGCCTTGAAGATGCCATAGACATCGCCTATCTTGTTGGGGGCAATGCCCAAACCTGTGCAGGCACCAGCGCAGATGGTGTTGGATGAGGTGACGAAGGGATAGGAACCGAAGTCTATGTCGAGCATCGTGCCTTGTGCTCCTTCGCAGAGTACGGACTTACCGTCGCGCAACAGGCCGTTCACTTCGTGCTCGCTGTCCACCAAGGGGAACTGCTTCAGGTATTCGATGCCCTCCATCCAGGCTTTTTCCAGTTCGGTGAGGTCGTATATGTAGTTCAGGCTTTTCAGAATCTGCTCGTGGCGTGCCTTGGCTGCTGCATATTTCTTTTCGAAATCGTGCAGGATGTCGCCTACACGTACACCGTTGCGGCTAATCTTGTCGGTATATGTGGGACCGATACCTTTTCCGGTAGTACCTACCTTGGCATCGCCCTTGGCTGCTTCATAGGCTGCATCCAGGATGCGATGGGTGGGGAGGATGAGGTGTGCCTTCTTGGAGATGTGCAGGCGTTTCTTCAGGTCGTGTCCTGATGCTTCCAGTGATTCGGCCTCGGCCTTGAAGAGGGCAGGGTCCAGTACTACACCGTTGCCGATGATGTTCACCTTGTCTCCCTGAAAGATTCCCGAAGGAATGGATCGGAGCACATACTTCTGCCCTTCGAACTCCAGGGTGTGTCCGGCATTGGGACCGCCCTGGAAACGGGCTACTACGTCATATCTCGGAGTTAATACGTCGACGACTTTGCCTTTGCCTTCGTCGCCCCATTGTAATCCTAACAGAATGTCTACTTTCATATTTATTTCTTCTTATTATTGTTTTTGTTCTTTCGCTTGTTGGCACGGTCGCACTTGCTGCATATACCATATATATATAAGGAGTAATGCGTCAGGTTGAACCGGCTGAGTTTGGTGCTCTCAATGGCGTTCTGCAACACTTCGTTCTGGAATTCGGTCACCTTGCCGCATTGGATGCAGATTTGATGGTGGTGCGTGTCGCGGTTGTAGCTCTTCTCGTATTGGGAAGAGTTACCGAACTGGTGCTTGATGACCAACCGTGCATTGATAAGCAGGATGATGGTGTTGTAGAGAGTGGCCCGACTGACACGGAACTTCTCCTGGTCGGCCATGAGGGAATAGAGGGTATCTATGTCAAAGTGACCATCTATGGAGTAGATGGTTTCGAGTATAGCGTATCTTTCGGGAGTCTTCCGATGCCCGTTAGAGTTCAGGTATTCTGTGAATATCTGCCTTACCGTATCTTTCACACGTTGATTCTCCATTGCTATGTGGTTATGGGTTTCCACGGCCGACAAAGTTAGTTCTTTTTATAGAAAGCAGGAAGGATTCAGGCTTTTTTTTGCACGTTACAGTCATTTTATTCTTCTGTATCTGCCGGTGCCACCTCTTCGGCCACGAGTCGATAGAGCAGTTTCTCGTTTTCGGAGGGGGAGTCCTTGAAACCATCTACCCGTCGGCATACGTGGAAGGCATTGCCTTCACTGTGGGCCATGAAACGGCGCAAGGAGGCCATGACGGCATTGCGCACGTGGTAGCTTCCTGAAAGAAAGGCACACACGGCCTGGTCCAGATACTCGTTTCCGGCTCTTTCACTCATGTCGCCCTTGTGCATCAGCAGGCGGGCAATGATGAGGAACCCGCAAACCTGAGTGTATTCCCGCTCATCGGCTATCCATCTGAAGGCAAGGGCCGGGGCATAGGGCAGGTGTTGGAAGAGGTTCATACAGGCCTGTTCGGCTATTTCGATGGTATGTATCTCTTCCATCCAGATGTCGGCTATCTCAGGAGGAAAGCTCTCTATCGGTTGCAGCAGGGTGGCCAATATCTTGGATTCGCGTACCTCCTCTTTCCACAGAGCCTGGGCCAGGGTATGGCTTTTCTCATACGAAGCGGCAATCTGTTTGATGCGCGGCAGCTCTACACCGAAGTTCAGCTTGTACAGGAGTCCTTTTTCGCGCATGCTTTGGGACACAGCTCCGTTCATGGCCAGGCGGAGCTGTGTCTTTATTTCCTTGAGTTGTTCTTTCAATTCCATGTGGTGGCAGAAATAGTTCAGAAGGGGCTTAATGTGGCATAGTCCTTGCTATAACGGAGCATCTGTCCGACATAGCTTTCATCGTAGCTCACCTTGACATCGACCAGGCGGCCCTCCGCATCGGCGACAGCCTCATAACGCGGATTGACAAAGCCTTTGTAGGGAGCCAGGTTCAGGGCCTTGTAGCGTTCCAATACCTCGGCGTGCAAGGCCGGGTCTACCTTTACGGCATAGCTCTCCACGAGGTTGCGGGCGGCAGCAAAGTCTCCGGTGGACTTGATGCGTTGTATCTCGGCCAACAAACGGCCGAAAAGGGTGCGTAGCTTCTCATAATCGTTCACGATGACATAACTCTTGCCGTCTCTCTTCACGATTTCCACCACTTTCTCTGCCTTACCCTGTTCATAGACCCAACGGGCTATCAACTGGCGGTTGCGCATGTGGGCCTCTTCTATCTCATTTCCCGGCTCTATGCGGACCAACTGGGTCATCAGGCCATTCATGAGATAGGTGTAGTATTCGGCCTTGTAGGCATCGGCATCGGGCACCAAACCCAGTTCCTGCATCTTGGCATCGGCCACATAGTAGAGTCCGAAGAGGTCGGCACGTGCTTCTTCTATCGTGGAGCCATAGGCTTTCAGGGCATCGGGGTCTACTCCCGGAAGCAGTTTGCCCGAACCGTGTCCCAAGCATTCATGCAGGTCTGTGTGCAGGTTGCCGGTGAGGTCACCATATCGGTCTATCCAACCCAACTCCCGGGCATCACAGACAAACTCTTCATTGAAGCCGTTGCCGTGGGCTGCCTTGTTGTAGGCATCAGTAATGTTGCCGATGGTTACCGACTTGGAGCCGTGCATGCTGCGAATCCAGTTGGCATTGGGCAGGTTGATGCCGATAGCTGTGGAGGGGTAGAGGTCACCGGCCAGGATGGCTGCAGTGATAACCTTGGCTGAAACGCCTTTGACCTGCTCTTTCTTGAAGAGAGAATCTACGGGGGAGTGGTCTTCGAACCATTGGGCGTTACGGCTGATGGTCTCTGTGCGCCGGGTGGCTTCCAGGTCCTTGAAGTTTACGAGAGATTCCCAACTGGCTTTCATGCCCAGCGGGTCACCGTAGGTCTCCGTGAAACCGTTTACGAAATCCACACGTGAGTTCAGGTCTTTCACCCACAGAATGGCATACTCATCGAAGGTCTTCAGGTCTCCAGTTTCGTAGAAGGTTATCAGCTTGGCAATAACTGCTTTCTGCTCGGGCGTTTCAGCTACCTCTTCTGCCTTCTTCAGCCAAAAGACGATTTTCTCTATGGCCTCTCCATACAGTCCACCGACTTTCCACACCTTTTCCACAATCTTGCCCTCTTCCTTCACCAGACGACTGTTCAGTCCGTAGGAGATGGGAGTTTCATCTTTAGGGTCTTTCCGGGCATTGTAGAAAGCTTCGGCTTCTTGCTGGGTGACACCGTCGTAATAGTTGCATGCAGAGGTGAGCAACAGATCCTCACCGTCGGCCTGATTGACACGCTTGGGCATGACGGCAGGGTCGAAGATGACAGGGAATATTTCGTTGCACCAATCTTCAAGTTGTTGTCCCTCCTTCAAGGGGAAGAGAGAGGGAGATGTCTCCTGCAGGGCCTGCCTGAAAAACTCAGGCGTAAATCCGGGGACGAACTTTTCGGAACCATAGTGGTGATGGATGCCGTTGGAGAACCACACCCGTTTCAGGTAAATCTCCATAGCCTTGAAGTCGGCCGAATTTCTGTCTCCTTTATAGTTCACATAGACCGCTTCCAAAGCACGGCGGATGGTGAGGTTGTACTTGCCGTTCTGGTCAAAGAGGATATCCCTGCCTTGCAGGGCGGCTTCGGTCAGGTAATAGACCAGTTCTTTCTGTTTCAGAGAAAGCTCTTCGAAGCCGGGTACGCGATAGCGTAGAATCTGTAAGTCTGCAAACTGTTCCACTGTATAATCGAATTGTTCCACCGTGGTGGAGGGTTCTTGCCGGTTGCCGCATGCTGACAGTAGGGTAGCGGCAGCCAATAATGAGCCAATCTGTTTCTTCATGATGTTTGTAGCGATAAAAGCAGACACGGACTACACGGACCGGGGCGTTTATATTAGAATCGCGGTCTGTCCGAGTAATCCGTGCCGGAATAAGAAACTGTTTTGAATGTGTTTATTCCTTTTGTTTTCAAAACAGGTTTCTCAAAAGTTCTTATTTCTTCATTTCTGCGTGTCTCTTACGATAGCCATTGGGGGTTTCACCCATGTTCTTATAGAAAGCAGCATAGAAAGATTGGCGGTTGGCAAATCCTACCATAGTGCTGATTTCTTCTACATTCTTGCTGGCATATCTCTTGTCGGTCAACAAGTGAAGTGCATCCTTGATTCTGTATTCATTCAACAAGCAAGAATAGTTCATACCAAAACGTGAGTTGACAACTGCCGACAGGTAGCGGGTGTTGGTCTTCAACTCTTTGGCCAAGTCCTTAGCCGAGAAGTCGGGATCTCTGTACTTTTTCTGCACGACGATGATATTCAAAATCTTGTCGTACAATTCATCTGCTAATTCCGGACGAATCAGAGAACGGTAAGCGGCGTTCTTCTCCTTTTTTTCACGCAGGTTATAAGGACGTTTCTTTACGGTCTCTTCCTGCACCTTGTTTTCCAAATCACTCATTTTAATTAACTGGTTAGGGGTTTGTTTATTATGGAAGTCTGTACAGACTTCCTTTTGACTTTACAAAAGTCAGACATTTTTTTTTTATACGCAACTTTTCTTGTATATATTTTTAGGATAAAAAGGAGAGAAATGGCTTTCTGAGAGTTTTGGGTCTCCTTTTATTAGATTTTTTAACTACTTGTTGCTTCAAATAGTTCCATTTCCAACTGTCTATTGACATTGTTGGATTAGCTCTTTCAACTCCGCATAGGGAATGCCCAAAGAGGCGGCTTTCTCAAACTCTGCCCGTGCCAGGGCCTTTTTATCTTGTGACAAGAGGAGTTGGCCACGTACCAGATAGGCCTCGGGTAGAGAGGGATTACATTTGATGGCTGTCTCTAAATCGGCCAAGGCCAAGTCGTCACATTTTAGGTCCATTTCCACTCCGGCACGTGCCACGAGGAGTACGGCGTCTGGTTGTCCCTTGTCGTTTTCGGTTATCATTTTATTCAGAATGTCGAGGGCCTCCTGCAACTTGCCTTCCTTGCGGGACAGGGTGGCTAATCCCAACCGGCCGGCATAGTGCTGCTCATCGGTCTGCAACAGTTTCTCAAAGTCTGTCCGGGCTTCCTTATAGGCTTGCATCTGCATGTAGATATAGGCACGCATCTGGAGTGCTTTCCGGTTGGTGGCGTCAAAGTCAAGAATCATGGAGTAGTCCACACGGGCTGCATCCAGTTCTCCCATTTCCTGAAGAAGCGTGGCACGATTCATCAGAATGGGAACGGAAGTCGGAGCAAAGTTCAGGGCAAAGGAATAGGCCTCCAAAGCCCCTTCGTATTGTTGACGTTGGCGCCGGATAGTACCGAGGTTGGAAAAGAGCAAGGCATTGTGTGGGTTGGCCGGCTCTAACTTCAGAGCTTGAAGTATATAGGCTTCGGCCTGATCCAGGCTGTCTTGTTCAATGGCTGTCATGGCACGGTCTCCCAACTCTTCGTAGCTTTGGGCGAAGGTCGGCATAGTTAGAGCGGAGCTGCATAGCAGGAGGACGGATAGAATATACTTCATTGTGCTTCAAATAGAGTTGTACGCAACAAAGATAGGCAATAATTGAAGGCAAACAAAGCAGGCTATGTCCGATTCCCGCGACATAGCCTGCTTTTTCTCTTTTATTGGGTTATTTTATAGCCTGTTATTCAAAGAAACAGAGCGTTACTGCTTTTTGATATAGTCTACCAGCCATTCACCTATTTCCTTGGTGCCATACTTGGCTCCGCCGGCTACCTGGATTTCGGGAGTGCGGACGTTGGCATCGAGAGAGGCATCCACTGCCTGACGGACCAATGCGCCTTCTTCTTTCAGGTTGAAATACTCAAAGAGCATGGCAACGGAGAGCACTTGAGCCAGCGGGTTGGCAATGTTCAGACCCTTGGCCTGAGGCCAGCTACCGTGGATAGGTTCGAATACCGGTGTGCTTTCGCCGGTAGAAGCGGAGGGAAGCAATCCCATGGAGCCGCTGATGACTGAACCTTCATCAGTCAGGATATCGCCGAAGGTGTTTTCTGTGACCATGACATCAAAGAAGGTCGGTTCCTGAATCATGCGCATGGCAGCATTGTCCACATACATGTAATCGGTCGTTACTTCAGGATATTGCGGAGCCATCTCTTGGGCTATCTTGCGCCACAGGCGTGAAGAGGCCAGTACGTTGGCTTTGTCCACTACCGTCAGATGCTTGTTGCGCTTCATGGCATATTCGAAAGCTACTTTCAAGATACGCTCAATTTCGGGACGGGTGTAGTAGTTGGTGTCATAGGCTTTCTCATTGTCCTGATACTTCTCACCGAAGTACATGCCGCCGGTCAGTTCGCGGATACAGATGAAATCGGCATTCTCCACCAATTCGGCACGCAAGGGAGACTTATGTACCAGGCATTTGAATGTCTGTACGGGACGGATGTTGGCAAACAGACCCAACTTCTTGCGCATAGCCAGCAAACCTTGTTCGGGTCGAACCTTGGCGGTCGGGTCATTGTCGAACTTCGGGTCACCTACGGCAGAGAAGAGTACGGCATCGGCATTCTTGCAGATTTGATAGGTCTCTTCAGGAAACGGGTCGCCTACTTCATCTATGGCGTGTGCCCCACAGAGAGCGTGTTCGTATGTCACCTCGTGGCCAAACTTCTCACATACGGCGGTCATTACATCCACACCCACGGCGGATATTTCGGGGCCGATACCGTCACCGGCCAATACTGCGATTTTGAAATCCATTGTTTCTGTCTTTTTATCATTAACGTTTATGGGTTGCAAAATTACAGTTTTTTCCTCATATTTGCGACAAATATACAGAAATTGTGGGTGTTTGATGTGCTGACTTTAAAAAAAGAAGGTGTATCACCGGTTGGATACACCTTCTTAAGGATTATACCTTATTATATTATGCTATATCGCATTACTTGCGGTAGCTGTCCAACTCCTCGGCCTTGAACTTGCGGATGAAGTTGAAGTGCTTCTCGATTTCTGCTTCTGCATAGTTCACGTAGACCTCTGCAGACTTGCTGAACATTTCGGGAGCAGCGGTAGCATCCTGAATGATCAGATGAGACATGACACATACGGCGGCCATTTCATAGAGACGACGGGCAACAAAGTCCAGTAACTCTTGGTTCTGGGCCTCCTTGGTGGCATTGGTGGCTGCTTCAAACTTGTTGGTCATCTCCTTTACGCGCTCCATCAGCGGCTGCATGGCTTCGCTGCATGGAACTGTTTCGAAATCGCGCAGGGTAGCAGCGTAAGAACCGTTGGTCACATAGCGGATGGCGGCTACTGTCTGTAACTGCGTGGTACCTTCGTAAATGCTGGTGATGCGTGCATCGCGGTAGATGCGTTGGCAGGCATACTCCAACATGAATCCTGAACCTCCATGAATCTGAATGCAGTCGTAGGCATTCTGGTTGCAGTATTCTGAGTTCATACCCTTGGCCAACGGAGTGAAGGCATCGGCCAACTTGGCGTACTTCTTCTGTTCCTGACGTTCTTCGGGAGTGAGCTTACGTTCACGGGCGATATCGTCGAGTGCCTTGTAGATGTCCACGTAACGTGAAGTCTGATACAGTAATGAGCGGCCGGCATCCAGTTTAGCCTTCATGATGGCCAACATGTCGTACACAGCGGGGAACTCGATAATGGCCTTGCCAAACTGTTTGCGGTCTTTGGCATAGGCCAGACCTTCGTTGTATGCAGCTTGGGAAAGACCTACGGACTGGGCAGCGATACCCAAACGGGCACCGTTCATAAGCGCCATTACATATTTAATCAAACCGAGTTTGCGGTCACCACAAAGTTCGCACTTGGCATTCTTGTAGACCAGTTCACAAGTGGGTGAGCCGTGAATACCGAGTTTGTTTTCAATACGGCGTACGTCTACTCCGCCATCATTCTTGTCATAGATGAACATGGAGAGGCCACGGCCGTCCTTGGTTCCTTCTTCTGAACGGGCCAATACGAGGTGGAGGTTGGCGTCACCATTGGTGATGAAACGCTTCACACCATTCAGACGCCAACAGTTGTTGGCTTCGTCATAAGTGGCTTTCAGCATGACACTCTGGAGGTCGGAGCCGGCATCAGGCTCGGTCAGGTCCATAGACATGGTTTCACCGGCACAGATACGGGGAATGAAGCGGCTGTGCTGGTCGTCGTTGCCAAACTCATAGAGTGTCTCGATACAGTCTTGCAGTGACCAGATGTTGCCGAAGCCTGCATCTGCAGCAGCTACGATTTCGGCACACATGGTGTAGGGAGTGATGGGGAAGTTCAGACCACCGTAACGGCGTGGCATGGTCATGCCGTTCAGGCCTGCTTTCACCATGGTGTCCAGATTCTGTGTAGTACCGCTGGCGTATGTTACGCGGCCATTTTCACATTTGGGGCCTTCTGCGTCTACACCTTCTGCGTTGGGGGCAATGATTTCACCGGTAATCTCACCAGTGATTTCCAATACTTTGTCGTATGAATCCATGGCATCAGCAAAGTCTTGCGGAGCATAGTCATACTTGTCTTTGTCTTCGTATCCGCGCTCTTTCAGTTCGCAGATACGCTGCATCATCGGATTGTTCAGATGATACTTCAGTTCGGGGTGTTCGGTATAAAAGTTTGCCATAATATTTTTCTTTATGGAGTTAGAGGAGTTAAAAGGAGATAGTCGCTTCGCTCCGATGGAGATAAATGCCAATAGCTATCTCCATATTATTATCTCCCTTTATCTTCCTGATGACTTTAACTCTTACTTGCTATTCTTCTTATAATACTTAATCAGTTTCGGAATGACCTCTTCCACTGTACCATTGATTACATAGTCGGCGATGGTGTTGATGGGGGCGTTCTCATCGTTGTTGATGGAGATGATGATGCCTGCATCCTGCATGCCGGCGATGTGCTGGATCTGTCCGCTGATACCGCAAGCGATATATAGTTTGGGATGTACGGTCACACCAGTCTGACCAATCTGACGGTCGTGGTCGGCATAGCCGGCATCTACAGCGGCACGGCTGGCACCGACTTCTGCGTGAAGTTCTTTGGCCAGTTCGAAGAGTTTGTCGAAGCCTTCCTTACTGCCCATGCCATAGCCACCGGCAATCACGATGGGGGCACCCTTCAGGTTGTGTTTGGCCTTCTCCACATGACGGTCAATGACCTTCACCACATAGTCCGTTTCGGGAACATACTTGGCCACGTCGTGCTTCACCACTTCGCCCTTGTAGTTCTCGTCAAGGATTTCCTTCTTCATCACACCTTCACGAACCGTAGCCATTTGCGGACGGTGTTCGGGATTGACGATGGTGGCCACGATGTTGCCACCGAAGGCCGGACGTATTTGATAGAGCAGGTTTTCATAAGTGACACCGGCACGCTTGTCTTCGTGCGAACCGATTTCCAACTGCGTACAGTCGGCTGTCAGACCGCTGGTCAATGCTGAAGAGACGCGCGGTCCCAGGTCGCGACCGATGACGGTAGCGCCCATCAGGCAGATTTGCGGCTTTTCTTCTTTGAAGAGGTTCACCAAGATAGAGGTGTGGGGTAGGGAAGTGTAGGGGAACAGCCCCGGTGCGTCAAATACATGTAGCTTGTCCACACCGAAAGGCAACACTTGTTTTTCTATTCCTTCAAGACCTGAACCTGCGGCGATGGCTTCCAGTTGGCAACCCAACTGATTGGCCAGCTTGCGGCCCTTGGTCAATAATTCGAGGCTTACATCGGCAACGTTGGCACCTTCAAGCTCAAGATATACATATACGTTGTTCATAATTCTTTTACCCAATCGTATGGTTAGCTAACAGTTCGACAATCAGTTCTTCTACATCTGCATCGCTTCCGGTCAGCGTCTTGCTTTCCTTGGCCTGGAAGATGATGTTCTCGATTTTCTTCACCTTGGTGGGTGAGCCGCTGAGGCCACACTGCTTGGTGTCACCTTCCACATCGGCTACGCTCCATTCCGTGATGTTCAGGTAGGGAGTGGTTTCGTAGAGTGCTGCATAGGGCAGTTCGGCGCCGTCTTTGGTGATGGCAGCCTTTTCCTGTGCACCAAGGGCACGCTTGTACTTCATCACCAGCTTGGCATTGCGCGGACGGCAGGGGGCTGCACTTCCGTTTACGGTCAGTACGATGGGGAGCGGACCTTCTACTGTCTCTACACCACCGTCAATGTGACGCTTCACGGTAATCTTACGGGCCTTTTCGTCTACGTTCAGCACCTCTTCGGTATAGGTAATCTGAGTAAGACCCAACTTCTCGGCTACTTGGGGGCCTACCTGTGCCGTGTCACCATCGATGGCCTGGCGTCCGCCTACGATAAGGTCATAATCACCGATTTTCCTGATGGCAGTGGCCAAGGCATAGGAAGTGGCCAGTGTGTCGGCACCGGCGAAGGCACGGTCAGTCAGCAGGTAGCCGTTGTCTGCACCACGATAGAGTCCTTCACGAATGATTTCGGCTGCACGTCCGGGACCCATGGTCAGGATGGTCACTGTAGAGCCGGGATGGGCATCTTTCAGACGAAGTGCTTGCTCAAGGGCGTTCAAGTCTTCGGGATTGAAGATGGCAGGGAGTGCCGCACGGTTGATTGTGCCGTCGGCGTTCATGGCATCCTTCCCGACATTACGGGTGTCGGGAACTTGTTTTGCCAATACTACGATTTTTAAACTCATGCTATTAAATTTAAATTAATATTCTGGTTTATTGGTTGACTTTATATATCAGCCTGCAAATTTACGGAAACTGTTGGGTTTCGCAAGAAAAGAAAAAGAAAAATGCACATTTCTGCCCGATTTGAGCAAAAATGTGCATTCCTTCTTCTCTTTTATCGTCAGAATCTACTTCTTTACAGCCTCTTCGGGCAACATGATGTGGAAGATGGGGGAGTCCGTCTTTTGTTCATAGCGATAGAACTGTACGGCACTGTCGTTCATCTTTGGATGTTGCTGCTTCAGCAGATTGATGACCTCTGCTCCGGCCCAGATGACGGGGCCGTATCCATGAGCGGCATAGACATTGATGGGACGGTAGTAATAGAAGGCCGGGTCGAAGGCCATGCCCGTACCCACACAGGTACCGTCCACCTGTCCCTCAGGGGTGATTTTGGTGCTGACAGCATTCCATCCCAGGGTAACTACCGGTCCGTAGGCCAGTGCGTCTATCCATCCTTTGTTGATGGCGTGGGCCATGCAGTAGACGAAAATGGCCGTGGCCGATGTCTCCAAGTAAGAGTCGTTGCGGTCCAGCAACTGATGCCAGAATCCTTCGCCGCTTTGGCAGGCGGCCAGTCCGCGTACATGAGCACGGAACAGTTCCATAACCTCAGTTCGCTGGGGATGGTTTTCGGGCAGGACATCGAGTACTTCGCACATGGTGAGCAAGGCCCATCCGTTGGCGCGTCCCCAATGGAAGGCCGGATGATCGGTCATTTCCTCTACCCATCCGTGACGGAAGAGGTTTTTCTCGGGCACCCACATGCGTTTGGCAAACTGAAGTATCTGACGCACGGCTTCGTTCAGATGCTTGCTGCTCTCTTCTCCGCTGATGCAGGAGTACCAGGCTATAGGAGGAATGCCCATGAACATGTCATCCAGCCATAGGGTATTATAGAGCGGACGTGTGCGGGCAAAGGTGCCGTCGGCCAAGCGATACTCTCTGTTCAGGATGTGCTCCATATAGTTGTCTATCAGCGGGCGCAGGTTCAGGGTATTGTCCTTCATCTGTGCCTTGATCATGGCTGCGCAGACGGCTCCGGCATCGTCCAGTGCCTTGGGCTCCAGTATCTGACGCATCTGTCCGTCTATCTTTCCTTTCTTTTCAGCCAGTGTGCGGAAATGCGGGGCCACTTCTGCCAGGAAGAGGAAGCGGTCGGTCACATACTTCATATAGGCTTCGTCTCCGGTCGCTTCGGCGGCAGCCATCATGGCCGAGTAGGTCACTCCCCACTCATAGCTGGCCAGGCGGAACGCGCCGCGTTCCAACTGGGCTGTAGCGGGCAGTTTGCTATAGTCCTTGATGACTTTGCCATTGCGGCTGTCTACCACTCGGGTAGGGGTGCTTGCCTCTAAGTAGTGCAGAATACGGTCCATATCCTTCTTCACGCTTTCCACTGTAGGTACTCCGTATGGTACCTGATAGGCCGGTTGCAGCAGATGCAACGGGGTATTGGAGTCGTTCACTACCTTCTTTTGGGCATAGGTGACCGGTGCTGCTGTCAGCACCAGTCCGGCAGCAAGGCTGCACAGGGTCTTGATTCTCATAAGTCGTTTATTGCTTGTTATCAAATGTATATCCTCTGAATGTACCGGTCAGGTCGGGTCCGAAATAGAAACCCGGTTGGGTAGGTTGGTTATAGGCCACGTTCTGTGTGGCTATACTGATGCGGTAGGTGCGGTCTTCCAGGAAGGTGTGGAAGCGATAGTCTGTCTCTATGGTGGATACATAGAGTCGGAGGGCATCGCTATCGGGCGTACGGAAGAGTGCCTCTTCGCGCCAGTCGCCTACGAGGTCACCTTGCACGCAGGGCGTTCCTTTGGTACCGTTGTTCCATTCAATGCCTTCGAACTTCAGCAGCGGTTTGCATACGCCTTCCGTCCAGTCATATTTGCTCACGGTGTCCTTGTCCAGCAGTTCGCGCAACAGGTCGCCGTCCCACCACAGTCCCATGTTTACAGAGAGGGTCTCCATATGGGGATTCAGCACTTCACCTTTGATGGTGCGTATGCCCTTGCTTTCCCATGACCACATCTCCAGGCCGGGATTGGTGGGGTCTATATCGGCCGCCATGCAGCGTCCCACGTCTATCTTGCTCTTCACCTGCCAAAGCACTTCCCCTGTAGCAGCATCGCGGAAGCTGGAGCCGTCCTTACGGTTTTCATGGCAGGCCCACACCTGGAAGCCCTCCATATCAGGGGCGAATTTGGTCAGGTGCATGGCATCTCCATGATTCATACCGGTGCTGTAGAGGCCGGTGCCGTCATGGTCTATGGCACACTGACCATAGACGATTTCGTCCATGCCGTCACCATCCACGTCGGCCACGCGCAGGTTGTGGTTTCCTTGTCCGGCATAGGCTTCACATCCCGGATTGTTGCTGTCGAACACCCATCGTTGCTTCAGCTCCTTGCCGTCCCAGTCGAAGGCGGCGAGCACGGCGCGGGTGTAGTAGCCGCGACACATCACCACACTGGGATGCTTGCCGTCCAGATAGGCAACGGCTGCCAGGAAACGGTCGCTTCGGTTGGCACGATTGTCTCCCCAGTCCATCAGGTTGCCGCGCTCGGGCACATAGTCAATGGTCTGCATGGCTTCGCCGGTGAGTCCGTTGAACACGGTAAGGTATTCGTTGCCCGTCAGTATGCGTCCTTGGTTCATAGGTGTGTTGGAGCGGGGGCGTCTCGGCGGACGTTTGTCATTTCCCTTTCTGTTGCGGGGCTTCTCCTTGGGAGGCATGGGAGGCTGCACGCGGGCCTGGCCCGGTTCGCGATAGTCTGCTTCGGCATTGCCGATGACCTTGCCCGTTCCGTCCACTGTGCCGTCCGAGGTCTTCATGACGACCTCAGCCCGTCCGTCCCCGTCCAGGTCATAGACCATGAACTGAGTGTAGTGGGCACCGGCCCGCACGTTGCGGCCCAGGTCTATACGCCAGAGCTTCTCGCCGTTCAGGCGATAGCAGTCGAAGAATACGTTGCCGGTGTAGCCGTCATGCGCATTGTCGTGTGCATTGGACGGGTCCCATTTCAGGATGATTTCATACGTACCGTCCCCATCCACATCACCGATGGAGGCATCGTTGGCATGATAGGAGTAGGTGTCGCCTGCAGGTGTCTTGCCGTCGGCCGGACGGTCCAGCGGTATCTCCATATAGCCGTGGGGAGCATTGGCCGGCAGCAGGCAGAGGCCGCTCTGTTCTTCGCTCTCCTCACCGTTTACTACAGCCTTCACCTGATAGACTGCGGCCTCATTGCCTTCATAACGGTCCTGATAGAATGTTGCGCCATTGGCCGGAACGGTGGCTATCTTTTTCCCGTTGCGATAGAGATTGAATGCTGTCTGCATGGGGTCTGTGGAGAGGTAGCGCCAGGACAGGGAGACGGTAGCGGCATCCTTGCGGACGGCCACAAGCCCACGATTCAACTTCTCCTTCTGCACCACATCAGGGAAACTCTTCTGCAATGCCTTGACCTTGGTCAGGTCCACCATCATCAGGTTGAGTCGCTTGCCGTTGCTGAAGTGTCCGGATTGGAACAGCAGCGTCCGTCCGTCCGGACTGAAGCTGGGATGCGCATGGTCGGGCTTCATCTTGGTATCGGTAGCTATGAGGTGTCGCTCGCCGGTCTCGGTGTTGATGACCCATACGTTTCCACCGAAGGTGTCACCGGCAGCCCAACGGTTGTCACGGCTGGCGTTGCAGTGCCAGAAACCGCGTCCTCTCAGTTGTCCCTTGATGCCCTCACGGTCTTCGTTTACTTCCACCTGTCCCATCACCTCCACGTCATCGGTACGCAGGTTGATGCGCAGGATGCCGTTGGCCTGCTTGCGCAGGCGGGGCTGGAAGCCCAGGATGTTGAAGTAGACATAATCTTCGGAAGCAAACGTCTCGTGGGTCACCCAGTCGAGCGGTGTCTCTTTGTATAACGGCTTTAGGTCGCTGCCGTCCAGCTTGCAGTACCACATGCGCTGGTGGGCATCGCCTCCTGTCTCGTTGCAGAAGACGATTTCGTCGGGACGAAAGCGGCTGGCCTGTATGTGTCCTATCTTGAACTCCGTGTCTACAATCTTACTCACTTCGCCGCTCGTCAGGTCCATCTTGCGGAGGCCGCTCAGGCAGGGCTTGATTTTCAACGGTTGGTTGCTTTGGGGGATGAAGGCATTCTTCATCATGCGCTCCTTTTCCTCCTCGGTGCCGTCCCGTTCCACACCGATGATGGCATATTCGTCTTCGCTGTTGACGGCATATCCGCCGGGCCGCCCCATCTCTTGGGGGAAGACTCCTATCTTGCGTTCATAGGCGGAGGGTTTCTTCACCTTTCCCTTCTTCACGTCTGCAAAGAAGGCATCCAGGTCCATGACATACATGGCCCACTCCTTACCTTCGCGGCGGCTCATGAACATCTTGTTGGAGCGGTTGGCCAGGAAGGCATTGCCGAGGTCCTTGCCTTCGGTGGCCTGGATGATTTTACCCGTGGCCATCTCTATGAAATAGATCTGGGTGGGACGGTATTTGCGCACCTTGCCGTCGGGTGTCTTGTGCTCTATCTCCTTGTCGTCGCCACGGTTAGAGGAGCGGAACAGCAGATACTTGCCGTCGGCCGTCCACATGGGGTCTGTCTGATAAAGGAAGCGGTCGTGCTTGGCCGTATCGGTCAGCACGGTGATTTCCACACCGCTCTTGGAGTCGGTATAGACCTGCATTTCGGAGGGCGTGCAGTTGCCAAACTGTGCAGACGCCTGTCCGCTGAAAGCCATGAGCATACCCAGCAGCACGGCCTTCCTGTTCTTCTGTAAGTTGTCAAGCATAAGCATGAGGTTGATTATTTAATGGTGAATACCAGTACGTCTGCAGTGGGGATGGTGGCCTGTCCTATCAGAATCTCGGCTCCGTCGGGCAGGTCGAAGGTGTAGGGCCTGTCGCTGTAGTTCATCACGATGCCGAATCCGTTGCGATACTCCATGGTCACGCCGTAAGGCAGTTCGCGGACGGGGATGCCCGCTTCGGCATAGAGTTTCTTCAGCACCGTCTTCTCCAGCTTGCCGTCCTTGCTGTCTACACCTATATATATTATAGTACCTTTGCCCAATCGTCGCTTGGTGACGGCCGGCTTGCCTTCATAGAACTCCCGAGTATAGGTGGCCCACACTTCGGACTCCTTGCCGGGCTTCAGTATCTCGCCCCAGGTGTTCCAGTCATATTCCTGCCCGTCCATCACCACCGTGCCCGGTTCTTCGGGCAGCAACAGGTCATAGAACTCCATCTCGTTACCCGTAAGGTCGTTGATGAGTGCGCCGAAAGGCTGTTCGGGCAGTCGGCCGTAGCGGTCCTTGTGGCCTGTACGGCAGGTGAGCACCAGGTTGCCGCCCTGCTTTACGTAGGTCGTCCAGCGTGCCACGAGTGCCTCGTCGGCCATCTGATAGGCCGGTGCGATGACCATCGGATAGTCCGTCAGCTCTTTGCTCTCATCGATGAAGTCCACCGGCGCACCGAAGCCTTTCAGTGTGCGGTAGTATTTGTCCACGTGGCCCAGGGTGCTCCAGGTGTGGTTCTGCTTCTGTCTTTCCATGCTCCAGGAGTTCTCGTGATTGAAGAGGATGGCCGTGCGGCGGGCCGTGTAGTCGGCCGGTTTCGCTTCGCGTTTGGCGCACTTGCCTCGCAGCTGTTTGATTTCCTTCATGAACTGCTCATATTCTCGTCCGCCCGGTGTCACCGTTACACCGTCGGTGCCCACGATGCCATAGTGGTATTGCTCGGTGCCATAGAGCGGCTGGCGGTAGCGATAGGTGCAGATGAAGTCGCTGCCTCCGGCAAACACGCTCCACAACCACAGGCGCACGGCTCCCGGCAAGGGCTGGGGATTGATGCTGCCCCAGTTTACCTGTCCGGGCTGCAGCTCCATGACGCCATAGGTACCCTGTATGGGGCGGAAGAAGTCATTGGCCATGGCGATGCGCAGCGGGTTGCCCACGCGGTAGCCCCTGCGGCCTATGCCCTCGTTGTCGCCATAGACCATGTAGCGCGTATAGCTCTGGAAGTCCAGCTCCCGGCTGCCGCCGATGTGTCCCTCTTCATAGTTGGGGATGTAGTTGGTCGTCACCCATTGGTTCTTGGCATATCGCTTGATGAGGCGGCACTGCTCGTTCAGGAAGTCATTGGTCTGCAGGGCGGCGAAACGCCTGTAGTCCAGAATCTGATGGTGATTCATGAACATCTGTGCCGTCTTGGGGAGTGTGATTTCCCCGAAGTCGGCGTAGACCTCGCTCCAGAAAGCCGTGCCCCAGGCAGCGTTCAGGGCCTGGATGTCGTCGTTGTACTTCCGGCGCAGGAACTCCCTGAAGCCGGCCTCGGCCTCAAGGTTATAGTCGAACTGCACGGCCGGTTCGTTGTCCAGCTGCCATCCGATGATGCGCTTGTCGTTGCCATAGTGGCGGGCCAGCTGCTCTATCATGCGGTAGGCCAGCTTGCGGTAGAGCGGTGAGGCAAAGGAGGCGTGCTGGCGGGCACCGTGGTCAAGGACGGTGCCGTCCTCCTGCCTGATGAGAATCTCCGGATATTTACGGCTGAGCCACACCGGCGGTGTAGCTGTAGAGGTACACATGATGACCTTCAGGTCGTGCTTGTCGGCCAGTGCCACCACACGGTCCAGCCAGGCAAAGTCATACTCGCCTTCGCGCGGCTCTAATTGTGCCCAGGCAAACTCGGCCAGGTGAATGAACTCAAAGCCCAGGTCGTGTATCTGCTTGAGGTCACGCTCCCATTGGCTTTCGTTCCAATGCTCGGGATAGTAGTACACTCCGGTCAAGGTGAGATCTTTGTCGCGGAACCAGGGGCCTCCGGCCTGCAACACAGAGACGGTCAGACTCAGGATGGCTGATAAGATGATGCTCTTTTTCATACGTATGTCGATTTGATAGTGTTTCAAGGTTGGCAATGCCCTGCAAAGGTAAGCCTTAAATCCCTATCAAAGTCTGTAAAAGCATCCATTACTATGTAATATCGTACATTTATTCCGGTTCGCACACCTTTTGGCCCTCATCGTCGGCCCCTTTGGCGATAATCGTCGGGAGCTTTGGCGGGGCGTGCCGCATCGTTTTCTTCAACGTGCCGCATCGTTTCCTTCGATGCGTCGCTTCGGGTCACAGCCTGCCGCAGAAGACAAACGCCTTGTCGCCGAAGTCGGCAGGAGGGACAACGGCTCCGGGGGCGAAGAGGCCGAAGACCGAGGAGCCGGAACCGCTCATGGCAGCATAGAGGGCCCCCATCTGATAGAGGGTCTCCTTGATGGCCCCTATGGCGGGATATTGGGGGAAGACACTCTCTTCGAAGTCATTCGTCATGGTCTCTCTCCACTGCTCTATAGGGAGGGTGACGATTTCCTTCAGGGAGACCTTGGGGCGGCGCGGCGTGATGCGGGCAAAAGCCTCACGGGTGGAGACGAAAATGTCCGGCTTCACCAGCAGCAACTGATAGCCTTGCAGGGAGAGGGTGATGGGGGAGAAGATGTTGCCGATGCCCTCGGCATAGGTGGGACGGTTCTTGATGAAGAAGGCACAGTCTGCGCCCAGACGGGCGGCATACTCCTCCAGACGTTCGTCCGTGAGTTGCAGGGCGAAGGTCTCGTTCAATGCTTTCAGCATGAAGGCGGCATCTGCCGAACCGCCTCCCAGCCCGGCACCCGAAGGCAGACGCTTGTGCAGGTGAATCTCCACGGGTGGCAGGCCCAGCTCTTCGTCCAGCATGCGGTAGGCTCTCACCACGAGGTTCTTCTCGGGGTCGCCTGCTATCTCCAGGCCGCTCTGGTGCAGGAGGCACTTCCCGTCGCCCTTGCGGAGGGGCGTTATCTCCAGGGCATCGCTCACGGGGATGGGATAGAAGATGGTCTCCAGGTTGTGATAGCCGTCGGGCCGTTTCTCGGTGATGTTCAGGCCCAGGTTTATCTTGGCGTTGGGAAAGGTAATCATAATCGCTTCATGCTTTTAAAGGGTTGGACAATGGGGAGGCTCCCTGCAGACGGGCTGCAGCGTCTCCTCGCGCTATTCGGCGGACAAAGTTAATGAAACTGTTCATAATAGAGGGAAAAAATGTAGCCGTTTTATTGCCGGTGGCAGATAAAAAGCCCTATCTTTGCCCTCCCCTTTAGGGAAGATAACCATTAAGAACCGATAACACAGCAGCAAGATGGCAAAGAAAGGAACATACGCCACATCGAAAAGCAAGGCCACACAACCCGTGACCGACTATGGACGCATACAGCCGCAAGCCCCCGAACTGGAGGAGGCGGTGCTGGGTGCCCTGATGATAGAAAGAGACGCCTATTCACTGGTGAGCGAGATTCTCCGTCCGGAGTCTTTCTATGAACACCGGCACCAACTGATCTATGCGGCCATTACCGACCTGGCCATCAACCAGAAGCCGGTGGACATCCTTACCGTGAAGGAGCAGCTGGCCAAACGGGGCGACCTGGAAGAGGTGGGCGGACCCTTCTACATCACTCAGCTCAGCAGCCGCGTAGCCTCTTCGGCTCACATCGAATACCACGCCCGCATCATTGCACAGAAAGCTTTGGCACGGCAGCTCATTACCTATTCCAGCGTCATACAGAGCAAGGCGTTCGACGAAACGCTCGACGTCGATGACCTGATGCAGGAAGCGGAGGGAAAGCTCTTCGAGATTTCCCAACAGAACATGAAAAAGGACTATACACAGATAAACCCCGTCATCGAAGAGGCCACGAAACTGATTCATAAGGCGGCCGCACGTACAGACGGTCTCAGTGGCCTGGAGACGGGATTCACCAAGCTGGACAAGATAACCTCCGGATGGCAGAATTCCGACCTCATCATCATCGCCGCGCGTCCGGCCATGGGTAAGACGGCCTTCGTGCTCTCCATGGCGAAGAACATCGCGGTGAACTTCCACAATCCCGTGGCCCTGTTCTCACTCGAAATGAGCAACGTGCAGTTGGTGAACCGTCTCATCTCCAATGTCTGCGAGATTCCCAGCAGCAAGATAAAGAGCGGACAACTGGCCGACTACGAGTGGCAGCAACTGGACTACAAGCTGCGCGACCTGATAGATGCCCCCCTCTACGTAGACGATACCCCTTCGCTCTCCGTATTCGAACTGCGCACGAAGGCCCGCCGCCTGGTGCGCGAACATGGCGTGAAGGTCATCATCATTGACTACCTGCAGCTGATGAACGCCAGCGGCATGTCCTTCGGAAGCCGTCAGGAAGAGGTGAGCACCATTTCGCGTTCGCTGAAGGGTCTGGCCAAGGAACTGAACATCCCCATCATCGCCCTGTCACAGCTGAACCGTGGCCTGGAGAGCCGCGAAGGCAACGAAGGCAAGCGTCCCCAGCTGAGCGACCTCCGCGAGTCGGGTGCCATTGAGCAGGATGCCGATATGGTGTGCTTCATCCATCGTCCCGAATACTTCAAGATATACGAAGACGAGAAGGGACGCGACCTGCGCGGCAAGGCCGAGTTCATCATAGCCAAGCACCGTAACGGTGCCGTGGACACCGTATTGCTGCGTTTCAGGGGCGAGTACACGCGCTTTTCCAATGAAGAGGACGACTTTATCCCGACACCTACGGAAGGAGGAGGGGCCGCCTTCGGTTCGCGCATGAATGCTCCGGTGGGTGCACCCGCCACGCCGCCTCCCCCTTCGCCTGCCGACTACTATACGCAGAGCGACAATCCCTTTGGCGGTGTAGGCTCCGACGGTCCTCTCCCTTTCTGACCACTGATGCACATGGACAGCGGAAGGCTCACCTCCTGTCCCGCCGTTGCCCTTCTGATAACCCGATGCCCGATGCGTCATACATGCGTCGGGCATCGTCCGTATAGGGCACAGGGCATTGCCTGTATAGGGCATGAGTCATCGTCCGTATAGGGCAGGGAGCATCGTCTGCATGAAGCAATGGCAACCGCTTCGGCATGTTTTCCCCCCTTATCCCTACGGGTGTGCAAGTTTTTGCCTGCAAAACGTCGGCTATTTGCAGGCTTTTTCCTAACTTTGCACCCTGTTATGTATTATATATAATAGGTGTATTGACAAAGACAAACTTAAACTCAAGATAAAATGGCAGTAGAATTAAAAGACCTCACCAAGCGCAGCGAGAACTATTCGCAGTGGTACAATGAATTGGTGGTGAAGGCCGACTTGGCTGAGCAGTCGGCCGTGCGTGGATGTATGGTTATAAAGCCCTACGGATACGCCATCTGGGAGAAGATGCAGCGTCAGCTGGATGACATGTTCAAAGCGACAGGACACGTGAACGCCTACTTCCCCTTGCTCATCCCGAAGTCCTTCCTGAGCCGCGAAGCCGAACATGTAGAGGGCTTTGCCAAAGAGTGTGCCGTGGTGACCCACCATCGTCTGAAGAATGCGCCCGACGGCAGTGGGGTCATCGTAGACCCCGAAGCCAAGCTGGAGGAGGAACTGATTATACGTCCCACGTCGGAGACTATTATATGGAACACCTATAAAAACTGGATCAACTCCTATCGCGACCTGCCCATCCTGTGCAACCAATGGGCCAACGTGATGCGGTGGGAAATGCGCACCCGCCTCTTCCTGCGCACGGCAGAGTTCCTGTGGCAGGAGGGACATACGGCCCACGCTACCCGCGAAGAGGCCGAGACTGAGGTAGTGAAGATGATTAACGTCTATGCCGACTTTGCCGAGAAATACATGGCGATGCCCGTAGTGAAGGGTGTGAAGAGCCCCAACGAACGCTTCGCCGGTGCCCTCGATACCTACACCATCGAGGCCATGATGCAGGACGGCAAGGCCCTGCAAAGCGGAACCTCCCACTTCCTTGGACAGAACTTCGCCAAAGCGTTTGATGTGCAGTTCGTCAACAAAGAGAACAAACTGGAATATGTATGGGCCACGTCGTGGGGCGTCTCTACACGCCTGATGGGTGCCCTTATCATGACCCACAGCGATGACAACGGTCTGGTGCTGCCGCCCCACTTGGCACCCATCCAGGTGGTTATCGTACCCATCTACAAGAACGCCGAGATGCTGGCCAAGATTGACGAGAAGGTGGCAGGCATCGTGGAACGTCTGAAGGCACTGGGCATCAGCGTGAAGTATGACAACGCCGATAACAAGCGTCCCGGCTTCAAGTTTGCCGACTATGAGGTGAAAGGTGTGCCTGTGCGTCTCGTGATGGGAGGCCGCGACCTGGAGAACAACACGATGGAGGTGATGCGCCGCGACACGCTGGAGAAGGAGACCCGCTCCTGCGACGGCATCGAAGAATACGTAAAGAACCTGCTCGAAGAGATTCAGGCCAACATCTACAAGAAGGCACTGGACTATCGCAACAGCCGCATCACGACGGTGGACAGTTACGACGAGTTCAAAGAGAAGATAGAAGAGGGCGGATTCATCATGGCCCACTGGGACGGCACTCCCGAGACGGAGGAGAAGATAAAGGAAGAGACCAAGGCTACCATCCGCTGCATTCCGCTGGAGTCTCTCGTACCCGGAGACAAGGAGCCGGGCAAGTGCATGGTGACGGGCAAGCCTTCCAAGTGCCGCGTCGTCTTCGCACGCGCTTATTGATGGCCGCACGGAGGAGACTCCGCCCCGTCATGAAGATGTCACTCTCCTGACATCCTGCCGACATGCCGACGGCGCATATTTGCAACAGCTTTCATTCCCCTACAGCAAACAAACGGGGGATGGAAGCTGTTTATTATTGCAAACTACTGCTCGTTTATGAAATGCTTGTTTATCGTTCAAGGAGAGGGACGCGGCCACCTGACACAGGCCATCAGCATGGAGGAGGAACTGCGTCGCAACGGACATGAGGTGGTGGAGATTCTCGTGGGCAGGAGCAGCTTCAGGCAGCTGCCCGCCTTCTTCGTGCAGGCTGTCCATGCACCCATAGGACACTTCCTTAGTCCCAACTTCCTGCCCGCACCCGCCAACGGACGGGTGAACCTGTGGCGCAGCGTGTGCTATAACCTGAAACACCTCGCCGCCTATGCCGGCAGTCTGGCCTACCTGAACCGACGCATCCGGGAGAGTGGGGCAGAGGTGGTGGTGAACTTCTACGAACTGCTCACCGGACTGACCTATCTGCTCTATCGTCCCTCAGTACCCCAGGTCTGCATCGGCCATCAGTATCTCTTTCTGCATCGCGACTTTGAGTTCCCCTCGCATGGACGCTTCTCGCTGCTCATGCTGCGCCTCTTCACCCGCCTCACTTGCCTGGGAGCCAGAGAGAGACTGGCGCTCTCCTTTCGCGAAATGGCGGATGACAGCAAGCGTCGGGTGCGAGTGTTGCCCCCCTTGTTGCGCAAGGAGGTCTTTGCCTGCAAGGCTACGGGCGGTGACTATCTGCATGGCTATATGGTGAATGCCGGCTTCGGCGAGAGCGTCAGGGCGTGGCATGAGGCCCATCGTGACGTGCCCCTCCACTTCTTCTGGGACAAGCAGGGAGCGGCCGAGGAGACCTCGGTGGACGAGACCCTCTGCTTTCATCAGATTGACGATGTGAAATTCCTGCGCTACATGGCAGGCTGCAGGGCCTATGCCACGACGGCCGGCTTCGAGTCGGTATGCGAAGCCATGTATCTGGGCAAGCCGTTGCTGATGGTGCCCGTACACATTGAGCAAGACTGCAATGCACACGATGCCGTCAGAACCGGTGCTGGCATTACGGACTGCACCTTCAATCTGCAGCGTCTGCTCGCCTTTGCCGACGGCTATCGTCCCGATTCCCGCTTCCGACAGTGGGCAGAGAGTGGGGTGGGGCGCGTCAGGCAGTGTATAGAAAGGGTTGCTAAAGCTCCTTCAGCAGGATATCCGTGTTGTTCAGATAGGCTTCCCGTGCCTCCATCAGTGTCTTCCATTCCTGTCCGAACTCCTGTTCACGGTCTATCTTGAACTCCTCTGAACCGTGGGTATAGAGCCTGTCTAACAGCATCCCCACCGTCAGTATGCCGATGTCTACGGAGGGCTGGTAGGCGATGTCCTCACTCTTCTCGTCGCTAACCACTTCGTGCAATACTTCCACCTCCTGCAGCTCATAGATAATCTGGTGGGTCAGCCGTATGGGTATCTGGCATGTCTCGGAAATCTCTTCGGCCGTGTATGGTTTCAGCCCTTGGGCAAAGCGCTTGCACACGAGCGACATGATCAGTATGCTCACGAAGTCACAATAGCGGTGGCTGATGTTCCGGGTATCTTTGTCGAAGCTGAAGTTACGTATATTCTGTCCGGCATAGGTCAGTTCGGCACCGAAGAGACAAATGGTCCATGAAATCTGCATCCACAGGAGGAACATGGGCAGGGCCGCAAAGCTGCCGTAGATGGCATTGTAGCGCGATACCCACAGCTGACTGCTGATGTAGAAGAACTGGAACGTCTGATAGGCCGTACCCGCAATGATGCCGGCCACCAAGGCATGCTTGAACTTCACCTTGGTGTTGGGCATGAAGATGTAGAGGCTCGTAAACATCAGCCAGGTGAACACAAAGGGAATCAGACGGATGAGAAACTTTCCGATGGGGGCAAGCAGGGTAAACCCTTCAATGTTCTTCACCATGGTACTCATGAAGATGGACAGACCGCCCGAGATGACGAGCAGGATGGGCATCAGCAACAGCATAGAGAAGTAGTCCGTTATCTTGCGATACATGCTGCGTTGCTTCTTCACCTGCCATATCTCGTTGAAGGTCATCTCCATGTTGTTCACCAGATTCAGTACCGACCACAACAGCATGACCAGACCCACACCGATAAACACACCGCTCTTGGCCTGCGACAGATAGGAGTCTACGAACTGGAAGATGATCTCGGTAGTCTCTGTAGGCCCGCTGAACCCGCTCACTATCTGGCTCTCCAGAATGTTACCGAACCCGAACCCACGGGCTATGGCGAAGAGGATGGCCAGAATGGGCACGATGGCCAGCAGGGAGCTGTAGGTCAGGGCTGAGGCTTTGTTCACGATGCGGTCCTGCGCAAAGCGTTTGATGCAGAGGAAACAGGTCTTGATGATGGTATAGAGCGAGAAGGTCCGCTTGGTCACTTCATCTTCCGTGATGCGCCAGATGTCTTCGGTGAGAAACTTCCAGAGGGCTTTGATGCGGGTGTTCATATGTCTGCTTTGAAGGGTGATACAAAAAAATAAAAAGCAGTCAGCCTGTAAGCCGGGTTCTGTCCCTCTGTGTAGAGGTGCCTGTCATTTATCTGAGCCGAATGTCACCAAGCGGCTTTAGCGGTCTACCCTCCGACATGGAGCGAGCAGCTCTCTTAGCGTCGGTTTACATGACCTTACAACTTCCAAGACGCACAGCCCTTGTGTCGCCACAAGACTGGTGGGCTCTTACCCCACCTTCTCACCCTTACCGCACGAGGCGGCGGTTGTTTTCTTCTGCGTTACTCCACCCTCGCGGACAGCTTTCTGTTAGGAAGTGGAATGCTCTGTGTTGCCCGGACTTTCCTCATGCACACGCGGTGCAGGCGACAAGCCGGCCAACTGCTTTCTACGTGCAAAGATAGCTATTTTCCGCAGATTACGTGTCATCCGCTTCATACATTTCGTACTGCGGCATCGAAAATAGGCTCCATTCGCTCCGAAATGGCGAAGAAAAGCGGACGTTACGTCAGGATGGGCATCAAACAAAAGCACTTTCCTTTGTTCGCTTACAAGGAAAGTGCTTCACACAAAAACTAAACTAGACTTAACTAAACTATTCTATTGGAGGAGTTTCACAACTCCTATCTGTTCGCTGCAAAGATAGATATTAAATTGCATTACGTGCAAAATATTAACGCGATAAATTGATAAGATGTTGTAAAACATAGTATTTACTCCTCCTCTGCTTAGCTGCGTTGGTCCAGAAACTCTTGAAAAGGTTGCTTGTAACTGTCGCTGATGGGGATGTAAACCTTGCCGAAGACGATACGCCCACGGTCAATGATGCGAATCTTCTCTTTGTTCACGATATAGGAACGGTGGACGCGCATGAAGCGCGAAGCGGGCAGCAGTTCTTCCATGCTTTTCATGCTCATGAGGGAAAGGATGGGTTTGCCGTTGCCCTCTTCGTATATCTTGATGTAGTCCTTCAGACCCTCCACGTAGAGTATGTTCTTCAGTTCTATCTGCACCAGTTTGTATTCGCTCTTCACGAAGATGCTCTGAGGCTCTTCCTTGGACTGTTGCAGCAGTTCGAACCATTGCACGGCCTTGTTGGCCGCCTGCAGGAAGTCCACATAGGACACGGGCTTCAGCAGGTAGTCCAGGGCGTTGACCTTGTAGCCGTCTATGGCATATTGGTTGAAGGCGGTAGTGAAGACTATCCGGGTGCGGGCATCCACCATCTTGGAGAACTCGATGCCGTTCAGCTCGGGCATTTGGATGTCCAGGAAAAGCAGGTCGGGTGCCAGCTTGGGCAACTCCTTCATGGCCTGCACGGCACTGGAGTATTTACCCTCCAGCTTCAGGAAGGGAGTCTTCTGTACATAGCTCTCCAGCAGGTCCAGTGCTAAAGGCTCGTCGTCTATGATGGCGCATTTCAGTGTCATGGTTCTATGGGTTGGGGGTGGTTGATGTAGTGTTGATAATCAGGATGGAGAGATACTCCTTGTGATCGCTGTCCACGCCATGCTGCCAGGTATAGTGCTCGGGATAGGTCAGTTCCAGACGCTTCCTCACCTGCTCCAGGCCGATGCCGCTGCCACTCTTGTCCGTGTTGTTCTTAGGATGGTAGCTGTTGCGTATCTCACACCTCACCAGCTCTCCGCTCTCCTCAAAGCGGATGTTGATGTAGCTGGCTTCGGTGGGAGAGATGCCATGCTTGAAGGCATTCTCTATGAGAGAGATGAAGATGAGAGGCGCAATCTTGGTGGAGGTGTCGGCCGCTATGTCGAGTTGGGTCTGCACGGTGACGTTGGAGGCCAGCCGTATGCGCATCAGCTCGATGTAGTTGCGGATGAAGTCCATCTCCCTGTTCAGGGGAACCAACTGTTGCTGGTTTTCGTAGAGCACGTGACGCAACAGACGGCTCAGCTCCTGCACGGCCTGCTGTGCCTTGTCGGTATCAAAGGCGATGAGGGCATAGATATTGTTGAGCGTATTGAGCAGAAAGTGGGGATTCAGTTGGTTCCGCAGGTTGGTCAGTTCGGCCTCTGTACGGCTTCGCTCGGCTTCCGCCCTGTTCTTCTCGGCCTCACGTTTGCCGGCTTCTATCTGTGCCCATCGGCCGCTGAGACGGATGGCTACACTGAGTCCCACGGTGAGTATCATGGAGAAGAAGTCACGCGATACGAACACCCAGCGTGGAGGTCCCATGCGACGTGGAGGGGGCGGCACGTCGTGCGTGTCGAAAAGATGGATGATGAACTCCTGGCAGAAGTGGGTGCCCCAGGCAAAGACCGCTACCAGCAGGAGGTTGAGCAACAGGTAACGTCTGATGCCGCCTTTGAACAGGTAGTGCGGTATCAGGAAAAGGTAGTTCAGGTAGAACAGAATCAGATAGGAGAGAGGTACAATGCATCCGTGGCGCATGTAGTTCTCCAAGGTGATGTTGAAACCGCTGCGGGTCATCATCAGAAAGGGGAAGCCGAAGACGATTCCCCAACCGATGACGTGGATGGCGGCTTCGATGATGCGTGTGCGTGTGATGGCTTCTTGTTTCATGGCGCAAAGATAGTGTTTTTATTCGTAACGGATGGCCTCGATGGGGTCCAGGTCTGCCGCTTTCTTGGCCGGATACCATCCGAAGAAGACACCGGTCAGGGTGCATACAGCGAACGAAAGCAGTACGCTCCACGGCTGGATGTAGATGGGCCAGTGGGCCAGTGCCTTGACGATGAACGAGGCACCGCACCCCAATACCACACCGATGAGACCGCCGGTGATGCTGATGAGGATGGCCTCAATGAGAAACTGGCTCAGGATGTCTACGCCCCGTGCACCTACCGACATGCGAAGGCCGATTTCACGGGTGCGTTCCGTTACCGATACATACATGATATTCATGATGCCGATGCCGCCCACAACGAGGGAGATACCGGCAATGCAGGCCAGCAGGGTGGTCATCAGGTCGGTAGTGGAGTTGAGCATGGTGCTCAACTCCTGTTGACTGCGGATGTTGAAGTCATCTTCGTCACTATCTTTTAGTTTGTGGTTTCTACGGAGAATGCCGCTGACCTCCTCTGTGGCGAGGTCGGTCATCTCTTCGGTCAGTGCCGAGGCATAGATGCCGCTCAGGTAGGTCTGTGCCAGCAGTCGCTTCATGACGGTACTGTAGGGAGCCAGCACCACGTCGTCCTGGTCCATGCCCATAGAGTTGTAACCCTTGGATTTCAGTACACCCACGACACGGAAGGGAACCTGGTTGAAGCGCATCACTTTACCGATGGGGTCTTCGTTGGGAAAGAGATTGTCCACGATGGTCTTGCCGATGACGCACACCTTGGCCGAGGTCTGTATGTCGGTTTCACTGAACATCTCCCCGCTCTCCACCGTAAGCTGACGGATTTTCAAGTAGTCGGGGCTGACACCGCTTACAGACGAAGGGTAGTTGTTGTTGCCGGCAATGAGCTGGCCGCTGGAAGAGACGTTGGGGCTGACGGCCGATAGAAAACCCGCTTCGTTGCGCAGGTCTTCATAGTCGGTTAGTTTCAGGGTCTGCATGGCACTGGGGTCTTGTCTCACTCCTCCACGCATGTCACCGCCGGGATGAATCATGATCATGTTGGAACCCATCTCTGAAATCTGGGCTTGGATGCTCTTCTTGGAGCCTTGTCCGATGGCCAGCATGGTGATGACCGATGCCACGCCGATGATGATGCCCAGCATGGTCAGGAAGGCACGCAACTTGTTGTTGTTGAGTGCACGCAGGGCTATCTTGAATAAGTTTGTTCCGTTCATAGTTCGTTATTCCTCTTGTACCGGCAGGGCCGCCAATGCCTCCGAGGCCTGCTGTATATGTTCATTCTTCACGTCTTCCTTGATACGTCCGTCGCGCAGGACGATGTTGCGACTGCTGTATTGGGCTATTTCGGGATTGTGGGTCACGAAGATGATGGTGCGTCCTTCGGCATGGAGACGCTGGAAGAGCACCAGTATCTCATAGGAGGTACGGGTATCCAGGTTGCCCGTAGCCTCGTCGGCCAGAATGACAGCCGGGTTATTCACCAGGGCACGTGCGATGGCTACACGCTGCATCTGTCCACCCGACATCTGGTTGGACTTGTGCTCCAACCGGTCGCCCAACCCTACGGCCTGCAGGGCCTCGATGGCCCGATGACGACGCTCGGTGGCCGATACGGCGGCGTTGTACATCAGGGGAAGTTCCACATTCTCCACGGCAGTGGTCTTGGGCAGCAGGTTATAGTTCTGGAAGACAAAGCCTATTTTCCGGTTACGCAACACGGCCCGTTGTGACTTGGACATGGTGCGTACGGCGATACCGTCCAGCAGATACTCACCACTGGTGGGGGTGTCCAGACATCCCAGGATGTTCAACAGGGTGGACTTGCCCGAACCACTGGTGCCCATGATGGTAACGAACTCACCTTCCTGAATGGAGAAGGATACCCCACGAAGGGCATGTACCGTCTCTTCGCCTACAATGAAGTCGCGCTTGATGTTGCGGAGTTCAATGACTATCTTGCTCATATCTCGTTGGGATTGATGTTCCGTCGTAGAGTTACTTCTTCTTGTTCTTTCCCGGAGGGCCTGGCATGAAAGGACTCTGTTCGCTATTGCCTCCCTGTGTGGCCTGGGGCATACCTCCTTCACCGGGCATGACGCCTACGGTGGCTTCGGTGATGACTTCTGTTCCCTCCTTGATGCCACTGAGAATTTCGGTGCTGATACCGTTGGAGATACCCACCTCTACCGGCATGGCGGTGAAGGTAGTGCCCTGACGGGTCCATACCTTATGCTCGCCGTGGCAGTCGTTCACTACATCTTTCTCACCGATGAGCGCCCGCTCGGGAGTGAAGCGCAGGGCACGTGCGGGAACGCAGAGTACCTCTTTCTTGTCCAGCGTGAAGATGTTGACGTTGGCTGTCAGGCGAGGTTTCAGCTTCAGTTCGGGGTTGGGGGCGGAGATGACCACCTCATAGGTAACTACCGTACTGCTCGTTCCGCTGCTTGTACTGCTGCTGGCATCACCCAGGCGGATTTGAGTCACTACACCTTCAAATGTGTCGTTGGGATAGGCATCCACAGTGAAAGTGGCCCGTTGGCCCTCCTCAATACCGCCTATGTCGGCTTCGTCCACGTCGGCTACCACCTGCATCTGGGTGAGGTCGGCGGCAATGGTAAAGAGGGTAGGAGTTTCAAAACCGGAGGCAACCGTCTGTCCAGCTTCCACATCACGGCTGATGACCACGCCGTCTATGGGCGAGGTAATGGTGGCATAGGAGAGGTTGCGCTCGGCCTTGGCCAGTGAGGCCTTGCTGCTGTCATAACTGCTTTTGGCCTTTTCGTAGTTGTAGACCGATTGCTCATAGTCCATGTCGCTGATGAGTTGCTTGTCGTGCAATCCTTTGTTGCGTTCATAGTTTTTCTTCTGGTACACATATTCAGCCTTGGCACCGTTGAAGGCAGCCCGTTGCGAAGCCAGTTCGCTCTGCAGCGTCACGCGGTCCATCTCGGCAATCAACTGTCCCTTGCTCACCACGGAGTTGAAGTCCACGTATATTTTGTCAATGATACCGCTCACCTGTGTACCCACCTGCACTTCAGTCACCGGTTCAATGGTACCCGTAGCGGTGACCGACTCAGAGATGTTTCCTCGTTGGGCCACGGCGGTTTCGTAAGTTATCTTGTGCTTGGCCTTGGAGCCTCCCAACAGCCATGCACCAGCACCGATGAGCACAATGGCAACTATGGTGCCTGTGATGATTTTCTTCTTGTTCATGCTATGTGTCGTTTGTATGGTTTTACAGATTCATACTTTCGCCCTGATAGAAGCGCAACAGTTGGATGCTCAGGATGGCCATATACTTGGCCTGTAGCGTCTCTTGCTTGGCACTCAGCAGATTGCTCTTCTCTGTAAGCAGCTCCACCGTGTTCTTCATGCCCAGGTTGAATTGCTCCTGGATGAGGTCATAGCTCGTTTGGCTGCTTTTCAACTTCTCCGTAGCAGCCAGGTAGCGTTGCTGTGCACTGTTGGCATCCAGCCACAGGCTTTCGATGGTCTTATAGAGTGCTTTCTCTTCGTCCAACAGGCTCAGCTCGCTGGTCTGCTTCTGCAGTTTGGCCTTTTCCACGGCACTCTTGGTCTGCCTGTTGCTGAATATGGGAATGCTGAGTGAGAGTCCCAACGAGTTGTTCCAGTTCTGCTTCACCTGTTCGCTGAAGCTGTAGTCGGTGCCGTTGGTGTGATTGGTACCGATACCTGCACTCAAGCTGAGCGTAGGCATGTAGCCGGCCTTGGCCATCTTGACCTCCAACTCGGAGGCTTCGATGTCCAGTCTGCCTGCCTCTATCTCAGGACGTAGGGAGAGGGCACTGCGATAGACATCGTTCTTGGCGGGCAGGGGAGAGAGCACCAATTCATCACCCGGTGTGGGCAGATAGAGGGTCATCTCTTCGTCTCCCTCCAGTTCCAGCAGTTGCTTCAATTGCAGCTTGTAGTCCTGCAGGGTAGCTTCGGCAGTTACTAACTGATACTTGTCAGTGCTCACCTGGGCTTCCAATTGGGCCAGGTCGCTTCGTGCAATGCTACCGGCTTCCAACAACAAGCGGCCACGCTCACACTCGGCCTGACTCACCTCCAATGTAGCACGGTTGACTTCCACGGCTTCGGTAGCATAGAGTATCTGTATGTAGATTTGGGCAATCTCTTCCTCAATGCTGTTTTCGCTTTGGGCCACGTTGAGTTCGGCCATGCGATGGTTCAGCTTCTGTTGCTTGATGTTGTTCAGGCGCTTTCCGTTGTAGAGGGTCCAGTTCAGGTCGATGCCATAGCTGCCGTTATAGGAGGTCTTGCTTTGGCTGCTGCTGATGTTGTCACCATCAATGATGGTACTGGTCTCGCTGTTGGGACGGTTTACGAGACGTTGTCCCACGCTGGCCGATAGGCTGGGGAAGAGGGAGGCCCGTGCACTCTTGACCTCCACGGCCGTACTTTCGGCATTGAGGCGGTTCTTGCGCAGGGTGATGTTCTGCTCCAGGGCATATGTGATGCACCGTTGCAGGTTCCATGTGGTGGATGCAGGGAGGGGATGGATGGATTCTTCGGTGGCGTTGCTTACAGTAACGCTACTGTCAGCCTGAGCCGACAGTAGCGTGCAACTTGCCACACAACATGTTATCACTGTCAATCTTTTTGCCTTGTTCATACGCTGTCTTTTGTTTTAGAAGTCCTGTCTGTAGGACTTGTTTGGCAGTACAAATGTAGGCAAGCTTTCCGTAAAGCGACAAACATAATGGACGTACTCCCGCCTTTCATCGCCTAACGGGCGTTTGTTGTCGATTTCGTTCAGTTATCCATGCCTATGAACTTACCCTTCTTGCTGAACTTCAGGGTGTAGTCATTGGACAGTTCTGCCTCAATGTGTCCATGCTTGCGTTCCATCTTGGTAATGGTCTCCCGGGGAAAGTTGGCATTGACGTAGCTTTGTATATAGGTGGGAACCAGTCCGGCAGGTACAGCTTTCTTTTGGCAGTCCACTTCCGTCCATCGGCCTTTGCTGTCGAAGTCTATCTCGGTACGGTCGGTCAGCGTGACCTCATACTTCTTGCCTTGCAGGAAGTCACTGTCAATCTTGATGTGGGACACCTTGACGTTGCCGAAGTATTTGGTGATGAAACTACGTGCCTGTTGGGGCAGTTGGTTGATGTCTTGGGTGACAATCTCTCCTGCCAACGCCGGCAGGATGGCCATAAGGGCCACGAACAGAAAAGAGAATACTTTCTTCATGATGCGTAAAGTTTTTAAGCGTTTAATTAATTAATAAGGTGTATCAAAGTAGCTCCCTGATACACCTTCATAACGATACGCCCCATAAAAAAGTTCTAAGGCTTCTTTTGCTTTCTTTAAACGACTCTTCCAATCATTTTGCCTGTCCATGTGTTCTTTATTGCGGTGAACGGCTCCGGTCAAGATGCCGGCGGTCACTACAGGTTACGGCGTAGCACGCTGATTGGTTGATGTGAGTGAGAATCGTTTCATTCGTAGTTGTTCGTTTGTAGGTGCGTGCTTGCCGTGGCCTGTTCTTTTTATCTCTTTCCTCTGCTGAGGACATCATCCGTTTTCTATCCACCAGTCTATCAGCTTACGGGCAATGCTCAGCTTACGCGGAATCTCTGGCAGGTTCTCCTTGGAATAGAAGGCTCCTGCAGTCAGCTCTTCATCCTGCAACTTGATTTCCCCACCGGCATAGTCGGCTGTGAAGCCCACCATCAGTCCGCTGGGATAAGGCCAAGGTTGGCTGCCGAAGTAACGGATGTTCTTCACGCTGAGTCCAGTCTCTTCCATCACTTCACGTTCCACGCACTCTTCCAATGTTTCGCCTGTTTCCAGGAATCCGGCCACCAGGCCATGAAAGGTACCTCGGAAGTTACGGGCATGTACCAGAAGAATCTCGTCGCCCTTGCGTATCAGGACAATGATAGCCGTGGAGACAGGCGGATACATCTCATTGCCACATACGGGACACTTCTTCATGATGGGCGTATGTTGTACCATCGGGGTGCCACACACGGGGCAATAGCGGCTGTGCTTGTCCCAGTGGAGAATCTGGAAAGCCTTGCCTGCCGCACGATAGTCGGCAAAAGGCAGGCAGTCATAGGAGGCACGCAGCCCTGTCATGCTCCATGCTTCGCTCTCTGCTACGGGCTGTTGCAGGGCGAATGCCTTGATTATTCTCCCATCAGGCAGGTCGATGTCGTGAATCTTTTCGCCTTGGCCTGGCTGTATCGGTGGCTCAACTCCCTGAGGTATGGTGTATTCATGCTGTCCATTCCTGCTCAGCAAGAGTTGGTCCTTATAAAAGGCAAACCATTGTGTGTTCATCTTTATTTAGTTGATCGTTGATAAATGACAGTTGATAATTGGTGGTGGAGGGTTGAAGGAGATGGGCTATAGGGTAAGTTCTTTCCCCTGCTTCAGCTCTTCCACGAAGCGGTCAATGCGTTGCAGTTCGCGAGGAATGTTGATACGTTGTGGGCAATGGGAATTACAGATTTTACATCCGGTGCAATGGTTGGCCTGTCGTAGCTTGGGTACATTGCGGTCATAACCGATGAGGAAGGCACGACGTGCACGGCGATAATTTTCGTCTTGCATGCTTTCTGGCACATTGCCTTCGTTCACACACTTGTTGTAGTGTAGCAGGATGGCAGGAATATCTATACCGTAGGGACAGGGCATGCAATATTTGCAGTCATTGCAGGGAATGGTGGGGTACTGGTTCATCAGGTCGGCAGTCTCAAAGAGGAATTGCTTCTCTTCTTCCGTCACCGGTTCCAGTGGAGAATAGGTGCGCAGGTTGTCCTGCAGATGTTCCATATAGGTCATACCGCTCAATACGGTCATTACGCCTTCGGGTGAACCGGCAAAACGAAAAGCCCAGGAAGCCACACTATGCTGTGGACGCTGTTGCTTCAAGCGTCCCACGATGTGGTTGGGTACCTTGGAGAGACGACCGCCTAATAACGGTTCCATGATGGTAATGGGAATACCCCGCTTGGTCAATTCGGTGTAGAGGTAGGAAGCATCGGCACTTCCTCTTTGAGGATATGTCCAGTCCATGTAGTTCATTTGAATCATCACGAAGTCCCAGTGGATGTCATCATGCAGGGCCAGCATCTCGTCAAATACTTGCTTGCTGCCATGGAACGACCAACCCAAGTGGCGGATGCGTCCGGCTTCACGTTCCTTCTTCAGAAAATCTATCATGCCGTTGTCCACGTAGCGTTCGCGGAAATGCTTCATGCCTCCACCACCGATGGAGTGCAACAGGTAGTAGTCGATATAGTCTACCTGAAGTTCTTCAAATGACTTGCGGTACATGGCAATAGAGTTCTCGCGTGAGAAATTGGAGAAGTTGGAGAGTTTGGTGGCCACATAATAAGTGTGTCGCGGGTGACGTTTCAGGGCGATACCCGTGGCTCGCTCTGAGAATCCCTGGCAATAGACAGGCGAACTGTCAAAGTAGTTGATACCGTGAGCCAAAGCATAGTCCACCAGTTCATTGACTGCCTCCTGGTCTATCTCTTCTCCTTTACCATCGGCTTTGGGACGCATCGGCCATCGCATGCAGCCATATCCTAAAAGTGAAACCTTGTCACCATCCAGTTGGGGCCACGTGCGGCAAGTCATCTTGTCAGTAGGAATCTCGCCGGTCAGTGACGAACCGCTTTCATACTCTTGCTGCTTGTTTTGGCAACCGGTCAACGCAGCTACTCCGGCCAATGCCCCTGCACCGGCCATTTTCAGGAAGTCGCGGCGGTTCAGATTGTTGGGCTTATTCTTTTCTTCCATACGTTTCATGTCGTTTGTCGTTGGGAAATTCTTTTTTATACCGTCTTGTGCACCTGATGGCCTTCTACATAGATGGCACTGAAGGGACGTGAAGGACAGAGGTTCTCACAAGCACCACATCCGATGCACCGCTCTTCGTTCACGGCAGGGAACTTGATGCTTTTCGGATTGGCTGGGTCTGAGGGTACCATTTCGATGGCTCCGGCCGGACAGTGACGGGCACAATTGCCACACTCCACTTCGTCAGTTACGCAAATGCAGTTCTCTTTTTGCCACACGGCATGTCCCACCTGTATAGACGACTTTTCTTCTACCGTCAAGGGGAGGATGGCTCCTGCCGGACATACTTCCGAACACTTGGTACATTCCGGACGACAATAGCCGCGTTCATAGGAGGCTTCGGGTTGCATCAGATGCTGCAGGTCGGTAGAAGGACGCAACACATCGTTGGGACATACCGATACGCAGAGCTGACAGGCTGTGCAATGCTGTGCAAAATGACGCAGGCTGACAGCACCCGGTGGTTCGATGCGGGTAGAACGATGGGGCTTCTGCTTCTTCTCTATGACAGCCAGTCCGCCATCCACTTTCTTTTCCTGTGCCTTCAGGGCTGCGCCTGCTGCTGCAAGGGCGGTAGCCGTGAGGAAGGCACGTCGTCCGTCGTTCACCTCCTGCTTGTCAGGAGTATTTTCTGTTGTCGGTATGCTTGCCGTGGAGAGTTTGGGACGTCGGCGGGTGTAGCTGATAGCTCCGCGTTTGCACTTCTCTATACAGTCCATGCAGACCACGCAGCGGCTGTAGTCTATCCTGTGCACCTTGGCATCAATGCACGATGCCTTGCAGTTGCGGGCACAGAGTCCGCATCCGTTGCACTTCTCCGTATCTATCACGGGCTTCATCCAGGAATATTTGGCCAGGAAGCCCAGCACGGTTCCCACAGGACAGATGGTATTGCAGTAGGTTCGTCCGCCACGCCATGCCAGGATGCTGATGAGCACCAAGGTAATTGCGGCTACAATCAGGGTGGGAAGACTGCCTATCCACACTTCCGTCTCATAGAAAGTATAGCTGTCCATTCGTTCGGCCAAATAGGCCAGTCCATTGTTGGCCCATTGATAGAGAGGAGCCAAAAGGTTGTTGGCTATGCGGCCATAAGCACTGTAAGGAGCCAACAGGGTAACAATGGAGTGCATTCCGGCCACGAGAGCCACTACAAATACCCCCAACATGCCATAGCGCAATCCGGTGAGAGCCTTCAAGTAGCGGAAACGGTTCTTCTTCCGTTTGCCAGATACCCAGGAAACAATATCCTGATACACACCGAGAGGGCAGATTACCGAACAGTAAACGCGCCCCAGCAACAGGGTAAGCCCCAGCAAAATCAGCACTACGCCTACATTCAACGCCAATACGGCAGGCAAGAATTGCACCTTGGCCATCCATCCGAACCACGCATGAAGTGTTCCTGTAAAGTCCAGGAACAACAGTGTGATAAAGGCAAAGAACACGATGGCCACCAATCGTCTGATACTACGTAACATGTCTTTAAAATATGGTTGTTGTGTCGTTGGTTATTCGCTCTTGCGGCAAAGATAATTCTTTCCATTGATTTCCGAAAGTTTAATGGGTATTTTATACATTTTATCCGTGCGCATGCACACACGAATTTCCATATTGTTTAGCTAACACCATTAATTTGCATGGCAACAGTTCGTTCATATTCGCTCGTAAATTGCTCGTAATTTTCATAATTTTGCGAGCGACCAAGTAGATATGCTTCCTATAGTTTTATTTTCTATTTTATTTTTTGCTTTAAGTTTACGGAGGATGTTATCAACATTGTTTTCTTTCTGTTTATCTGAAAGTTTATCAGATAATATATTCCACAGTAAATTTACTATTTCACGTTTAGTAAGTGTTCCATGATCTACTAGAGAATCCAACAAAAACGCCTCACACTTTTTCTGATCAAGTCCCTTATGCTTTGAATACTCGACCTTCTGATTTGCAGCATGAGCAACTTGTTTGGAAACATAGATATTTGGGAAACGTCCTTCTATCAAATGCCGTTTGCGTAATATAGCTACTGCATCCGAAGGAATACTCTTACCCTTTTGAACATAATCCAACAAAACGGTGTCGGTTAAAGAAAGATTCTGATTTGACAACAACATCAAGCTATAATTTTCATCAATCACAGTACCAGGAAGAGTTAGTACAACCTCGGTATTTGTTGACTTATCATAGTCAGGCATTGACAGATAACGTTCTTTTTGACTCATGAACATTTTATGAATACCATATCCCTGGGTATCAATCGTCACGGGCAAAAACTCCAATGTACCTATCCCTTTGCGTCCGATTCTTTGTCCTAATTAACCCTCTGCATCCTACTGCCCAGCCCCCTCCTGCATATCAGCTTATCCTCCTCACTATTATTTCGTAAACTGATTCACCTGAGTGAGTCGTCTGACTCATTTTAGTGAATTGGCCGACTCACGTCAATGAGTAGGGTGACTCACGAAAGCGAATCTTTATGAAAAGTTTACATTTTGAGGGTTGATGTATCATCTTTATAGAGCCTAATCAGATAATTGCGATGGCTATACATTATGGATTCTACAAGAATCCCGACTCGAACGGAAAGAATGAAAGACACTGTCATGCGTGAGTGCTGAACCATGGACAGGTGGGTGCAGAGTAGCTGGTGAGTGAGAGGATGAAGGGGGAAGGGTAGCGTGTCTAAAGGCGAAGTGCCGGAGATGCTGATGACGCTGGCCGATGAACTGAAAATGTATATAGGCGAGTATTTCGTTCTATTTTTGTGATGGCTAAAAATGCTATATTGTACTGCTGCATAGCTTTTTATGCCGTTTTTAATGCGATTTCCTTGCGTTTTTCTGTATCTCGCGACCATCCGGCCGCAAATATGCGATTCTCGTGGCGTTATTTATGCGAGTGATTTGCATGGTATGGATGAAAAGTGGAGTAATCCGGAAGGAAGCCTATGGATGGGAGAGGGCGTAGTTTGGATAATCACATTTGTTGATATTCAAACATCAGTTATTTCCCTCCAAACAGTTTTCCTAACACACCTAATACATTGGCTACACTTTCCTTGTTGGGGACAGTAATGTGTAGAGATGTTTCTCCTGTCTGTTCATCAACTCTTACAATGGAATCGACCAACTGCCTGGTGGCTTCGGGCGATTGCAAGGTCTTTGCCAAGCCTGTGAAGAAAGATATTCCTTGTTGGAGAAGTTCTTGCGGATGTTGTTCTTCCTTGACTTCAGCACTTCCGGCAGGGGAGACGTCTTCCATAATAGGGTCTTCAAATGGAAGCATCGGGTCTTGTCGCTCCATTGAGGCGATATCTTTCGAAGCAGAAGGTTCATTGGAAGTCACCACTTCTTCTGCCTCATCCGTAGAGATATCCGTAGTCTTCTGTGAGCTCTCTTCCAATGGTTCTACCACCTCCTTAATGGAATCCATAATCTTGTCGAGCTTGCTGTCCTCCAAGAAGATGGAGTCGGCACCGTTGTCAAGGATGCCTTCAAACAGGGAGGACTTGAAGTTGAGGGTGCTGAGCATCCGTTCCTCAATGGTTTGGCTGGCCACCATGTTGATGACCTGGATGTTACGCTGCTGGCCAATGCGGTAGATGCGGGCGATACGTTGTTCCAATACCGCCGGATTCCACGGCAGGTCTATATTGATAAGGATGGAGGCTACCTGCAGGTTCAAGCCTGTACTGCCAGCATCGTCGAGATAAACACACGGCTTTCAGGATTTTCCGTGAAGTGTTGCATCAGGTCTTTCCGTTTTTCGGACGGCACGCCGCCATGAAGATACTCATATTGCACGCCCATCTTTTCCAGTTCCGTTGCAATCAGGCGTGCCATCCGTTCCCATTGACTGAAGATGACCACTTTCTCGTCACCGCTGTCAAACACGTTGCGGAGGATGTTTATCGTTTCTTCTACCTTGGTGTCGTAACGGCTCTTTTGGTCAAGAATATAGGTACTGTCGCACACCATTCTCATCTGGCTCAAGAAAAGCAGCAGACGCTTGCGGTCTTTCTCGCTCAAAAAGCGGTTGCGACTCCATTTCTGTACCAACTGGCCCACTTGCACCTGACATTCATCGTGCATCTCCCGTTGTTCTTTGGTCATCGGCACAAAGAGTATCTTGTCCTGACGCTGGGGAAGTTGCAAAGCCACATCTCGTTTCCGGCGACGGATAAGTACGGACTTCAACCGTTCTCCCACTTCATTCAGGTTCTTATAGGCTATGACCTTTCCCGTTTCGTTGGTCACTACTGTCCGGTTCATGAACTGATAATACGGTCCCAGGCAATACTGGTCCACAAATTGCATGACAGAATACAATTCTTCCAATTTGTTTTCCAAGGGTGTACCCGAAAGAACCACGGCATACTCGGCATCTATGCGACGGGCCGACTGTGAGATTTGTGTCTTCCAATTCTTCAGGCGTTGCACTTCGTCCATAATCAGAAAGTCGGTACGGAGGGAACGGAGAATCTTAATGTCGTTACTCATGCTGTTGTATGAAACGATTTTGTAGAACTCTTCCGAGTCATACAACCGCTTTCTTGTCAGATGATTACCTTCAATTACAAGGGCGGAAGAATCCGTAAATCTCTCTATTTCTTTCTTCCACTGATACTTCAGGGAAGTGGGACAGACTATCAGTACCGATCCTATCAACTTATGCTTCTTCATCAGTTCGGCAGTGCCGATGGCTTGAAGGGTCTTTCCCAATCCCATTTCATCGGCAATAATGGACTTTCCGGCCTGAAAGGCAAAGCGTATGCCTTTCTTTTGATAGGGGTATAGGGGTGCTTTCAATAAGGAATCGAGTTGGGCATCGGAGATTGAATGTAACAGACTTTTCCGATAAACATAATCTCGTTGGTCTGCAAGAAAATTGTAAGCATCCGCATACCAACGGAATGTATTGTCTATGCGTAATGCCTCTTTTATGAAGTCAAAAATATAATCCGCAGCTTCCGGACGCATCACGCCATCATCTGTGAAATATGATTTAGCCAACTTTCGGAATTCTTCCTCATGGTCGGTTCCGATGCGAAGGCAGACCTTCCTCTCTCCCCGATAAGACAAATACATGGAGGTATAGGCAGGACGTTCCCTATGAATCTGTTTGTGTTTCTCCTCTATCCATCCTTTTATGGCTTCTATGTGTTTGCAAGTCCCTAATCTGCTGGTCTTAAAGTCCAGACATGAACAGTAGTTCCAAGGGCTCTCTTCACCACGGAACACCACACGATATTCGCTTCGAGTCGTAGGATTCAATACGTTATAATAACCGGACGCATCCACTGCGCTGTTTTCAGATATGGCAAATGTCTCCTTGATTGCGGCCTGCCGACGCAAAGCTATCTGTCACTGTTCCAATGTCATATTGTCCGGCTTATAATGATAGGACACCTTGGAAGTCTGCTTCCCCTTTTTCTGTCCTTGGGATTTTTCGGTCTTTTTCATCAATCTGTTCTTTGTATTCTTGCATTGCACAACTTGTCTACAAAGTTCGTGGAATTTTCAGAGATATGCAAGCAATTCTTTTACTTGAGTAAAGACTTAATCAGAATTTAAAGCCGATACTTCGACTGACACTGTTGCATAACACCATTACCTTACTTTATTCCTTATTCGACAAAATCACCCCCAGGGTTGCTTCTTAATCAACGAAATTGTCTAATTTTGCATTAGGAATAAAATCAAAACGGACTCTTAGAGTGATTTTTAGACATTTTCTGGTTTTTCTATATGAAAGATATATTAGGTGAAGAATACAAAGGAGATGCTGCGTTTGTTGCAGCGTGCCGAAAATTGCAGTCAATCTATCGCGTTGATATTGGAGAAGAAATCCGTCCATATGAAGACAGGAATGGTCAACTGCATTATTATGGCAACTATATCAACGATGGGGAGAAACCTAATGGGGAATGTTGGAAGAATTTCCTGACTGAATATGCTTTCAACTATGCCATATACAGAGTGGCGCACAAGAAGAAATATGAAACCATTGAAAAGGACAGACTCTTTAACAACCTGCTTTCCAGCCAACCGATGGCATTCAACCTGTTCTGTCCATTGAGACAAATGCTTGAGGAATCGCAAGAGTCTGCGACAAAGGTCATAAAGGCTGCCTTGCCCAAGCATCCGATACACAAGGTGACAGCTGTCGACTTGGAATTTATCCCTGAAAACTACAAAGATTTGTCGGGCGACAGGAGTGCAATGGATGCAATCATAAGATTTGAAGATGAAGCGGGTAGGAAAGGATTTGTTGCTATCGAAACCAAATACTCCGAGAATCTTGGTACTAATGTGGCTTATGACAAGGATGAAGATGGCAACAAGAAACCTCGTGCACAAAGTATTAAGGCAGTGAGGGAACTCCAATGTTTTGAGCCCGATGTGGAAGAACGGATCATTGCCGGCAAAATAGGATTGACACAAATCTATCGGAATTTTCTGCTGGGCGAAATGTATGGACTTAAAGAAGGGCTGCTGTCATATTCCATTATTCTTGCTCCCGGCAGGCATCCTTCAACTCAGGGAGAACTTGACTCTTTGAGAGATAGGTTGCGCGAAGAATACAAGAATAAGGTTGAAAAAATCAATCTTGAAGATTTTGTGGAGAAAATAATCCGTGTTTCTCCGAAAGAATATGCAACTATCTTTGAACGCTTCAAGGATAGGTATCTGAATTTTGACAAATTGTCATGAATTAGATATACGATACTCCTACTTGGGAGAAAGATGCTTTTATTGTTGATAATTCTGCTTTCTTGCAAAGAGCTTGTTTTGGTGACTTGAATTTCGCATTATTTACATCGCTCGGAATGCCATAGGCAATCGACCCGTTTCTCACTGGCAATCGATCCGATTGCCAGTGAGAAACTGAAAGCTTACCTTGTCGTTTTGTAACATGTTGGTTGTTAAGTTATTACGAATTTTTCGTTTTTAAAGGGAAAAGCGTACTTGTTTAAACGTTTTTTGTGGTATTGGAAGGATGCTGTGTTTGTATTTATTTAAAGCTTTGTGCTTCAAATCCATAATTTATAATTAGTCAGTCATCCGTGCCTACATTCAATATTTGCAGCCCCATATACAGACTGCTCTCAACAGAACAACTGTCCGCTGGCTTCCGAAACCGACACCTTGTTCAGTGCACAAATTTCTTCGATAGTGGCACCGCTTCTTTCCAAACCATAGAAGGATGTTTCGTTCAGAAGCACGTATTCCCATTCGCGATTCATGCGACAATCTTCGTCCAGACGATTGATTTTCTTGCACCACTCCACGGTAGCAAGTTTCTTACGCTGCACGTTCTTGTCCATCACCTTGTCATTGCCTTTCGTCTCGATGATATATACCTTATTATATGTGCACACCATAAAGTCGGGATGGTAGGAGGCCAAGAGGCCGTCCTCGCGGACATAGAACAAGGAGGCGAAACGATGCTGGCTTTCGTTGATTTTCAAGAAACGCTCCACATCGGCATCCCTATCGAGGAATTCAGAGAAGGCTTTCTCGAAACCTCCCTTGTTCGAAGGATAGCCCATTCGTTCGTAGATGACTTTCTGCAACTCCATAGAGAAACTCTCGCGAATGCGGAGCGTAGGCACAGACGAGAACCAGATTTTTTCTACCACAGCTTCGCTGGTCATCACGTTTTCCTGCATCCGATGAATGGCTACACTCATTTCCTTGATAATATGTTGGGTGACAACGGCATTCTTGGAAAGCAGAATCTTCCAGTCGTTGCCATTGAAAGGATTGAATGGCGTGCCAAACAGACGGGTACGGATATAGACATCCATGATACGGACAATGTCCATTTGATTGATTTGCAGAGTCGGTAGTTCGCGAGTGGCACGGACACCTACCTTATCCATACGGGTCGTGATGGTACGGAGCAACTTCATCAAGTATTCGTTGTAGCTGGTGGCCGTAAAGAGGTCGGCTTTCACCTGATACTTGCCGAAAGTGGTTTCCGTGATGACGGCTTGCGATACGAAGGTCTCTCCACTCGTGGCCAAGTAGGTACGCAGATGGTCGAGGCTGAAGGCCGTGAAGGGTTGCAGTGAACGGAGGCCTATCTGCGACGGCGTGATTTCTTCTTCCGCATCGCGGATGACCATCGGCCAGAACATATCATAATCCTTGTAGTTCTCTTTCAAGCCCACCTTTATCAAGTCGCCCACTACGGCTGTGCCGCTGTTCAGCTCGCCCTCATCCGTACCAGCCAATCCTTCTGCCATCAGCTCCTTGTAGAACTGGTCGAAAGCGGGATGTTCCACGATGGAGAGCATATCAATGTACGACTTGGGTTGTTGCTTCTTTACCAATACATTGTAGCGGTTCTCGTACTTTTCTTCCTGATATTCCGGCTCACGCCACATCAGACGAAGACCACGGCCTACTGTCTGTTCCAACAGAATGCTGGCTTGCGACGAACGGAGCGGTACAATGACGCAGATGTTGTTCACATCGAATCCCTCACGAAGCATCAGTACCGACACGATGACTTTGGGCGAAGCATAGTTGTCCACATTGAACAAGCGCTCCTTTACCCGCATCCATTCGGCATCCTTCAACTCCCCTTTGGCGGTACTGTCTATGCGAAGCACATCTTCCTGTGACAGTCCTTCTTCTATCAGGAACTTCTCAACAAAGGGTGTCACCGAAGTATCCTCGCACATCACCAGCATCTTGGGATATTTCGTGGCATCAATCTTTACAAAACCTTCTTCCAGGATGCGGAGTTTCGCCAGTCCGGCACGAAGCATCAGGCGTTGGCCGTCGCTCAGTCCCACTACCTTGCCTCGCTCGTCGCGCACGGCTTTGTAGTCCAGTCCTTCCAGTTCGGTCAGTTCTTGGCGTTTGTCCAAGAGCAACGTCTTGACCAATCCCTGCTTCATGGCGGTGGTCAGGTCGAAGTCCACCACAATGTGGGGGAAGTAGTGCTTCACCTTCTTCTTGCCGCTTCCGCTGGTGTCGTAGGGAGTGGCCGAGAAGTCTATCTGGAAGAAACGGTTGCCCTTGGATTGGGCGATGTAGTTCAAGCCCCGCTGCCACTCCACCTCTTTCACTTCACCAGCCACCTTGTTTTCATGGATGTGGTGGGCCTCATCGTTGATGACCATCAGGTCCTCCATCTCTGCCAAATACTCCAACTCATTGCCACGCAGGTACTGACGGTCGAGGGTATAGAGGGCATTGCCTGCACTGACACCCGGACGGAGCGGCAGGATGTCTTCGATGATGGCGGGCGGTGTGTCTTCGTATTCTTCCTGCATCTCTTCCTCTTCGTAACCGAGGAAAAGGTGCCAGTTGGTCAGGCCGATGAAACCGTCGCCGGTTATCTTCCGCCCGATGCCGTCTTCCTTGCTCACCACATTGTTTTGAATGAAACCGAATACCTCGTCCCGATATTGGGGCGGGATGAAGAGGTCTTGGTTGCGATAGAAGTCGTTCGTTTCGGGATTGCGCTCGTTGCTTCCCGGCTTCAAGCGGCCGAGGTAGGCATCCAGCAGACGGTCGTACACCACCAAGCCCGGTGCTACGATGAGGAAGTTCTTGGTGTAGCGTCCGCTCCGCTCTTCTTCGTAGCGGGCGTTCAGCACTTGCCACAACAGCAGGGCGTGCATCACCCAGGTCTTTCCCGTGCCGGTGGCCATCTTCACGGCATACTTCGGCAGGTTGTACTTCTCCTTGCAGAAGGCTTCCATGTCGGCTTCTGCCATCAGGTCGGGGGCTGCCTTTTCGTAGATTTCACTCACGCTGTTTATCTTCAGCACTTCGTGCAGATAGATAATGTTGAGGATGCTCTGCCGCTGACCTTGGTGGAAGTTGAAGCGGCGTTCGTTCATATAGGCTTCCGTAAACCAGTAGCGGAGCAGGTCGGCGGTAGTGGGAGTCACGGCCTCCAGCATTGAGCCATCGGCAAAGGCTTCATTCACTTGCTCGCTCAGTCGGGCGGCCAATTCAAGGGATATATCAGTTCTCATAAATCCGTGCCTAAAATTATACAGTTTCTACTATCATACTTTCAAATCCGAACACATCCACCGCCTTTACACATACTGTGCGGCCTGCTTTGCGAGGCACGCGCAGCACGGCTGTGTAGATGCAGTGCAGCGGGTCGCTGTCGTTCTCGGTGTTCTCCCGATAGTCCTGCCACTGGCTGCGGAAGGTCACGCCGTCGTAATCGGGGTCGATGCTCCAATATTCTATCAGTGCTAATGGGTCTTTGTCCATCACTTGCTGAAGTTTCTCCTTGTCTTTGTCGTCGAGGGGAATGTTGTCGGGCGAGAGGAGGACGTAGTTTTCCAGTTCCACGACGAGGTTGTCTTCCATCTGCGTAAGGGGGATGAACTTGATGGGGCGGCACATCAGGTATTGCAGGGTACTGAAGCGTACCGAGCCTTCGCGCATCAGTTTGTCGTAGCCCTTCTTGCTGAGTTTGTCGAGCAAATCGGGCGGAATGACGAGTACATCCACATCGTCCTTGTATTGCATGATGGCTTCGCTCACATCGAAGGCAAAGTTCCAACCAAGCACCACCACCTTGTTCCAGCCACCACCCAGCAGGGCATTCTTGGCTTCGGCGGCACGGCGGATGGTGGCCTTGCCGGTTAGTTTGTTTGGGCTGTCTACCAAGACCAGCGTGCGCAATGCCTTTACTTGCCCCCAGTTGCGGTCGTTTAGCTGTTCTTCGGTAAAGGGGATGGCACCGTAGAGCTGCATCACTATCTGACTGAGGTCGCCCACTCGCTTGTAGAGCTTGTTACTGCCGAACACTTCTTTCTGATAGTCGCCAATGGCTTGATAGAGGAAAGGATTCACCTCTTGGTCGATAAACCGCTTGCGCATCACAAGGGTGGCGGGCTTGCCTATGTCGGTCGTTATCCAGCGACGACCCAAGCGTTCGGCCACGGCAGCGGTAGTGCCGCTTCCACCGAAGAAGTCGCAGACGAGGTCGCCTTCGTTACTGCTGGCTTTGATGATGCGTTCGAGAAGGGCTTCGGGCTTTTGGGTTGAATAATCAACATTCTCCCGTGCATTTTTCATAACTATAGGAATGTCTAATATATCATCAATCCATACGTCCTCTATTGGTTTACCTTCTTTCATGTAAGTTTTATATTCTTTTCCATCTCTGTATGTGATTTTGTATCTACCAAATTCATCTTCATGATCAAATCTATTTATCGTCCCTTGTGAATATGGCACATACACAGGAGAAAAGGTTACTATATCAGACTTACTATATCTAAATATAACATCATGTTTCCTTGCAAAATCATATTTAGGCTGTAAGGAACCTGTATATTTCCAAATAATTTCATTCCTAAAATTCTCTTTCCCAAAGATGTCATCTAACAAAATCTTGACATAATGACCAATATGCCAATCTATATGCAAATACAGAGTTCCTTTGTTAGACAATAGTTCCCTCATCAATACTAATCTTGGATACATCATTTTTAAATATGAGACACTACCTTCCTTCCAAGTATCGGCATAGGCAAACTGCTCGATAACCGTAGGCTTCTGCTCAATGTCTACTCCCGGCAGATTGATTTTTGTTCGATAATCCGCCTTGCTATCAAACGGTGGGTCGATGTAGATAAGGTCTACTTTGCTACGAAGTGAGGGGAGACCTGTGGCGGGGGCGCCTGCCAAGAGTGCCTGCATGGCCAAGAGGTTGTCGCCATATACCAAGCGGTTCATCCATTGGCCGTCGGTATGGTTTAGTTCGCCAGTTTTCCCTTTCCATAGTCCGGAGATATCCTTTGAGGGAAGAACCAATTCGTTGGTTTGCAACCCGATGTGTGTGCCACTACCCAAGCGTTCAAGGATACGCTGGGCTTCACGCCTGCCCTCGTCCACAATCTTGGGCAGTTCATAGATTAGAGATTTAGCCATAGTGCTATTGTTCTTTGCAGCATTGGCTACCTCCCTATATTCGGTTTCGGCAATTCACAATCGGGCACAAAAAAACGCGAGCGGTAAACTTGCTCACGTTGTGGCCCTGAGAACTGCCAAAATAAGAAGACAAGTCACGCCCGCGCCATATATAGCGCAGACATTCACGACTTGTTCACATTCTTATTTTCTCTTATTGAAATTTCTCAGGTTTCAACGTGAATAGAACAAATAGCAAATGCTATGTTAATAAATCCAATAAACTTGCAGCCTACATAGCGATGTCGCTGCATCTTCGGCTACGAGGGCAAAGATAGAGGAAAGTTTTGGGATTCCAATCAGAAAAACGGGAATAATTTCCATGGTCTGATGGTCTGCTTGCAAGATTCTTCGGATTCCTTCAAAAAAACGATGAGTAATCTGCAAATAACCTTTGAAAGGTGAATTTGGGCCAATGATTTGATTTGTGACGTGCCTTCATCTTGTTTAGAGCATAGCTCCATCAAGGATAGACTCTGTCCGCCATATAGTTTTTCTTGCTTTTCTCAAGCAAGAAATAAGAGTACGGGCATGTTTTATGCAATAATCACGCTGTATTGCATAAAATACCGCCTTTTTTGTGCAGTAAGCTTTGTGAATTGAAGAAAAACCAGTAATATTGCACATGAATAACAAGATATAAGATGAAAACAATCATTCTAAATCAACGTAAAGAGCGTGATGAACTGATGTCGCGTCCTTATTTGATACGTAGAAGCAATCAAGATACAGGCTTGTTGCTGAGTAGTCATCTGATAAAACTGATAACAGGTCCTCGCAGGGTGGGTAAATCTACACAAGCTTTATTGATGCTTAGAGATAAGAATTTCGCCTACTTGAACTTCGACAATCATTCGTTGTTGGAAGCTTGGGATGCGGATCTTGTTATGCGTATGCTGGATGATGTCTATCCCGGCTATGAATATATATTGCTGGATGAAGTTCAGAATCTTGATGCGTGGGATTTATGGGTCAGTGAGCTTTACAGAAAAGGAAAGAATTTAGTCATAACAGGTAGTAATGCCAAAATGCTCAGCAGTGAAATGGCTACAGTACTGACTGGCAAGTATCTTCAAGTGGAAATGCTTCCATTCAGTCTTGAGGAGTTTTTTGATTGGAATAAACTGGATCTTCACATGCTGAAGCCGGAAGAACAAACAGCTTCATTAGTATTGACTGATGACTATCTTAGGAATGGTGGCTACCCGGAAGTTGTTGCTTCACGTCAGTTGACTCGAAGTTATCTCGATACATTGTTTGATTCTATTATATGGAAAGACGTGGCTAAACGTCATAATGTCCGTAATGTGTCAGATTTGAATAATCTGGCCATGTATCTCGTTTCTAACTTCTGCAATCCTTTAAGTGCAAATGAACTGACTACAGAACTGGGCTTCTCAAGCGTTAATACTACCAAGAAATATATGGATTACTTGCATGAACCATATCTTTTCTATTATCTGTCACGTTACAACAATAAACTCAAGTTGATGAAGAAAGCTCCTCGAAAAGTATATGTGGTTGACAACGGCTTTGTTGCATCCAAGGCATTCTCTTTGAGTGACAATCTTGGCGGATTGCTTGAAAATCAGGTGTTCATTGAACTGATACGCAGAGGTTACGATGTTGAAAAGACCGTGTTCTATTATCGTTCACGAAACGATAAGGAGGTTGATTTCGTCCTTCGCAAAGGAGCACATATAGAACGCTTGGTACAAGCTTGCTATGATATGGGCAGTCCTAAAACCGAGAAACGTGAAGTGGATAGCATCATTGAATGTGCAGGAGAATTAAAATGCAGCGACCTTGTCATCGTGACTTATAATGATAAGCGCACGATAGAAAAAGACGGCTATGTAATTGATGTAGTGCCCATCTCAGAGTTTTAGCACACATGGATATCCTATTGCGTATAACGTGTTGCCTGATGTCTGTATAACGCATTGCCTGATGCGTGTATAGAGGTTAAGGCTCAGCTGATGATGGTGGCCACCACGCGTCGTCCGCCGCCACGGTTGCGGAATTCACAGAGGTAGATGCCTTGCCAGATGCCCATGTTCAGACGACCGTTGCTGATGGGGATGCTGAGACTGTTGCCTACCAGGGTCGCTTTGGCATGGGCAGGCATGTCGTCGTCGCCTTCGCAGGTGTGGTTGTAGTAGGGCTCGCGCTCCTTTACAAGACGGTCGAATATGGCACCCATGTCGGTCTGTACGTCAGGGTCGGCATTCTCGTTGATGCTCAGGCCGGCCGAGGTGTGCTTGATGAAGAGGTGCAGTAGCCCTTGCCGGGGCAGGGGAGGCAGTTGGCGTATAACCTCTTCGGTGATGAGATGGAAGCCACGGCGGCGTGGCGTCAGGGTAAATTCTGTTTGTTCTACCATACGTTTTTCTCTATGTGTGGGGGTGTTTTTGCTGTTGCGGCAAAGATAGCCATTTCTTTGCTTTCAAACAAAAAAGGCCGCCTTCTTGTTTCTGGAGGAAATGATTATGGACAGATGAGAATGATGACGAAAGTTTTTCTGGCCGGCTGCATGCTGCTCTCCTCGCTGTGGCTTCGTGCCGGATGGGCTCCTGACAGTGTGCAGGTGGCTCTGAAGCAACTGTGTCCTGCCGCTACCGAGGTTTCCTGGACACGCAGTTATGAGTATTATGTGGCCCACTTCGTGCAGAATGGTTTCGGCATGAAGGCTTGGTTTGAGGCCGATGGCTCATGGGCCATGAAGCAGACGGATTGGGAGACGATGGATCAGGCTCCTACGGCGGTGTTCAATGCCTATACGATGAGTGACTATGCCATGGGCGATGTGCAGGACGTAGTGTTGGTGCAGTTCCCCCGCTGGCAGGCTATTGTGGCGGTCATCGTGGGTATGCCCAACGAACAGGTGCGCTACCTCTTGCTTTACACGCCTGACGGGCGACTGCTCAATGCACGCAATGTCACCGGGCTTTATGATGTGCTCGGGGCGCCGACTTTCCTTTAGGAGGGGTGTTGGGAGGTCGTTTCTTTCATCGGGACGAGTGGGTGCTGAAGTACTTCCACAACGGGGCGGCCATGAGGGATTGTCGCACTTCGTCGTTCATGAGCAGGGCTTTCACCTGGGCTTCACTGAGCAGGTGTACACTGAGGTCCTCGGTGCTTTCCAGGTGTTGGGTAGAGATTCTCTCCACCTCGGTAGCCAGGAAACAGTGGGTCAGGTTGGTCATGGTGCTGGCGTTGGCACTGATGGTCATCCAGGGTTGCCACTTGCCGCCTCCATAGCCGGTCTCTTCATATAGTTCGCGTTGGGCAGCGACCAGCGGTTCTTCTCCCTCATCGCAGACACCTGCGCACAGTTCATAACGGGTCTCTCGTATGCCGTGGCGGTATTGGCGCACCAGTACGAACTTTCCTTCCTTGGTGATGGCGATGGTGTTTACCCAGTCGGGATATTCCAGAATGTAGTATTCGGGTATTTCGGCTCCGGTGGGCAGCTTTACATGGTCGCGACGGGCCGTGAGCCAAGGACGACGGATGAGGTATTCACTCTCCAGCACTTTCCACTTGCGCTCATCAGAGGCAGGCTTCCGGCCGCTTCTGCTTCCTCGCTTCCCCTTCTTGCGTTGCAGGTCTTCCCGATAGCCCTGTATCATGGAGGCCGACACAATGCCGGTGGGGACGGCGATGATGGTGTAGCCCAGCAGCATGACAATGGCCGAGAGGAAACGTCCTACGGGGGTGGCCGGAGTGATGTCACCATAGCCTACGGTGGTCATGGTGACGATGGCCCAGTAGATGCTGTTGGGGATGTTGTTGAATGATGTGCCGGGTTGGTTGCCCTCTACCATATACATCAGTGTGCCTATGCTGATGACCAGTATCAGGACAAACAGGAAGAAGACCGAAATCTTGCGGCTGCTGATGTAGAGCGAGGAGAGCAGCAGGTGACCCTCGTCTAAGAAGTTGAAGAGCTTGAAAACGCGGAAGACGCGGATGAGACGGAAGGTGCGGATGATGAGCAGGTAGCGTGCCGGCCCGAAGAGCCAGGTGATGTAGAAGGGCAGTGTGGCCAGCAGGTCAACGATGCCGAAGAAGCTCAGGGCATATTGCTTGGGCTTGGGCGAGCAGTAGAGCCGCAACAGATACTCTATCGTGAAGAAGGCGGTGAAGGTGTACTCCAGTATGCGCAGATGAGGACCTATGAAGGCGGCCCAACTCTGTATGCTCTCGGCCACGACCACCAGTATGCTCAGCAGGATGAAGAGCATGAGGGCCACGTCGAAGAGTTTGCCCATCGGGGTGTCGCTTTCGAATATGATGACATATATCTTCCTTTTCAGCGCTTCGTTGTGCATCAGCCGATGCCAGGCGGCTTTCCATTTTCCGAATAGTTTCATTGCTGTTACTTAGGTTAGTGACGTTTAAGCAACGCAAAGATAGGCTTTTTAGTTGAGTTGGCCAACGGCTTTCTGATAAGCGATGTAATTCAGATAGAGCCGGAAGCCGGCTTCCACCTTCTCTTCATAGGCTTGCTGCCACAACAGTTGGGCCTCCAAATGGTCGCTGAGGGTCTCCAGACCGGCAACATCTCGCTGCGACTGAGTTTCACCTGTTGGCGTGCCAGGGCCGATTGTTTCTCCAGTATGCCATACTCGGGACGGGCTGTGATGTCCGATGTCTGCATCTGGATATCCTCGGGTACTTCGGGCAGTGTGCCCTCTACGGCTATCTCCGTTGTCAGCGGACGTCCGATGTAGTGGCAGAGGTTCATGGAGGCCAGGCGCAGGGCATTCTCTGTCCGGCGGATGGAGAGCTCGCTCTCGTTGAGTCTCACCTATACCTTCAGTACGTCATTCTTGGCGGTCAGCCCATGACGGCGGCCGTTTTCCACATCGCGCATCAGGGACATCAGTAGGGCATGGTACTTCTCGGCCACCTGTTTCCCAGGTTGCCCATCAGGCGTATGCTCTTCTCCAGTGGGTCGGTCACTTCCAGTTCCACCTGATGAGCCGAGGCACCGGGATAGGTGGTGACCACCATTGCCAGTTTCACTTTCACTTCGGGGTCTTCCAACTTGCTCATCTGGTAGCATGAGAGGATGCCGCCCACCGTCAGCACGGTGATGAGGAAGTAGATGAGGTTGCGGTTATGGAAGGCCCATTTGCTGATGTCCATAAGACTCGTCTTTTAGGGTAACACGTTATAGCAGATTGCCGACATTGGTTGCCGAGGGGGCGGGCAGGGGCTTCACACTTTCCCCCTCCTTCAGGTGGTGTACTCCCGAAGCCACCACCACGTCGCCGGGCTTCAGCACGGGCGAGGTGACGAGCATCCGTCCGTCACTTAAGGGGCGGATAATTTTTACCCTGCCTGAAAAAACTTTTTTCTCTACGGGCGAGAAAATAAAGAGAGACGTCTGCCCCTTTTCGTGCAGGATGGCACTTGCCGGCACACTCAGTTGCTGTTCGCCCTCGGTGTTGCAAAGGATGCTGACCATGGTGTTCATGCCGGGCGAGGGCAGGGGAGCATCGGCGGCTTCCAGTCGCAGCCGCATGGTGTAGAGTTGGTTGGCATTGGCCTTGGGAGTGAGGCTGACGGGTGTCAGGGGATAGGTGCGTCCGGGATAGAGGTCGAAGGTGCAGTGGTAACTCCCGAAGCTGTTGCGGCGCACATACTCCGCTGCAGGCAGACTGATTTCCACCTCGGGCGTGCCGCTTCCCACGAAACTGATGACCGGCATGCCGGCTCCACTGTCTCGTGGGCATCAAAAAGATGCTTCTGCACACTGCCGTCAAAGGGGGCATACAGCTGTGTGTAGGCCAGTTGGTCCTGATGGTGCCGATACTTGGCACTGATTTGCTGCAGGCCATAGACAGCCTTGTCGTAGTTGCTGGCCGTCGTGCTGCTGTCGCGATAGAGGGCCATGATGCGTTCGGCATCCGCCTTCACCTGATGATATTCGGCCTCGGTGGCCTCCAGTTGCACCTGATAGTCCGTAGGCTCAAGGCGTGCCAGCAGGTCGCCCTTCTTCACCCGTGCTCCCTCCTGTGCATAGAAGCGGTCAATAGTACCGCTGACACGGAAGGCCAGGTTGATGTCCTCGGCCGCCTTCACCCTGTTCATACGCAGTTTGGAATATAATCAAGTTTTCGGACGCAAAATTAGAGACCTCTCCACATATGGGAAAGCCTGATATGTATTAATAACTGTTCGATTTGTATAAATGCTCACCCCCTTTATGCCCGAATATTCGGCAATTTGTATTTTCTTTGTGCCAGCTATCAATTATCAACTCTTAATTATCAACTATCAATTATCAACTATCAACTCTCCCATGCTTCCCTTCCGTCTTCTTTCCATCTCTCCTCTTGCGCCCCGTCCCTTCCATGACGGTCATGTCATTTCCACCATTGACCTTTGTGGCTGTTTCATCTGCCTGCAAGGACGGGTGGAAGTCTCCTTCGGCGATCAGACCTACCAGATCTGCCGGGGCGACATGTATATCTACACCCCTTCCACGCTGGTGCGCCTGCTGCACGTCAGTGACGATGCCGAGGACCTGCTGGCCGAGGCGCAGGTTCCCTTTGTGCTCCCTATTATATATAAGGTGTTGAGTGTGGAGAATATGCTTTGGATGCGTCAGCATCCCTGTGTGTCGCTTCCCGATGAAAGTTTGGCTCACCTGAGCCGTCAGTTCGACACTTTCAGCCAACGCATCAGTCAGGAGAGTGCCCGTGCGAATGCCCCGCAATACAGAAACCTCTCGACCGAGTTGCTGAAATCCATGGGAAAGACTGCGGTGCTGGAGGTGGTCAATGCCTACTTTGCCAACTGGCCCATCGCTCCCTTGCCGCAAGACAAGCACGACATCGTCTTCTCCCAGTTCATGCTCAACCTCTTCCGCTATTATCGCAGCCAGCGGGAAGTGGCTTTCTACGCCGGCCTGCAACACATGTCGCCCCGCTACTTTTCCACCATCGTGAAGGCACGTTCACAACAAACGCCCCTGCAATGGATCACCGAGATGGTCATCACCGAGGCCAAACTGTTGCTGGAGGACTCCGAACTCAGCGTCAAGGAGATTGCCGCCCGCCTGAACTTTCCCAATCAATCCTTCTTCGGCAAATACTTCAAGCAATACGTCGGAGTGTCGCCTAAAGAATATCGGGGACGCTTGAACGTGCCGTGACGGCTGTTTACTGCAACTTGAAGCGCATCCGCCAGCGGTGGCTCTCCTCATCCCAGTCGTGGCTGATGATGCGGAAGGTGCCGAGCCGGGCCGTGTTTTCCACGTGAGTGCCGATGCACAGACATTCGTCATAATCACCGATGCTCACAATGCGCACGGTGTCCGTTGCTCTTTCGGGCAGACGTTGCAGGTCGAATCGTCCCTGTGCCTCCTCTTGCGTGATGTAGCTTGTCGTGACAGGCAGGTGACGGGCTATCACCTCGTTCACGCACTCTTCCAAACGGCTGACCTCCTCGGCCGTGGGACAGGCGTTCAGTTGATAGTCCAGTTTGCTCTTCTTCTTCTCGATGTGGGCCGACACCGCCCTTCCGCATCCGAAAAGGCGTATCATCGTTTGGTTGACAATGTGCTCGCAGGTGTGCATGGGAGCGATGGCCATCTCCTGAAACTTGGGACTTGCTTGATTGATTTCCATCTCTTCTGTTGTTTTAGAGTCTGTTTTGAATTTATTCCATTCTTTTATTATTCGTTTTCCATGAGTTTCTTTTCGGCTCTTTTGCCCGTTCTTTCTCGTCACATAGCCGCTATGCTCCTTGAAAGAACAAACAAAATATCTCGAAAAGACTCCTCATAAAAAGGCTGAATAAATTCAAAACAGACTCTTAATCCTTACCGTTATATTCAAAGTAATCTATTTCTGCCACAGCCTGCGACGCCTCGTTTGCCGAAGTGGCATAAAGCCCTAGGATGATGCCCGTGAAACCGCCGGCCGTTTCTGTGCTGAGGTAGCGTGTGTTCATGCGGCCTACGGTGGTGAAACTCTTACCGCCATTGGTGGAGTAGGTAAAGGTATAGTTCTCCTTGTCGCCCGTCACCCGCAGCAGCGGCTTGCCCGCACGCTTGAGGGGAATCTCGCAGGCTTGGTGGGTCAGTTCGCCCATCTGATAGCGCAACACGACGGCCACTTCTCCATTGTCCGTCTGCTTCAGGCAGAGGTCATAGTGGGAGTGGTTCTCCATATACACGGTCACTCCCGCTTCGTCGCCCGGCTGTGCCTTTTCCAACTTCAGGGCAGCGGTGGCAGTGAAGTCTATGTGTTGCTGGCGTCGTCCGATGAAGGTGGGGCTTTCCGCCGTTTGGTTCAGGCTTGCCGTTGTGGCATGGAGGCGGAGAGCCTGGGTGGAGTAGGTATAGTTTTCGGCATGCGGATTGCGCAGGTACACCCATTCATGGCCGGCAGGCTTCTCCTTGCCGAAGTCTGTACGCACGGCCGGCTTTTCAAAGGGTTGCAGGGGCAGGGTGGGGACATTCATCTGCAGGGCTATGCTGCCGTCACCGTTCACTACGGGCCATGCCCCTTTGTCCCACCTCACGGGAGCCAGGAAGGTCTCACGTCCCAGGAGGTGATGGCTGCCCGTCTGTGGCCTGAAGGCCAGACACACCAGCCACCATGAACCATCGGCCGCCTCCACCAGGTCGGCATGTCCGGTGCCCTGTATGGGATTGTCCTGTGCGTTTCGGTTGATATGGGTCAGGATGGGGTTGGCCGGATTGCTCTCATAAGGACCCTCTATCGTGCGGCTACGGGCGATGGTCACCTTGTGTCCATACTCCGTCCCGCCCTCGGCAATGAGCAGGTAGTACCAGCCGTCCTTCTTATAGATATGTGGGGCTTCTGGATGACGTCCGCCGGTGCCGTTCCATATGCGCAGCGAGGGAGTCAGCTGCTCGCCTGTCCGGGGATTGATTTCACAGAGGTAGATGCCGGCTTCCGGGTTGCTCACCATGTAGCATTTTCCCTCCTCAAAGTAAAGGGAAGGGTCAATGCCTCCCTGTTTCAGCCATACCGGCTCCGACCATTCTTCTCGTGGGTCAGTGGTGTGCACCAGGAAGTTGCCCCCATGAGGAACATTGGTGGTAATCATGTAGAATGTGCCGTCGTGATAGCGCAGGGTGGGGGCGTAGATGCCGAGCCAGGTGTTCAGCCCCTTCAGGTCCACCTGTGACGGACGTGTCAGACAGTTGCCTATCTGCTCCCAGTTCACGAGGTCTTTGCTGTGAAACAGGGGGACTCCGGGGAAGTAGCAGAAACTGCTGTTCACCAGATAATAGTCCTCTCCCACACGGCACACGCTGGGGTCAGGATAAAACCCGGGGATGACAGGGTTCTGATAGCCGGTCTCTTGGGTGTAGGCCACTTCGGTCAGTCCCATCAGGACGGTCAGGGCAAGGATGAACTTGGGGATGCGGAAAGCATGGTGTCTCTTCATGGTAGTTTTTCTTTTAAAGATGTGATTCCTGATTTGAAATTATAGGGTGCAAATATAGTCATTCTCGTCAAGCTTTCCCTTGGGAGACGAAAAAAAAGAGCAAAAGTTTGTCGTTTACATAAAAAAGCGTACCTTTGCACCGCCTTTTCAGAAATGGCATCATAGATAAGGATGGTTCCGTAGCTCAGCTGGATAGAGCAACGCCCTTCTAAGGCGTGGGTCCTGCGTTCGAATCGCAGCGGAATCACTTCAGTCAATGAACAGGCGAGGACGTGTCGGTAGCGATACGTCCTCGCCTGTTAAATTTATGTAATTCGGAAGAGGGGGCGTCAGGCAACAAAAAGGGGGGTAAAAAGAAACAAACGATAATGAAAAAACGCTTCCCCCATGCCTGGAAAAGCCACTGAACTTTGACCCTTTTGGCCAAATAGAATAGTCCCCTTTGGCCTTAATGTGATTGACCCTTTTGGGTAAAATAAGATTGACCACTGGTTGCAAGCATTATTAGATTTTTTTGTGTAAATTTGAATACCCAAGTCCTGGTGTGACGGGGTAATGATAAAATTTACACAAATGAACAAAAAAAATCAAGAACATTTTAAGATGCTATGCGGCCGGGATGGGAATCAAGGAAACGGCAGCCACGTTTCACACTTCCCGTAA